>NZ_CP046884.1:1963497-2290747 GCF_014522205.1 Corynebacterium poyangense | reverse complement strand
CCATGGTGTCAAGGGTGTCCATTCCAGCTGGAACCCGGAGGTTGAGGCGAGCAGAAGCAGTAGCTGGCACCGCATTGACCGCCTGATCTACTGGAGTGGAACTAAAACCAGTGATGCTAATAGCGGGCCGCGCCCACACCATATCTGCGGGTAGGTCGTTTTCTGCGCCCATGAGTTGTACCCCATCCAGCACCCCGGCGTCCTGGCGGAATTGTTCGGCAGGATAAGGCTCTCCTGTCCACTTTCCGGAACAATCCACCCCTTCAATAACGGTGCGTCCTTGGGGATCTCGCAAGGTGTCCAGTAGACGGACTAAGGCGGCTACTGCATCCGGTGCAGCACCTCCAAAGCTTCCAGAATGAACGGGTGCCTCCAAGGTGTTCACGGTGACGGCAATCTGCGCACCTCCTCGCAAGCAGGTGGTAAGAGTGGGATGTCCGACGGCAGCGTTGCCGGAATCAGCAATAAAGATGACATCGGCGGCGAAGAGTTCTGGGCGGTCCTTGATGAGCTGATCTAACCCCTCTCCGCCTTGTTCTTCGGAGCCCTCAATGAGGACCAAGATTCCTAGAGGCGTGCCACCAGCCTGTTCTACTTGCCGCAAGGCTTCCAGATGCATCACTAAATTGCCTTTACAGTCTGCGGCGCCGCGCCCATACCACCGACCGTCACGTTCAGTCAGAGTGAAGGGGTCAGATTCCCACTTTTCGCTTTCCCCAGCAGACACCACGTCGTAGTGGGAATAGAGCAAGATGGTAGGCATGCCGGGTTCGGGTGCTTTTCGTCCCAAGATGATCGGGGCATCATCAACAGTGGGAACGACCTCTACCTCAAGATTTGCTTTCTTGAGAGCTTCGCTCACCCACTGGGCAGCCCCAGCGTGCTGGTCGACTAATTCTGGATCTCCATGCACAGAATTAAAGGAGACCAGCTCTTTCAGATCCTGGAAAATACTCTCTCGTGTCATGTGCTCCTAGTGTACTGTCTTGCACTCTCGGGGCGTGACTGCTAAAACGGGATCTGGCACTTGATTTGTTCGAGTGCTAGATGACTATTTGAATAAACACACTTAAGCGGGTGAGGTTGGCCCACACTCACCGACCGTGCCGTCGCGGGCGCCTGCTTGATGCCGAGACGTTGAGTGTCGTCGCTATCAACCGTGAGTCAAAGGAGAACCACAGAAGATGGCAAAGATCATCGCCTTCGATGAAGAGGCACGTCGTGGCCTGGAAAAGGGTCTCAATACTCTGGCAGATGCCGTGAAGGTTACGCTGGGGCCCAAGGGTCGCAATGTGGTGCTGGAGAAGTCCTGGGGTGCACCCACCATCACTAACGATGGTGTTTCTATCGCTCGGGAAATTGAGCTGGAAGACCCCTATGAGAAGATCGGCGCTGAGCTGGTTAAAGAGGTCGCCAAGAAGACCGACGACGTAGCCGGTGATGGCACCACCACCGCTACCGTACTTGCTCAGTCCTTAGTGAAAGAGGGGCTGCGCAATGTGGCAGCTGGCTCCAACCCGATGGGGATTAAGCGCGGTATTGAAAAGGCTGTTGTAGCCATCACCGAGAAGCTGCACGCTGAGGCTAAAGACGTCGAAACTGAAGAGCAGATTGCTGCTACTGCCGGTATTTCCGCAGCAGATCCTGAGATCGGCAAGCAAATTGCGCGCGCCATGTACGCCGTCGGTGGCGGAAAACTCAACAAGGAATCCGTCATCACCGTTGAAGAATCCAACACCTTCGGGGTTGACCTTGAGGTAACCGAGGGTATGCGCTTCGATAAGGGCTACATCTCCGGGTACTTCGCTACTGACACTGAGCGCCTAGAAGCAGTGTTGGAAGATCCTTATATCCTGTTGGTTTCTTCCAAGATTTCCAACATCAAGGATCTGCTTCCCTTGTTGGAAAAGGTAATGCAGTCCGGCAAGCCGCTGTTGATTGTGGCTGAGGATGTTGAAGGTGAAGCTCTATCTACCCTGGTTGTTAACAAGATCCGCGGCACCTTTAAATCCGTGGCTGTTAAGGCTCCAGGCTTTGGGGACCGACGCAAGGCCCAGTTGCAGGATATGGCTATCTTGACTGGTGGCCAGGTTATTGCGGAAGAAGTTGGCCTTTCTCTAGAGACTGCTGATCTGCCCTTGCTGGGACGGGCACGCAAGGTGGTTGTGACCAAGGATGACACCACCATCGTTGAGGGTGCTGGTTCTGCGGAGCAAATCGAAGGCCGAGTCAACCAGATTCGAGCAGAGATTGAGAATTCTGACTCCGACTATGATCGGGAGAAACTGCAAGAGCGCCTCGCAAAGCTTGCCGGCGGAGTAGCTGTACTTAAGGTGGGTGCTGCTACCGAGGTAGAGCTCAAGGAGCGCAAGCACCGCATTGAGGACGCTGTCCGCAACGCTAAAGCTGCGGTAGATGAGGGCCTGTTGGCTGGTGGCGGAGTTGCTCTGCTGCAAGCAGCTTCAGTCCTCGATAATGATCTGGATCTGGTGGGGGATGAAGCCACTGGCGTCAAGATCGTTCGTGAAGCACTGTCTGCACCCCTGAAGCAGATTGCCGCGAATGCTGGCATGGAACCGGGGGTAGTGGCCGATAAGGTAGCCTCCCTGCCCGCTGGCGAAGGCCTCAACGCTGCTACCGGAGATTATGTCAATCTGATGGATGCTGGCATCACTGATCCGGTTAAGGTGACCCGTTCTGCTTTGCAGAATGCTGCCTCTATTGCAGCTCTCTTCCTGACCACCGAAGCTGTGGTTGCGGATAAGCCGCAGCCGGCCGGAGCAAGTGTTCCGGGTGCTGACGAGATGGCCGGAATGGGCGGCTTCTAAGTAAATTCTTAGTAGCTGAACTCTGCAACCCTGCCGATCCCTGAGGGAGGCAGGGTTTTCGCTTGTGTAACGGAAGTCTGTGCAGTTCTTAGCCATAAAGCACCCCCACATAGGGGTGAAATGGATAAGTTTTGAGTGGAAAAACTGAAAAAGTTTTGGAGATTGTTAGGTCCGATCCAAACGACATAGGTTAGGGTTCCCTTTGCTTATTTCGCCTTAAAAGATGTTTAAATCCCAAGGTAGTTGCCAAATTGTTATTAAAGGGATTATTAATTTCATTTAATATTTTGTTTCCTTAACAGGTTGCAGTTGATCCTGGAGAGGCATTTACGTGTTGACTAGCGCCAAAAACCTGCGAGAATTCTATTTGTGAGGCACTGAAAAGTGTCGAACCCAATTTCTTAAGTTCTGCCGGATCTGACTTGAGAACCGGTTATCTCACCAAGGAGACAACATGCACTTCGATATTGCGGTCGTTGAGTCCGCTCTGAAGGACTTTTCCACTTTTGCTAAGTCTTTCTCGGCAATCTTCCAGGATTTCCCCAAGATGCTCCTCCACCTGGGTGAGCTGTTCGGAGATCCCAAGCTTCCGGCTCAGACCTCTAGCCTGCTCAACACCCCGATCAGCAATCATTCTTCCGATACCCCTGGTACCCCGCTGAATCTGGATAACTCCCTTCCTCATAACTAATCAATCCAGATTAAGTAAAAACGCCAATCTTTCTCTCTGAACTAAGGAGTTTATAAATGGAAACCCACACTGGTGTAGTTCCTGGCGACGCCCCCACCACCACTGGAGCTCCCGAGGTTGCCAAGTCCTTCGTTGACTTCGTCACCAACATGGGAACCTGGAATGCCCTGTCCTCTGAGGGGCTCATTGGCCAGCTGTTCACCGTACTCAAGGACTTCGGTGCTTATGCTGGAAACATCGCTGCTCTGCTGGGTCTCGTGAAGTAGTAACCTCTTCTAACGCAGGTAGCTAAAGCTGAAAAATCCCGCCTTTTTCTCCTTCGAAGGTGGGATTTTTCCATGTCTAAATAGGGACGGAAAATAATCCTTCGCCAAATGGGGTTAACGGGGGTGAAAATGCACAATGCGCAGTAGAATTAGATTATGGCTGACCACAAGGATGATGAACTCCCGATCATTGATTTAACAAAAACTGAGGGCTATGTCGTTGACGACAGTGATGAGGATGATCCAGTTCTCCTCCAGCCTGATGGTTCTCCGGTGCAAACCTGGAGAGAGAATTACCCCTATGACACGCGGATAAGTCGGGATGAGTATGAGCATGTGAAAAGAGCTCTGCAAATCGAGCTATTGAAGTGGCAAAACTGGACTAAGGATACGGGTCAAAAGCACATCATCCTGTTTGAGGGACGTGATGCGGCGGGTAAAGGCGGCACCATCAAACGTTTTAACGAGCACCTCAACCCTCGAGGCGCCAGGACCGTCGCGCTGGAAAAACCCAGTCCGCGGGAATCGACTTCCTGGTACTTCCAGCGCTATATCCAGCATTTCCCTTGCGCCGGAGAAATCGTCTTTTTTGACCGCTCCTGGTACAACCGTTCCGGTGTAGAGCGAGTTATGGGCTTTTGCACGGAGTCACAACATGCTGAGTTTCTGCGGGAAGTGCCGATGCTGGAGAATATGATCCTCGGTTCGGGTATTTCGCTCACCAAGTTCTGGTTTTCCGTGACCCAAAAAGAACAGCGTACTCGCTTTGCTATTCGTCAGGTGGATCCGGTTCGTCAGTGGAAATTGTCCCCTATGGATCTAGCGTCCCTGGATAAGTGGCCGGACTACACTCGGGCCAAGGAAGAGCAATTCCGCTACACCGATACTGATGAATCCCCGTGGATCACTATTAAATCCAATGACAAAAAACGCGCACGGATTAACGCCATGCGCTATGTTCTCAGCAAGTTTGAGTACACCGATAAAGACCACGAGCTTGTTGGTGAACCAGATCCAAAGATCGTCATGCGAGGTATCGATCAAATAGGCGATTAATCCCCCGCCCCCTGAGCTGCATGCCCGACGCCGTGGTCAGTGTCGTCGGGCATGCTTTCTGGTTTTTAGCGCGCTGTGACCTCGCCCATAGTTCCCGCAATAGGGGCGACGAAAACCGGTCGCATGGCCGCCATAGCGCCCCCAATAACCACGAGGGATATCGCAAAGAAGACAAATCCCCACCAGTTATGGGCGTACACGGCCGGATCACTATCACCCTGGGCAGCATACATGTGGTTGAGGTTCCGCAATCCCCCAGTAATAAACACCAATACCACGTGAATGATGACGAAAATAACGAAGTACACCATCACCGGGAAATGTATTTTCCGTGCTACTTCAATCGGATAAGCGGAGCTGAGTCGTTTCCAGTCATTGGACCAGAAATTACTCATTCGAATACCGGTAATTATTGCCAGCGGAGCGGCAATAAACACCGTGGTGAAGTAGGCCAACTGCTGCAGAGCATTAAAGTGCACCCAGCCGTTTTCTGTCGGCCAATCCAGGGCCAAATACTGTAACCCAGCCGAAAGAGCATTGGGGAACACGTCCCAACTGGTAGGGACAATCCTCATCCACTGGCCAGTACTAAACAGCAGAATAAAGAAAATTAGCCCGTTAACTAGCCACAGCACATCTAATGTCTGGTGAAGCCAGATGGTTAAACTAACTTTTTTCCCATCACCGAAGCGCGGCTTCCAATAAGCCGGGGGTTTGGTTTCGTGGCGAATCTGAAGACCGGTACGCACTATCAGAACCATGAAGAAAACGTTCAGGAAGTGCTGCCAATTCAACCAAGCCGGCATACCCACGGGAGCATGTTCCGGCAGCGGAGCAGCACCTGGATAGCGAGTAATGAAACTGTGCATGGGGCCAAAGCTCAGCACCCAACGGAAGCACAGCGCTATAAGTGTCAGCGCCCCGATAAACGCTAACACGCCGATGGCTGTTTTCCCTAGCAACTTCCAGAGTCGAGAATGATCCTTCTTCTCCTCTGGCTCTGGCTGCTGTTGCTGCTGCGTTACCTCTTTTTTCTTCTCCTGCGGTTTGGGCTGAGGTTTCGCCGTAGCCGCAGCAGGCTTCTTCACCGGTGCCGAAGGCTTTTCCGGTACTGGAGTTGGCTCTGGAGCCGGGGCAGTTTCAGGAACTGCATCTGGCCATTTTTCTCCCCCAGAGCTTCGTGGCAACCCCCGCCTTAATCCTTCCGGCGGGGCAGCCGCAAAAGTCTTTCGAGCCGCGGGTTGAGCAGCCTTGGGCTCCGAGTCAGCTACTCCAGTGTCGGATGGCGCTGAGGCAGGTTGGGTGTCCTCAGTAGTCGACGCAGTCACCTCTGTCTCGTGGAGTGGCGGCCAAGGATCCCCGCCGCTGGAACGAGGTAACCCCTGACGCAATGTAGTGGCTGGTGCCGGACTAGAGGGCGTCGAACTTTCTTTAGGTTTTGAGTCGATAGGCGCACTGGCCTCAGACTCGGGGGGTGTAGTGCCTATGCTCTCGACCAATGGCCAGGGTTCTTCGCCGGGTCGCCGGGGAAGGCCGCGACGCACGCGTGCGGAGCTCATCAGGTTACCTCTTCTTTTCAGCGATGGCGTCAATCAATGCGGGGACAATCTCAAAGATGTCACCAACTACACCGAAATCTGCAATGTCAAAAATGGGAGCATCGGTGTCTTTATTAATCGCAACGATAGTCTTAGCGGTTTGCATACCTGCTAGGTGTTGGATAGCGCCGGAAATTCCTAGCGAGATATACAGGTCAGGTGAAATTGTTACCCCAGTTTGTCCCACCTGGCTGCTGGAATCGATGTAACCGGCGTCGACGGCAGCGCGCGATGCCCCGACTGCTGCTCCTAAGGCGTCTGCTAGCTGATATACCAGGTCGAAGCCTTCTTCGGAACCTAAACCGCGGCCTCCAGACACAACTCGGGAGGCGCTTCGCAAATCAGGACGCTTTCCATCTTTAGCTTTAGGGGAAACGGAGGTGATTTTTGCCGTTTTGCGGCCAGCCTGTTCGGGAGAAATCTCGCGAATATTGGCGTCGGCTGCTTCGGCTTGGGCTTCTACCGCGCCGGGGCGAACGGTAATGACCGGGGCCCCGAACGTGGTTGCGGAATCAACGAGGTATTGCCCGCCATACACTGAGTGATGAGCGATGATGCCTTCCTCGTCGCGCTCGACGCCTAAGACATTCAGGTTGAGAGCGCGCTTCTTCCGGGCAGCAAACCGGGCGGCAGCGTCTCGCCCTTCCACAGTGTGAGCCAGCAAGATGGCCTCTGGTTTGAGGGACTCATCTGCGGCAACCAAAGCATCTACTGTCGGAGTAGTAAGGTCCGACGCAGCTTCCTCCCCGCAGACTAACACTTCGGTTGCCCCTCGCTGGCCTAGTTCCTTGGCGAGGGAGTCCCGATCACTCTCGGGCACCCCTAGTACCAGGGCAACCGGTGTGCCAATCTGCGAAGCTGCACCCAGTAGTTCGGTGGCGGCGGCTAAATCAGGTTGTGCTTCGGCATTTTTATCAATGACCACCACAATGGGGTTATTCATGGCTTTCTCCTAGATGTGGCCGTTGCTAGCAAGGAATTCCGCGATCTTTGCCGCCGCGGTTCCGTCGTCAGTGATCTTTTCGCCCGTTTCACGGGGAGGGCGTTGATTGGCTGAAATCATAATTGACCGCGGGACAGAAAAATCGAGGGGGTCTACACCGAGGTCCTCGGCACTTAAGGTCTCAACGGGCTTGGACTTCGCGGCCTTTAAGCCTTTGAAATTCGGGAACCGCGCATCCGGGAACGTTTCCGTGATAGAGATGACGGCCGGAAGCTCACCTTCAATATTCATAGTCGCTGAATCAGAGGAACGAACTCCGCTGACGGTTTTCCCCTCCACCGTGACTTCGGTGAGTTGGGTCAGGTGCGGGTAATCAAGGAGTTCAGCAACCATGGCGGGGACCACGCCACCATTGCCATCAGTAGAGAGATTGCCTGCAACTATTAAGTCATATTCACCCCGAGAAATAGCTGCGGCGAGCATCTCGGCCGTGAGTAGAGTATCTGCTCCAAGAAGATCCTCGTCCACAATATGGATGGCCTTTTCTGCACCCATGGCCAAAGCTTTTCTGATACTACTTACTGCCGATTGCGGTCCCATACACAGGACATCAACTTCCACCCCATCGGAGTTTTCAGCGATGTTTAGTGCTGCTTCTACCGCGCGTTCACAGATCTCGTCGAGAACAGCATCAGAGTTGGTGCGATCTGCGAGACCGGTTTCCAGATCAATGTGACGCTCACCGTAGGTGTCTGGAACTTCCTTCAATAACACAACAATTTTCATTGTTGCTCCTTATATCTCTTGTCCGGGCATGATCTGTTCAAGATCGATCCCTGAAAATAGGGTTCTATAATACTCTCTCGCTGGCTGAGTCTAATTGAGGAAAAGAGGTGAGATCACATCGGATCCCACCTCTGGGGTAGCTTTTTAAAATTATTTGGGTGCCATTCGGATTGCTCCATCGAGGCGAATTGTCTCACCATTGAGCACCGGGTTCCCAATAATGGCTGCTACCAGGTCAGCAAACTCTGCGGGCTTACCAAACCTAGAGGGATGCGGGATCTGCTTTTCCAATGATTGGCGAATCTCCGGGGGAATGGTGTCGATAATCGGAGTATCGAATGTTCCAGGCGCAATGGTCATGACTCGGATCAGATCGCGGGAAAGATCACGCGCGATAGGTAGCGTCATCCCAACAATGCCAGCTTTGGAAGCGGTATAGGCGGCTTGTCCAATCTGTCCGTCGAAAGCGGCAACTGAAGCGGTGTTGACGATGACCCCACGCTCCTCGCTATCTGGTTCATTGCTGAGCATGGCTTGAGCAGCCAACCGAATGACGTTGAAAGTACCGATGAGATTGACATCGATGACCTTGCGGAATTGATCGAGAGGGAAGGGGCCCTTGGATCCAGCTGTTTTAATGCCATTGCCGATACCAGCGCAATTCACGGTAATAGCGAGATCGCCACGGTTATTGGCAACTTCGACGGCATTGTGGACTTGTTCTTCGTTGGTGACGTCAGCGGGGACAAATTCCACATTTTCTAGTTTGTCTAACTCTGCTGTGTTGGATCGTTCCAAGTCGATGGCAACTACGCGAGCTCCTTCAGAAGCAAGGCGTTGGACAGTGGCCAAACCGAGTCCGGAGGCTCCCCCGGTGACGAGGGCTGATTTCCCTGAGATTTTCATTCTTCTCTCCTAGATAGCCGGTTCCTTATTTATCGAACGATAACTAATCTAACACCTCAGCGTGATGTGCGCAACTAAAATTTTCTTTTTCGACGTAGACCGCTTCCGCGTGGGATGTCGAAACGGGAGAGAAGTATTCTGGTTCCCGTCGTGGACGCGGTAACATGCGAAGTTATGGAAAAAGGGCATAAGCAAGCAGTCGAGCGTGAGTCTGAAGGTTTCTCAGCTATGAGGAACTATGAAGACGGCCTCTGGCGACAGTTTCCGCCATTGGACTTACACCCTATTCTTGCTGCGACCCTCCAGAGAATTCATGAAGTCGGGTATCATGCCACGACCGTAAGAATGATAGCGAAAGACGTGGGATGTACTGTCCCAGCGTTGTATTATCACTATCAAAACAAGCAGGCGATGCTCGTTGCATTGCTGGATTATTCGATGACTGAGGCTGAAGGTCGAATTGCTGCGGCCGTGAAAGAAGCCGGTGATAGTGCCATGGAAAGGCTGTCGGCCGCGGTCATGGCCACCTCTCTCTATATGGCTTATTACCGAGAACTTGCCATTTTAGACTCGGAAACACGGGCTTTGGAGCCTGAAAATCGGGAAAAGTACATGATTCGTCGGGATCGCTTTGAAGGGGTGTTCCGAGAAATCATCCATCACGGTCGGGAGAGGGGAGATTTCGCAACTCCTTACCCGGTAGAATGCGCCCGCGCCATTCTGGCAATGTGCCAGGGAATTGGACGATGGTTTCATTGGGGTGGTCCAGATTCTCCGGAAGATATTGCTCATGAGTATGTTCATCTTGCCTTGAGGATGGCGCAAGTGCGCTCGTGATCGCCGCGTGGTGCCGAGGAAATCTCTGCATCCTTCCTCTTTGTTTATGGCCTAAACCCCTCCTCCTATAGGTATTACTAAAGCTGTGAGGAGGGGTTTTAGGCTGATATGGGCAAAAAATACTTCGAAATGAAAGAAATTTGGACAAAACCCTAGGAAATAGTTCAATTTCGAAGTAATGTTGGGTAGGACCCAGATCACATGAGGCGAAGCTGGAGTTTTGCATCACTGAAATAAGAACTCTTGAACGGTGGTGGAACCGGCTTGATAGGTGCCTTTTTCCAATAGACCTAGGGAATGATGATGAGATCCAATACCGAGAAATATCTCAGTATCCGAAACTATCTGATCGAGAATGCCGAAAACTATGACAAGGTCCGGTCAGAGTTTAAGTGGCCTCAGTTTGACACTTTCAATTTTGTGACGGACTGGTTTGATTATCTTGCAGATCACCCTGACTTTGCGCAGAGCGAAGCTTTAGTCATTTGTGAAGAAGATGGGACAAGTTGCCGTCGAACTTATAAAGACCTGGCTGAGCGTTCCCGACAGTTGGCGCGATGGTTAACAGACCAGGGCGTAAAACGCGGAGATCGGATGATGCTGATGCTCAACAACCAGGTGGAATTATGGGAATTCCTCCTAGCGTGTGTTCGAGCCGGAATAGTCATCAATCCAGCGACGGTGATGCTCGGAGATGTGGACCTACAGCACCGGGTGGAAGACGCCAAAATTTCGTGGGTTGTTGCTAATGATCGCGACGCTGCGAAATTCGACAACGTAGCCGGTGATTTCACCGTCATCCAAATCCAGGACGGAAAACCTCACCAAACTGCACACCCCACGCTTTTTTACTCGGATTCCCACAACGCAGAAGCCGAGTTTGAATTATCTGAACCCACCCGAGCCGACGAACTCTCTTTCATTTATTTCACCTCAGGAACGACGTCCCGCCCGAAGTTGGTTCAGCACACTCACACCTCCTACGCAGTTGGCCATTTGACGACGGTATTTTGGCTGGGATTAAAGCCCCACCAAGTGCAACTTGCTATTGGTGCACCAGGTTGGGCCATGCATGTCTATGCCAACTTCTTCGGCACCTGGATTGTCGGAGGAACCGTATTGATCTATAACTACACTCGCTTTAATCCCAAGGCGCTGATGGCGATCATGGATGAAGAAGGGGTAGATAGTTTCTGGGCGCCACCAACGGTATGGCGTATGTTGGTACATTCTGACCTCAGCTCGCTGAAGAACCCGCCCGCTCAGCTAATCGGAGGCGGAGAACCCTTAAACCCCGAGTTGCTTAATACTGTTAAGCGCGGTTGGGGACAGGAAATCCGAGATGGTTTTGGACAGACCGAAACCACCGGGTTGATTACCAACACTCCTGGGCAATTAATTAAGCCAGCATCCATGGGACGCCCGATGCCGGGCGTGGAAATTGTCTTGAAAGACCCGGTTTCTGGCGAGATTGGCGACACTGGTGAGATCTGCGTCAAGATGGATCCTCGTCCGGTTAATGTCACCGTCGGGTATGAAAACGCCCCGGATAAGAATGCCGAGATTTTCCGCGATGGTTATTACCACACCGGAGATATCGCGCGGAAAGACAAAGACGGTTATTTCTTCTATATCGGTAGAGCCGATGATGTGTTCAAAGCCTCAGATTACCGAGTTTCTCCTTTTGAACTTGAGTCAGTAGCAATAGAACACCCAGCTGTTGCGGAAGTGGCCGTCGTTCCTTCTCCGGATCCGCTCCGCCTTGTTGTCCCTAAGGCGTATATCGGATTAGCGCCAAATTGGGAGCCCACTGCGGAAACTGCTGAGTCTATTTTGAAATACTGTCGAGAAAACTTGGCTCCCTATAAGCGCATTCGGCGCGTGGAATTTTGTGAGATGCCCAAGACGGTGTCTGGAAAGATTCGACGCGTAGCTTTGCGTGAACGTGAACAAAAGATTCATGCCCAAGAAGGTGCCGAGGCCAAAGAAGGTTCCATCGAGTACTCGGAAGAGGATTTTCCAAACTTGAAAGGCTAAGATCAGCCTGATTGATCTTAGTTTTTTAAGGAGGCCTAGATGGGGTCGGACAACCCTCATTCTCATAAGTCGACTTCTTATCTGGAGACCTTAGCTGAAGCGAAACGGCAATGGGCTAAGCGGCATTCTGATACCGCCGCGGAGGGATTAGTAACCATTAGCTGGATTATTAGGGGAGCGGACATTCTTCGCCGGGGTGCCGAGGATGTCCTTAAACCTTTTGGAGTGACGTTTAATCAATTTGAGCTATTGACTATGTTGTCTTATTCACGGGCTGGGGGGCTTCCGATGAGCAAAATCAATAGCCGATTGCAGCTTCCTCCGCCATCTTTAACTCATTTAGTAGGAAAACTTGATGCTAAGGGTTTAGTAACGAGGGTTCCTAATGATAAAGACCGACGCTCAACTCTCGTGTCAATTTCTGAATCAGGCTTAGAGTTACTAGAAAGAAGCACTAAACACGTTAACGAATACTTTGAGAATGTGGGTTTAAATCAACAGGATCAACAGAGCCTGTGCCGCTTAATGGCGAAATTACGTGATCCCTTAGAACGGGAATGAAACAGGAAAAGAGCCTGGTCCCCGGAGGTTGAACCTTCAGGGGCCAGGCTCTCTTATGGAAACGTAGGTTGTCGGATTCGACTCAGCGCAGGTAGATTCTGCTACCGTGCCTCAGGTACCTCGCTGAATCGTGGACATGGCGCGGGTTCGGTACGACCATTGTTGTTGATGTAACTACCGCGGGCCTTCAAGTGGGGGTGGTCTAATACGTCGTCTGGAGAAACTACCTCAGTGACGCAGGCATCCACCCCGTCGAATAGTTTCAGCCACTCAGCTTCGGTTTTCTCCGCAAATATCTTAGTGAATATGCGGATATTTTCTTCCCAGTGCGAGCGGTCAAACTGGGCCTGGTCTGCCAGTTGCTCGGTCAGTCCTAGAACGTCAAGTAAGTTGGCGTAGAACTTGGGTTCAATAGCGCCTACTGCCAGCCACTTTCCGTCTTTGGTGCGATAGACCTGGTAGAACGGGGCGCCACCGTCGAGGGTATTTTTACGACGGCCGTCCCACTGTCCGGCAGCCCGAATAGAGTGCAGCATAGCTGTCAGTGAGGCGGCACCATCGACAATGGCAGCGTCAATTACCGAACCTTTTCCGGTGGTCTGAGCGCGGAGAAGCGCTGCGAGGATACCGGTAACCACATATAAGGAGCCGCCACCGAAATCACCGAGCATATTCATCGGGAAAACAGGCGTGCCATCTTGTGCAGCACAGGGTTCGAGGGCTCCTGCTACCGCAATATAATTGATGTCATGTCCAGCACGCTGGGCATAGGGTCCGGTTTGTCCCCAACCGGTCATCCGGGCATACACCAATTTCGGATTAATGCTGAGTGCTTCTTCTGGCCCCAGGCCAAGGCGCTCAGCAACTCCGGGGCGAAATCCCTCAATGAGCACATCGCTAGCTGAGATTCGCTCGCGTAAATCAGCCACATCCTCAGGGTCTTTGAGGTTGCGGAGAATACTTTCTTGGCCGCGGAAAAGAATAGCGTGGGATTCCTCCTCGGCCTCAAAGGTAGCGGCTCCGCGTTTGACATTGGTGACTTCTGCGCCCAGATCCGCCAGCAACATGGTGGCGAAAGGAACCGGCCCTATTCCACCAAGAGCGAGGACCTTTAGACCAGCTAATGGTTGATCGACGTGTGAAGTTGCCATTCTTAGCGGCCTTTCCACTGTGGTTCACGTTTTTCAGCGAACGCCGTTGCACCCTCATGCGCATCTTCACTTGCGAAGACCGCCAGCTGCATCTCCTGGTTTGCTTCCCAAGGATCAGTTCCGGTCCATTCGGTGTCCCAATCAGAACCTGCGCTAGTGGTTTGGTGGATCACGCGTTTAGCCCATTGGACGGAGAGCGGGGCGTTAGCGGCAATCTTCTTGGCGAGTTTCCGTGCTTCATCCATCAGTTGATCATCAGGAACCACGCGATTTACCAGGCCCCACTCCAAGGCCTTGTAGGCGTTAATGGGATCGCCCAGTAGAGCTAATTCCATAGCGCGTCGGAGCGGGATTTGCCGATGGGTGCGAACTATTCCGCCGGCTGCAGCGATAAGGCCACGCTTGACCTCGGGGAGGCCAATGACAGCACTTTCGGCCATGACGATGAGATCAGTGGATAAAGCGATCTCAGCGCCGCCGCCGAGGGCGAAGCCGTTGATAGCAGCGATGATCGGCTTATCACTCCAGTGTTGTGCCACACCTGCTAGGCCCCACTCTGGGTGGCCTTCCGCCGACACATCATTTCCAGCAGCAATTTCTTTCAGGTCACCGCCGGCGCAGAACGCTCGGCCGGTGCCGGTCAGGATAATAACCCGAACAGCGTCATCTTGGTTTGCCTTTTCGATGGCATTGCCTACTGCTGTTGATAAGGCGCCATTAACGGCATTGAGGGCGTCGGGTCGGTTCATCGTGATGGTGGCAATACCATCTTTAACCTCATAGATGGCTGCGGAGTTTGCGGTGGATTCAGACATTATTTTCCTTTCTCCAAAAGATCGCGGGCAATAAGGAGTTTCATGATTTCGCTGGTGCCGCCATAAATAGTGGAAACTCTGGTATCAGCGAAAGCACGCGCGATGGGGTATTCGAGCATGTAGCCGTATCCGCCGAAGAATTGGAGACAGCGGTCAACAATGCTTTTGTGTTCTTCGGTGGCAATCAACTTTGCCTTGGCTGCATCCACTGGGCCTAGTTCATCTCTATTGAGCTTCAACACGGCTGCGTCGATGTAGGCCTGGGTAGCCTCTAAGCGCGCTACCATGTCGGCAAGCTGGAACTGTGTGTTTTGGAAATCTGCAATGGCTTGCCCAAACGCTTTGCGTTCTTGGACATATTGCGTGGTCCAACTCAGCGCAGCTCGAGCACCCGCACCAGCAATCGCAGCCAGAGACAGCCGCTCAAGAGGAAGGTGCGACATCAAAGAGT
This sequence comes from Corynebacterium poyangense, assembly GCF_014522205.1. Taxonomy (NCBI): domain Bacteria; kingdom Bacillati; phylum Actinomycetota; class Actinomycetes; order Mycobacteriales; family Corynebacteriaceae; genus Corynebacterium; species Corynebacterium poyangense. Next base: position 2,275,821 of record NZ_CP046884.1, on the reverse strand, counting down.
GCAACCCCACATGCAGTTCACCAAGAATATTTTCTTCGGGAACTTTCACGTTATCGAAGATTAATTCCGCAGTATCTTGGCCGTGGAGTCCGATTTTGCTCAGTTTGCGTCCGCGCTGGAAACCTTCCATTCCTTCTTCGACAACAAAGAGCGTGTAGCCACCACCTTTGGGGTGGGAGTCATCTGGAGTACGTGCGGCGACCACGACGAGGTGAGAACGTAGACCATTGGTAATGAAAATCTTATTACCGTTGAGTACCCAATGATCACCCTGCTTAGTTGCCGTGGTCTTGATACCGCGGAGGTCCGAGCCTGCCCCGGGCTCAGTCATAGCAATGGACGCCATCCATTCACCCGAAATCAGTTGAGGCAACCATCGCTGTTTTTGCTCCGGGGTAGCGAGGTGCTCAAAGTAGGGCAACACGATATCCGCGTGGACGGAAATAGTGGCGTTGAGAGAGGTAGCCCCCACCCGCATGAACTCTTCATAGGCGATCATCCGATAGCGGAAATCTTTTTCTCCACCGCCACCATATTCCTCGTCGGACATGATGCCGATCATTCCCTGAGCGCCGGCTTTTTCCACCACATCTTGGGGAACTTCGTGGTTATCTTCCCATTCGTCGATATGGCCTACCACGTGTCGGTCAAGGAAAGCACGCACCATATCCCGGAAGGCATAGTGTTCTTCTTCATATATATCTCGTGGGGCATAGAAGTCATAGGACATGTCTAGATCCTTTCGATGATCATTGCGTTGGCCATTCCCAGGCCTTCGCAGATTGTTTCTAGGCCGTATCGTCCACCAGTTGCCTCTAACTGCTGCAATAGGGTGGAAAGCAACCGGGTGCCCGTCGAACCTAAAGCGTGACCCAGGGCAATAGCGCCGCCGTTGGGATTTAATTTCTCTAAGTCAGCACCCACTTCTCGGGCCCACACCAAGGGCACGGGAGCAAACGCCTCGTTGACTTCATACACATCCATGTCATCAATGGTGAGGTTGGCGCGCTCCAAGACCTTCTGCGTAGCCGGAATAGGCGCAGTCAGCATTAATACCGGATCATCGGCAAGTACGGAGAACGCACAGAACCGAGCTCGCGGAGTCCACCCCATCTTTTCTGCGAAAGACTCTTCAACAATTAAGACCGCAGAAGCGCCATCGGTGAGGGGAGAGGAATTACCCGGTGTGATTTTCCAATCTAAGTGAGGGAAACGCTCGACGTCAGCGGGGTTTTTGAAAGAGGGCGACAAAGTCGATAATTTCTCTAGGGACGTATCTCCCCGAATAGTTTCATCGACTGTATGTAGTTTGGTGGAGCCATCAGGCAACGTAATTTCAACCGGGACGATGTGGTTATCAAAGGCTCCCGACTCTGTGGCCTGCGCCGCTAGGTGGTGAGAGCGTACCGAGAACTCATCCAATTCCTCCCGGGTCAACCCCCACTTATCGGCAACAAGCTCAGCAGACACGCCTTGGTGTGCTAAACCATTCGGGTAGCGCTTATTGACTTTGTCGCCAGCAAGAACCGGACTAGCCACTGAATTCGCAATGGGAATTCGGCTCATGGACTCTACCCCGGCGGCAATGACGACGTCATAGGCCCCAGCCATAACACCCTGAGCAGCAAAGTGGATTGCTTGCTGGCCAGATCCACACTGGCGGTCGATGGTTGTAGCCGGAATGGATTCTGGCCAACCAGCAGCTAGAACTCCGCGCCGGGCGATGTTCATAGACTGTTCACCATTTTGAAGCACACATCCGGTGATCACATCTTCAATGAGGTGAGGGTCAAGGTCATTTCGCTTTTCCAGGGCTTTAAGTACAACGGAAAGTAAATCCACTGGGTGTACGTCGGCGAGAGCACCCCCAGATCGTCCTTTCCCAACTGCGGTGCGAACTACGTCAACGATAACTGCGTTGCGCATGTTTTTGTTCCTTCCTGCTTTTCTTCTTTAAGGAAAAGCTTGTAGTGACCATAGATACATTGGTGAGGTGGTTAGATCTACGTCACCATAAAGCTATCGCTCGCTAAGTATAAGACAAAGCGGGTGGGAACGGAAGAGAAAAGGGGAAAATTTTTCTTAACCCGAGAGGGCAGCAGAAGTTTCCCTCAGGGAAGAACTAGGGCCAAGAAACAACTTACAGCTGTGAATATATCTACGACGAAAAGGCCAGAGTGTGCTGTACTAGGCCCGCTGAAGCACCTCGGCGCCGTACCAGTGAGCTAATTCCAGGGCCAAGCGTACGTCGACATCGGTTGCCCGATCTGCCCCACAGCCTCTCGAAACTTATCAACCCGATACTTCACTGTGTTTCGGTGAACATGGATAGCGGTAGCTGCCCCGGCAATACCATGTTGTAAATAGCAGTGCGCGGTATCACGGATAACAGAGGTGTATTCGTCATCGGAAGCAAGATCATGTAACGCCGTCTGGACAATTGTGGTCGCCAGAGGGAGGCGATCCACAAACGCGGCTGCACTAAGCGCCCCATCGGAGGCATACGTAATCACCGGAAGTTTTTCCCTGGCTTGCCTGTCCCCCAGACGACGCAACCGTTCGGCTTGAGTGTGAGTCTCCCGAAATGCCGAGTCTCCGGAACTATACGCAGCGACAACCAACCGCGTATTCCTCGGCAGCAACTTCTCTAGTTGTTCTACGGACGAGGTGTTATCAGGTTGAGTGTCCGAAGGGCTAAGCCACCCCCACGCGATCAGAGGAGTAGGGAAAGCCACAAGGGGTTCACCTTTAGCGCCCAGAAGCTGCGCGATATTACGTGCTGCTTCATCGAGTATCTCAGGTTTTGCTTGAGCGCGGCTGCTGCACCACAGGTGAAAAGCCTGCTGGGGGCCGGCGGTAGAGTAGCTCCCAATGGTCCGCGTGTTTTAGGGTCTTGAAGAGCGGTCTTTACTTCTTTAAGGAGTGCTGGATCACCGGGCACTCGCAGCGTAGCAATCTCTTCGACATAGATCATCGACATCGCGTTGGTTCGAGTATGTACGTACTTATTCGTCATCACTCGCAGTGCGCCAAGGATAGCCAGGATTTCCTCACCGCTGCGATCAGGAAACAATTCGTGGCAGAGAGCCAGTAGTTTCTGTTCAATCACATTGTGCGCGGTGTGAAACATCATGATCATGGTGGAAAGAGAATAACCGCGAGCCGCCAGGATCTTTGCTAACTCTCTCACCGACGTACTGTTAAGCAAGGGTCTAACATCGCCACCCGAAATAAGGAATTCACGAAAAGGTCCACGTTTTTTGGGCGCTTGCTCGCAACACATCAAGGAATTCTGCGCAGAATAATCCCAGGTATTCTTGAGCGACTTGGGCGGCAATATGGTTCTGCCCATTGCTGAGATCGACGTTCCAGCTCTTTCGCGAGGATTTGCCGAGTTTAGGAATCCATCAGTGCTGGGCCCTTGCTTTCGTCTCCGGTGAGTTTTGTCTTCCTGTCAGTACTGCCTCGCCTAGTCTTTTTTGTGCACAATGAACAATGATTGTCTATAACCTTTTCGTAATGGCTCAAAAACTATGAGGAGCTTTGGGGGCTCGGAGGGACTCGGTAAGCTCCGATTTGTGGCAAATATGTGACACGGCTCGCATTTTGCCAAAAAATGTTAGGCAGTAAATAAGCGGTTCTGTGGTTGACTCGCATGGGCCGCCGGACGGGAAGGGTCGTCGCGGGGGACGTACCAGCAAAGTTAAACTCTGCACCGCTCTAGCTGTTGGTTTTGCCGCGATGGCAGGAACAGGTGTGGCGATGGCTCAGGGAGGGCTAAGTGCAAACCTCGCGCTTTCTGACACAGTTTTCACTGTCACCATCGGTGATGTCTATGCTCAAGATTTTTCGCTCTTTGTCGATTCTGAACAAATGACAGAAAACGGACCGGTTGAGCCAGTTTCTTGACTTCGCTTCGGCACAGCAAAGGCGTCGGAACTTTGTGTTTCGGCAAACTTCGGGGACCTTCCGGGAGTGGGGAAACCAGCTTTAAGTTAGTCTCCGAAGGTAAAAACTCAGTCGATGCAAACAACTTCATCGTAGGGACGAAGGTTCTACAGGGAGACCTTACTGTGATGAATCCCTTGCTAGGTGTAGATGTCTCTCAGCGTAACCCTAATGCTCGTCCACATGCGTGGGGTCTGGTTTCTGATGACATCAATTTTCAGGCGCGAAATATTCAGGCCACCTCGGTGGCAGCCAATAAACTCACTGTCGCCAATGTGACTGTGACCGTGGAGAGGGGGAAAGAGAATGTCTGCGGAGTTGGATGAGCCTAGCCGGGTTGAAAGATTTCGGACGTGGCGCCACCAACGGCCCTTCGTAGCAGGTCTCTTAGAGATAACTGCTGGTGCAGTGATTTTAGCGCCAGCCTATATTTCCCTTCACATCATGGATTTGCTGGTGGTTATCTCTACGATCTCGGGAGTTTCCACACTTTTCCTCGGTGTTTTGTTGATTATGTTCGGTCTGGGGACGTGGCTTAAACCCACCACTGCTCCTTATCTCGGAGTGCTGAGCATCATCGTCGGTGTGGTTGCTCTTCCGACAAGTAACTTTGGTGGCTTTATTCTCGGAACAGTTCTCGCCATCGTGGGTGGTTCCATGGGATTAGCCTGGGAAGGTAAGGAACCGGTAGCTAAGGAAAAGAAGTCGCGTCGTTGGTGGAAAAAGAAGAAGAATGCCGAAGAAGTGGCAGAAACTCCAGCGTCGGACACCCCCGTTGAGGTGCCGGAAAACGAGTCTTCGACAACGACATCGGCAAATCTCGTCCTGGTAGCGATAGTTACCTGCATCAGCTTGGTGTTTAGTGCAGCTCAGGTTCACCCAGAAGCGAAAGCTGAGGACACCGGCGGGCTGGAATGGACGGGAGATACCAGTTCCGTGACCGCTGATGAAGTTGTGGTTTCCGGGAATGCCAAGGTTGGTTTGGTGACCGTCAATACTCAGCAGGGCCCTATGCGGATGATTGAGCTCAGCGGAAATAAAGTGACCGTAGAAAATATTGCCTTTAGCATTCCGGGTGTTACTGGATCCGGGCAATTGTCCACCGGGCCTGGGAAAATAGCTACCCTGACCGGTCATCCGGCAGTGTTGCGTACCCGGACTTTGACGGCCACTCCCGCGTTAGAAGGGGTGTCCACTTTTCCGATCACAGTAGAAGCTGACGGCAATTTAGCTCTGATTACAGAACAGCTCAAGCAACTTGGATTCACCGAGGTTGGCCTCCCAGAAGAGCTAATAAAACACGTGGCGCTCAGAAATGTGCACATGGACGCTCTTGGTGTGCAGGCAGATTTGCTCGATGCTCCAAGCGTCAACCTCTATACAAACTAATAAGGAAAACTCTATGAATAATTATCGTGAGTATTGACGCCCCGAAGTAGCCGTCATTGGCGCTGGTGCCGCCGGTGTTGCAGCTGCTACCGAATGCTCTCTCATTGGTTTCCGGACCATTCATCCTGGATGAGAATCAGGAAATCGGTGGCCGCTATGCCGGGGCGAACCCAGCTCAACCACCGAAGAAGTTTGGTTTTCGGAAGGGGAATCTTAAGCACCACCGATTCACCGGGTCTGCCAGCATCTGGCAGCTACAGCGGAATTCTTGGATGCCGCTGTTGAGCTTCATTGCCAGATAACTTCCGCACGATTTGATAAGGACCAAGCAAAGTGGGTGTTGAATGTTGAAAACACTCTCGATGGTCAACAGTCTGAATTGGCGGCTGATGTCATCATCATTGTTACCGGAACCGGGACCGTGGACAAGATCTATGATCTCCACAATCGAGAATTTGATCTCACCCACGCTCATCTCCATCAAGGAGTAGAGCCCATCGGTCTTCCCAATATTCTCGTGGTTGATAGCCCAGAACCGGAAATGACCGGGCTCTTTAGCTACCCGCTCAATGTCATTGAAGCTAAAGCAGATCATTCACAGCGATATGTGCGTCAACTTGAAGTCGCCGGACCGGGACAACTTACAGTGAACCGTTCCTATTGGCCAGCAGCGATCCCAGTTCGACGCAAAACCATTGCGGATCTTCGCGAAATCCCCGCAAAATCTCATGACTTTACTGCTCTAACGCAGAAGAACAGCACGAAGAAGGAAGGTAAAAAGGCATGACTACTGCAGAACAGACACAGCATGACCAAGAATCAGATTCCTACCTAGTCCAGGGGGTTGATGAAAACCTTTCCAAACTAGGGCCGCACTCTATCCTCTGGCAGCGTTTCGGGGACTGGCGTTCTCTTTTCGCTGCAGTTCTAGCCGGAACATTGCAGGTGACCCAAAAGGACATCAGCCGTGCCCTAGTTCAGCATTCAAATTTCTTTGACAATGAGGTTGGACACCTAGTGCGCTCAGCGTTCCCGATCATCCGAGCTGTGTACGAAGACGAAGATGTGGGAGCAATGATTCGTGATTTCCACCGGGAGATTAAAGGTACCCATACCGATGGTTCCCGCTATCACTCCATGAATCCTGAACCGTACTACTGGGCTCACGCTACTTTCGTGCTGATGCCCTTTGCCCTGGTGGGGAAATTCAACCCACCGCTGAGTGCGGCGGAAAAGAGCAACTCTTCCAGGAGTCCCGTACCTGGTATTCCTACTATGAGGTGGCTGAGACTAAGAACGCCCCCAAGAATTACCCAGAGTTTGAGGCCTATGTTTGTGATTTCATGAATAATAACCTCAAGCAGACAGAGACTTTTTCGCGTTCCAGAATTGTTCGCAAGCTAGATATTGATCCACTGATTGACGCTATTCCACATTGGCTCTGGAAACCCATCGCGCCTGTGACACTTGGCCTATTGGTGTGGGTAACCACCGGTCTCTTGCTGCAGAATCTGCGAGACGAATACGGCTGGAACTGGACTAAATCGGACCAAATCCGGTTCTTCCTGTTCTCTCGTGTCGTCTGCGGTATATTCGCCGTCCTGCCGCGTCGGGTGCGCATGGTTCCGATTGCTGAGCGTGCGTTCCGTAAGGCAGAAGCCTCCGAAGCTGCCAAGAACTAAAACCTCATACTAAAGCCCTCCCGATCATAGTCGGGAGGGCTTTAGTGCTGCGCCTGAATCAAACTTAGGGAAGGAGGTGTAATTTTTTCCCTAGCTTGAGGGCAGAAACCATCACTTTGGCATAGGTTTTACGAGAAATCCCCGCTGGGCCTCGCATGGAGAGCCACCGCTGCTCAGCAACATTTCGGGCCTCGGTGTACTTCAACAATCCATCCGGCCCGTGCCGTCGAGACATTCCGGATTGTTTCATTCCACCTAGAGGTGAGGACACGGTTGCCCAGGTGGCAGCATAACCGTCATTAATTCCGACGCCACCGGCCATCAACTGGGACGCGATAGAGCGACCGGTTTCTGGTCGAGCAAACACGCACGCATTAAGCCCGTAGGAAGTGTTATTGGCCTTCTCTACTGCTTCCGCTATGTTGTTGACTTTCTCAATAAACACCACGGGACCAAAAACCTCCTCAGTCTTCAGTCGGGCATCGTCAGGTACGTCGACTAAGACGGTGGGCTCATAGAAATAGGGGCCAAGATCCGGGCGAGCTTTGCCGCCGCACACCACGGTGGCGCCTTTCTCCCGGGCGTCGGACACAAAATCTTCAACCCGTAGGAGCTGGGCGGCGTTGATGAGGGATCCCATATCGATATTCCAGTCAAAGCCTGGGCCAAGTTTCATATTCTTCACGGCGGCGACAAAACCGTCTAAGAATCGTTGATAGACACCGGCTTCAACATAGATTCTTTCGATAGAGACGCATAATTGGCCGCTATTGGAGAAGCAGGCACTCGGTGCTTCAGCGATGACGTGTTGGATATCGGCATCGGCGGTAATAATCATCGGGTTTTTGCCGCCTAATTCGGCTGAATACCCAATGAGTCTCTCACCGGCAGTACGGCCTAAGATCCGGCCGGTAGCAGTAGAACCGGTGAACATGAGGTAATCGCAACGCTGCGAAATAGCGCCACCAACCACCGGACCATCACCGGTAACAACTTGCATGAGGTCACGAGGAAGCCCAGATTCATAGAGCAAATACAGCACTGACAGCGCTGAGAATGGCGTATTGTGATCTGGTTTTGCGACCACCCCGTTGCCTGCTAAGAGCGCTGGAATAGCGTCGGAAATGCCCAGCGCCAGGGGATAATTCCAGGGACTGATCTGTCCCACAACACCCACCGGGGAGCGCTGGAGTTCGCTTTGAGTCACTACCGGAAGCGCCCCGGGGCGGGATTGAGCTGCCAATAATTTTGGTGCCTGGTTAGCGTAGTAGCGGGCATTAATCGCTACGTCCATGACTTCATCCAGGGCTGAAGCTCGATTCTTCCCGGTTTCTAATTGGACAATGTCCATGAGCAGCTCACGGTTGGCAAGAACCCGATCATGGAAATCGCGGAATATTCGGGCTCGGTCGCGGGGGGAGGTCTGCGCCCATGAGCGTTGTGCCGTGCGGGCTAGGTCAAAGGCGCGCTCGACGTCTCCCTCGTCGCCCATATATGTCCACCCGATGACCTCCCCGCTAAAAGCGGAACGGACTTCCTGGCGGGGAGCCTCCTCCGGATGAGGGCGCTTGAGATTAGCACACAGCCCTAGATACTTCTTGATCAGGTTGGCGGGAAGTTTCTGCTGCTTATTAAGACGTTCTGCCATGGAGAAAACCTTATTTTCAAAAACGGGAAGAAGGGTAGTGGGTTATTGTACCTGGCCAATCGGCTTGCGTTGGCCTTTGTCATCGAACATGTGGCTTTTTGCCATGAGGTCACGGCCGGGGTTCATATTGCGCTCCAAGATGGTGTCATTAACTTCCTTGATGTACGTCATCAAGTCCGGGTAATTGTCAATGACTGGACGCTCAGACATGCCGTATTTATCCCACCACGTCACGCTTTCACGAACAATCTGATCCCGCTGTTCTGCGGTAAACGGCTCGCCAAAGAGGTCTTGGGTGCGAATAACGCGGTAGACGAAGGTGGCGTGAGCCCAGTAGTAGATGCTGGGGTTCAGCGAGTGATAGCGCTCCCCATTGCGCAAGTGCCTGTGGATATTCTTGTGGTAGTCACGGATTCGGGTGCCCAGAGGGTGATCTTGATCCCGATACATCAGTTCGATCATCTGCGGGGTGGAACGCTCTAAGCGTGCGAAAGGCTCGTCGAAGAGTTTGGAGTGATCCAGCAGTGCTTGCCCAATAGCCGGATGCATATTCTGCATGATGCCGGTGTAACCACGCATCAGTTGAATACGGCTATCAGCCCCATAGCGCCACAGTAACGAATCCACTCCTAGGGGTGCACGCTTGAGTTCCCGCTTAGGAGCAGTATCTTTGGGGTCAGGAACGGGAGGACTAGTCATCTGATCAGGAATTTTTGAGTATCCGCTGCTCAGAATAGTGATTTGAGCAACAATTAACAATTTGCTTAAGGTGGGATCACAGGACATTGTGTGTGAGAAACATAAAGCAAACCGTAGCTGGGCGGAAAGGTCAAAGCGCAGTGACTGCTGAAGAAAACAGTTTTTAAGATTCCGGTTCTATCGGGTTGCCGTGCCATCGTGTATGGGCAGGAACATCGTCTCCCCGCATAACCAAGGAGCCGGGTGCAATAGTTGCACCTTCACCAATTCGTGCAGCGGGAAGAATAACTGAGTGTGCAGCCAGGGTGGCCCCATCGGCAAGGACAACCTCATCGAGGCTCATTATCCGATCATGAAAAAGATGGGTTTGGACCACTGTCCCCGGCCCTACCGTGGCGCCGTCGCCGATGTGGCACAAATCAGTTTCGGGAAGCCAGTAGCTTTCAATCCACGCGCCGCGGCCAATATCGGCGCCGAGGAGACGCAGCGCCAGGTTGTGTTCGGCAGTGCCGAGCGTATGGTGGAAAAACCAGGGAGCGGCGACGGATTCGATAAAGGCATCTTGGAGTTCATTAAGCCACACGAAGGAACTAAAGAGTGGGTGTTCGCCGGGGTGGTGACGGCCGACGCAGACCCACTTGGCGATAATGGCTAGCCCAACGGCGAAGGCTCCTACCAGCATGAGGACAACTCCGCCAAGAAACAGTGCGGGCCAGAAACCGGCGTGGCGAAGAAGCAGATAGTAGATGCCTAGGACGAAGCCCAAGCATAGGGCATGAGACATAGTGGCGCTTAATCTTAAGGTTTCAATCGCGCCGCGAGCGGCTTTGAGCTGTAATCCTGGCTGGTAGGTGCGGGTTTCGGTAGATTGAGCACTCACCTGAGACCGACGCATCCGCTCCGGTGGGGACCCTAACCAGTTAGATCCCGCCTTCGCCTTCAGCGGGGTAGAGGACTGCACCGCTACCAGGGAGTTTTTCCTCAGTTTCCGGCCCGGTGAGGTGATTCCAGAATTCCCGACAAATGAGCGTTTCCCGATGCGTGTATGCCCAGCCCGGATCCAGCCACCGCCTAGTTCATATCCGCCAATGAGGGTGTCATCGGCAAGAAAGGCACCGGCTTTGATCTCGGTGAGTGAAGGGATCATTAACGCCGTAGATACCTCCACGTTCGGGCCGACTTTCGCCCCTAGCGAACGAATCCACCACGGGGTCAGTTGCCCGGCGTAGAGCGGGAAGAGCGTGGTGCGGGCTTCGTCCATGAGTCTCCCGATGACCCAGAGTTGCCAACCGCCTCGGGAACGTACCGGGGTGATGCCTGGTTTGAGTCCTAAGGAAAGGAGCCTGACTGCGATCCAGGTTTGGGCCATAGAAACTGCGAAGGTAAAAAGTCCGCCGAGCGGGGCAAAAACTATCGCGGAGCCGGGGAGGTTCCAGGGAGAGTGGGAACCTAACCACAGGCAGAGCATGATTCCGGCGCCGATGGCGATGAGGTTTTGACAGGAGAGAGCCAAAGAGCTCAGACCGTAGAGCCATACCCAGTATGTTCGCCGGGGCGGGCGATGATCTGGGAAGCGATGCCGGGACCGGCCTACTTTGGCCGCCGGGGAGCCAGCCCAGCGAGATCCCTTCTTCATCGGGCGCGTGCCATGAAGAGTTGATCCAGCTTCTAGGTGGGCGTCGGGTCCCACAATGGCGCCAGGAAGCAAAGTGGAGCGAGTACCAATCCGGGCATTCGTACCCACGGTAATTGGTCCGACGTGCAGCACATCCCCATCTAACCAATAGCCACGTAGGTCTACTTCAGGTTCGATGGCGCAATAGCGCCCTAAGCGGAGCATACCGGTTACCGGGGGAAGGGAATGAAGATCAACTCCTTTCCCTACCCGGGCACCGAGCAGCCTTGCGTAGTAATTTACCCAGGTGGCTCCGGCAATAGTCCGTGAACCGGAGGCATCAGCCCAGCGTTCAGCAGCCCAGATCCGAAGATGCACGCTACCGCCGCGCGGATAACTGCCGGGGGTTATGCGGTGGGTTAAGAGGCGAGCACCCCAGGCGCCCAGGGGGACCCGGCCGATGGGGGTGGCAAAAAGAATCAGCATGAAAAGCACTGCCCACAGTGGATAGCCTGGGGCCCACGGAGCCCCCAGATAGGAAGCGAGTGTGAGTAAAGCCATCAGCCACGCTAGGTAGGGAGTAGCAGCTAAGGTCATGATGGGGAGCTGGATGAGGCTTTGGGTGAGACGAGAAGAACGGGGAACTGGACGGACGTGTCGAGGCGGAGGTGGCGGGGCGGAAAGGGAATCTAGAAACTGGGCCAGTGCACCTAATCGAGGCCGATCATAAAGATCCCGTACGGCGATGGTCGGGATACGCTTTCTGATCTGGGCTACCACGTTGGCGGCAGCTAAGGATGTTCCCCCCAAGGTGAAGAAATCATCGTGGGGAGTAGGCAGGGAGATCGCGAGAACCTCAGACCACAACTCCGCTAGCCACTGTTCCGTGGCAGTGAACTCAACATCATGCGGAACCTCAGTTGTCTGAGGTAGCGGCCAGGGGAGGGCTTTAGTATCAACCTTGCCGGATGTCGTAACCGGAAGTTGATCTAAAACAGCAATGCGCGGAACGAGAGCAGCCGGCATCGTGGATGCTAAGTGCGTTGCGGCGGCGGGGCGGTCAAACCCTAGCTCTGGTTCTGTTAATGACACATAAGCCACGAGGACCTTTTCCCCACCCCCGGTCTGTTGAACCGTTACCGCAGCAGAGCGAACGTTATCTAGGGCCGCAACTTGGGCTTCGACTTCACCCAGTTCAATTCGGCGCCCACCAATTTTTACTTGGTCATCGACTCTCCCCACAAATTCAATACCGGCATCTCCCAACCGGACATGATCGCCTGAGCGATAAGCCCGCTGCCATCCTAAAAACGGCGCCGGAGCATACTTTTCGGCATCCTTCTCTGGGTCAAGGTAGCGGCCAAGCCCTACTCCGCCAATTATGAGTTCTCCGGTTTCCCCAGGAGCAACCGGACGTCCAGACGGGTCGATGATCGCTAGATCCCATCCGGCGAGAGGGTAACCGATGGTGACAGGTTGACCGGGAAGAAGTCGGGCGCCGCAGGCTACCACGGTTGTTTCGGTGGGGCCGTAGGTGTTCCACACCTCTCGGTCAGCGGTAGCTAACCTGTCCACCAGGTCTTTCGGACATGCTTCCCCGCCGACGATGAGAAGGCGAACATGGGATAACGCCTCATCGGGCCACAACCCCACCAGAGTCGGAACGGTGGAAACGACAGTTATGCCGTGGCTGATGAGCCACGGACCTAAATCCATTCCAGAGCGCACTAAGGAACGAGGGGCAGGCACCAAACAAGCGCCGTGGCGCCACGCGAGCCACATTTCCTCACACGAGGCATCGAAAGCAACCGACAGCCCGGCGAGAACCCGGTCATCGGGGCCGAGCGGTCCCCCTGGAGAATCCTGAAGAAACCACTGAGCTTCAGCATCGACGAAAGCAGCCGCGCTGCGGTGAGATACCGCTACCCCCTTGGGCTTCCCCGTGGAACCAGAGGTAAAAATAATCCAGGCTTCGTCGGAAGGGGAGGGGAGGCGGTGAGGACATGTTGGCGTCGAACCTAACCGGGATGTGGGGTGAAACCCCGAATCATCAATTATTCCCTCGACTGCGGCCTCATAGAACACTAGCCGGGCGCGGTCATCGGGATCATCAGCATCAACCGGAACATAGGTGGCGCCGCACATCAGCACCGCTAAGATACTCAAGTACAAGTGGCGCTGACCAGAAGAAACCCGGATTCCTACCCGGCAACCAGACGTTATTCCGGCAGCTTGAAGTTCTTTAGCTCGATGCTGGATCTGATCCCACATTTCGGCATAGGTAAGAACTTCTTTGCCGTCATCAAGTGCTGCGGCTTCGGGAAAATTCCTCACCGTGGTGTGCAAAATATCAAGTAGGGTGCGCGGTGGGGGAGCCTCAGCGCTACGTAATAACTGTGGATCCGGCATGAAATCAGTCCCTGGAAGTCCCCTCAAACCAATGTGTCCTGGGATTAGTGTACAAAGTCATAGGTTAGCCGGATCACCTATCGGGCACCACCGCTAGGAAACACGCGCCTACCCCCAGGTTGGTACTAGAGGTAAAGGCTGCGGGAATCCTAGGCGTCTTGTTCTCCTCGAATAACGGCTTTGGCTAGCTTTCGCAGGTGTTTGCGCTGTTTAGCTTTAGAATCATCGAGCGCTCTTTCCTCTGCCTGGCGTACCGCGGCACTTAGTTCAGGCTCAGCCGCTCGGCCCTCGGTAGTGCAATACAAAATCCGACGCCGTCGATCAGTAGGGTCAGGTTCACGCTGAACAAACTTCTTTTCCTCTAAAGAATCAATGAGGTTAACCAAGTCCGAAGGGTCAATACCTAGTTTTTGAGCAACGGTGACCTGAGAAGTGCCATCTTCTTCCACAAGACACACCAGCACCCAATACTCACGAAGGGTCAGTCCATAACGAGTGAGTTCGGTGTCCACCTCCTCGCGGAGGCGACGACGTACTCGCTCGGTTTGGAAACTGGCAGAGCGAAGTAAGGTAGCGGGGATCTGTGAAAGCTGAGAGGAAGCACCCATGACATCAATCTAACCAGTCACCGGGTCTACCGGGTGGTGTTCCAGAGACTATTCCATGGGTAACCCGGCGGATTTCCACGCATCTGTTCCGCCGTCAACGTTATAAATAGTGGCTTGAGTAGCGTGATCTAAATACTCCGCTACCTGCGCTGATCGCCCACCTGATTTGCAAATAACATAAATATCGCGGTCAGTGTCGAGAGAATCAAGATGGCTGGTGAATTCACTCATCGGGATGCTGCGAGCACCTTGAGCATGGCCGCTTTGATACTCATCCGGTTCACGAACATCAATCAGTTGGGCATCGCTAGGAACATCATGAACAGTGCAAATCTTCATGGTGTTCGATCCTAGCTATCGCCACCTTTAAACGCTGCCCATTTAGGGGGAAATTTTTGGGGAAAATTCCCGACGCCACACGCTGCTGCGGGAAGAAGCCGAAGCGTTTTAGTAGCGCTGTAGGGCCTCTCCGCTGAGCCGGAACGTGTTCCACTCAGTCAGTGGAACAGCTCCGAGGCTGCGATAAAACTCGATAGCCGGCGTGTTCCACGTCAAAACACTCCACTCCACTCGGTTATAGCCGTTGGTGGTTGCCAGATGGGCCAGGTGTGTGAGCAGCGCTTTCCCTTTTCCGGTGCCGCGGGCTTCGGGTCGGACAAATAAGTCCTCCAGGTATATGCCGTGGGTTCCCTCCCAGGTGGAGAAATTAAGGAACCAGAGTGCAAATCCATCTATGCGGTGAGAGCTAGTGGGTTCAGCTTCGGCAACACAGACAAAAACCGAAGGATGGGGGCCGAAAAGTTGCTCGCTGAGTTTTTCCTCAGTAAGTTTCACCGCGTCCGGTTCTTTTTCATAGGCTGCGAGGTCTTTGATAAGACTGAGGATTTCCGGGATATCTGCTTGCTCTGCATTCCTGATCACGGGGGTCGTCATGGCTCTAAGTCTTAGCACGTTGAGAGTCGGTAGCGACACTCCTAGCTCCGTTTCTTCTTCTCGGCGTTGCGGTAGGCGGTGCGAAGGCGCGTCCCGCTACTTCTCTCCGGAACTAAACTAGTTTTTAAAGAACGCTATTTACTTATTTGCCAGTCATAATAGTAAAATATCTATGTCTTAAAGCTAAGATATATGAGGTCTAGGGAGTATCTCGTGGGAAATAATGATGTCGTAATAGATGTAATGCTGCCTTATTACGGCGATGTCGATTTAATGAAGAAAGCGGTAGCCAGCGTCTGTGCTCAGCACTATCAACACTGGCGTCTCGTCGTTATTGATGACGGTTACCCCAGCCCTGAGCCAGAGCGCTATCTTAACGAGTTAGCCTCCCAGGATCCCCGTGTTCACTATCTGCGAAATTCGGAAAACCTCGGCGCCAATGCCAATTATCGCAAGGCTCTTGACCTGGTCGAAGCTCCCTTTTTCATCATGATGGGAGCTGATGACATCATGCTGCCTAACTACTTAGACGTGGTCGCGGAAGCTTTTTCTCAGCACCCCGAGGTTGAAGTTATCCAACCAGGAGTAAGCACCATTAATGAACACGGAATAGCCATCACTGCTATGCCGGACCGAATTAAAAAACTCTGCGCCCCACGGCACCGTTCCCCCGTCATGGAGCTGCGCGGAGAAGATCTCGCGGTGTCTCTCCTCCGCGCTAACTGGACCTACTTCCCCTCCCTGGCTTGGCGCAGCAGCACAGTTAAAAGTATTGGTTTCCGAATAGACTTCGATGTGGTCCAAGACCTCGCTCTTCTTCTCGATATTGCTACCCAAAGCCAACACAAAAATCTCTTAGTTCTTGATGAGCTGGCTTTCCTCTATCGCCGACACGGAGGATCAGATTCTATGACCAAGGCCCTCACCGGTGAGCGTTTTGATGAAGAGCGACGTTTCTTCCGCTGGCAAGCGCGCCGATATAAAGACCTCGGTTGGACTAGGGCTAGTCGGGCAGCCAGCGCACACTTCACCTCTCGGCTTAATGCCCTCAACCTTATGATCCAGGCACTTAAGCAGAGGCAGTTCAAGCCTCTAATCCGGTTAGGGCAGCATGTATTGACATAGGTGAGGGGGGAGTCGCGTCGGGCGTTGGGGGATAAAAAAGGACCTTCCCAGGCTGGGAAGGTCCTGTCTTCGTGCGGGGATTAGTGCTGATAGCGCTGTACCGCTTCAGCCAGAATGCGCTCGGCATCTTCTTTGCCTGCCCATCCTGAGCCGTGCACTTCCTTACCTGGCTCCAAGTCCTTGTAGTGGACAAAGAAGTGCTCAATTTCATCTTTGATGTGTCCGGCTACGTCATCAATGTCTTGGATGTGTTCATAGCGAACATCATCAATAACGCATAAGAGTTTGTCATCTCCGCCAGCTTCATCGGTCATCTTAAAAACTCCGACGGGGCGGGCTTTGACAATCACCCCTGGAAATAGGGGCTCCGGCAGGATCACCAAAGCATCCATGGGATCACCGTCTTCGCCCAAGGTACGGTCAATAAACCCATAATCTGCTGGATAAGCCATCGGAGTAAACAAGTAGCGATCCAAATAAACCTTGCCGGTTTCGTGATCTACTTCGTACTTATTTCGAGAACCCTTGGGAATTTCAATGGTGACTTCCACGCTCATGCGTCACGTACTCCTAACAATAAACCTGTGGGATGTTGTAGAAACCGCCCCATAGTCTACCCGTGTCTTCTCACCGCGCTACTCTGTGAACAATGAGCAAGTCAAAATTGTGGTGGGTGAGCGTTGTCGCGGCCTCGGCGGTGGTGGTTAGCGTCGGGGGAACGGGTGCCTACGCCCAGTTGCAGTATGCCGGCTTGCAGCATGAAGAACCTTTTCACCTGGCTGAGCCCAGTGACCATGACTTAGTGGTTCCGGCTTTGGCGCCGGGTTCTCAGACTGATACGGATAATACGCAATTAGCTGCTCGACTTGCTGCTTTGGCAGAAAAACGTCAAGCTGATCTGGGTTCTTTTGGGGCGCAGGTTACTGACGCCACGACGGGAGAAGTGGTGTGGGAGCTTAACCCAGATCAGGCCCTTCGCCCAGCTTCCTCAACGAAGCTTCTGACCGCTGCCGCAGCCATTATGGCGCTGGGTGGACAAGACCGAGTAGAAACCACGGTGGTTCGGGGCGATAAACCAGGGACGGTGGTGATTAAAGCTGCCGGAGACGTGGGGTTGACGAAAAAACAAATCGCTGATTTAGCTAGTCAACTAGGTGATGGCATCACCACCGTGTTGATTGACACCTCAGTGTGGCCTGGGGAAAAGATGTTAGCGGGCTGGAATGAGCAAGATATTGACGCGGGATTTATTGCACCCATGGAGCCGGCGATGTTGTATGGAGCCAGAATAGGTGCGACGACCGGCGATGTGCCGAGGTCTCACACTCCGGCGTTAGATGTGGCTAAGGCTTTAGCCCAAGCAGTGGGGGCGAAGAACTCGGGTGAAGGCGTAGCCCCGGCGGATGCCGAAGTACTAGCGAAAACCTCCTCGGACACGTTGGCAGAACGCCTCCATACGTTGATGTTGTACTCCGATAACGTCATGGCTGAGGCTTTAGGTCGGGAAATCGCTTTGTCTCAAGGAAAACCAGGCACCGCACAAGGGGCAACCACTGCCACGTTAGATATTCTTAGCGCGCACGGTTTTGATGTCAGCGGGATAAAGATTAATGACAGTTCTGGGTTGTCAGTGGATAACCGGATTACTCCGACGCTACTTAATTCCATTATTGACCGGGCAGTTCAGGATGATGAATTACGGGATTTGCTCAGCGCTTTGCCGGTAGCGGGCGGTGAAGGGACGCTGGAACAGCGCTTTGTTGGGGAATCTGCACGGGGACTGCTGAGAGCAAAAACGGGGACTTTAACTGAGACTTCTGCGTTGGTGGGGACGGTGACGGGGAGTAATAACCACATCTATACTTTTGGGATGTTAAGTAATGGGGCTGAGGTGGAATCCCAGCGCGCCGCATTGGATGCATTGGCGTCAACGCTGAGGGATGCCGAATAATGGACACAGCGAAGGGCGACAATTTTGGGGTTTGTCGCGCGGCGGTGAAGAGGGCGTGGAAAAAAGCTCCCAGTGACAACATCACGATTGCCTTGTCAGGGGGACCGGATTCTCTAGCTTTAGTTATGGCTATGTCGGCGGAAGGGATCCCGGCCCGAGTCGCCATTGTGGACCACGGATTACAACAATTAAGTGACAAGGTGGCTACCCATGCCCAAGCCCAGGCACGACGCTTGGGCTATGAGGCAGAAGTAATTCGCCTGAGACTAGACCCGAGGGCGAGCAATATGGAAGCTCGAGCCAGGCAGGCTCGCTACCAAGCATTAAGAGACCACTCCCAGGGCGGAGATATTTGGGTCGGACATACCGCTGATGACCAGGCGGAAACCCTGTTGCTAGGGGCATTGCGGGGTAACCCCAGTGGGATGAAATTTCGGGAGGGGGATATTGTGCGTCCCTTATTAACCATCCGGCGTTCCAATACCATTGCAGCGTGTTATGAACGTGGTTTTGTCAGCTGGCGTGATCCGCATAATGACCAGACTACTTTCCGACGGGTAGCAATTCGTCACCAAGTGATTCCCCTATTACGCACCATTTGTCAGGGTGATCCCATTCCTGCGCTGGCTATGACCGCAGAAAAACTTGCCGAGGACTGTGAGTATCTTGATGCGCAGGTTCCAGAATTGACCTCATCATGTCAAGAGCTAGCGGAACTGGCGCCGGCTCTGAGGCGTCGCACTATCGCTCAGTGGTTGCGGGAACATGGCGCTGAGGTGACTACTGCCGCCATTAAGGGGGTAGAGGAGATGTGCGTGAATTGGCGCGGACAGGGGCCGGTGGCGGTGGGCGGGACCAGCGCTTACCGGTTGGTAGTGCAACGCAAAAAGGGGTATTTAGAGACTTCCACCGAGCCCCGATGAAGGATGTGGCAAACTGTCTCTGTCGAAGCAGAAAGGGTCACGATAATGCATGACACAAAGGATTATGACGTTCCCCCGCATCGCTATGGAGATGATGTTGAGGCGGTTCTCATTAGCGAAGTTGAACTGCAGAAACGGATCAAAGACATGGCGCATCGGGTGTCTGAGGAGTATGCCGATGCCGAAGATGACGTCATTTTGGTGTGCGTATTAAAAGGCGCAGTGCTATTCCTGACTGATTTTGCTCGGGCCTTAGATATTCCTACCCAAATTGAATTTATGGCGGTGTCAAGTTACGGCAACTCCACGACCTCGTCTGGGGTGGTGCGGATCTTGAAGGACTTGGATCGCGATATTAGTGGGCGCGACGTCATTATCGTGGAAGATATTATCGACTCCGGGTTGACGTTGTCCTGGTTGTTGAAAAATCTTAAGAATCGGAACCCACGGAGCCTTCGAGTCGTTACTCTATTGCGGAAACCAGAAGTTCAAAAAGCAAAAATTGAGCTTTTTGACTGCGGCTTCGACATTCCCAATGAGTTTGTGATCGGGTATGGGCTTGATTATGCCGAGCGCTACCGTGACCTACCCTTTGTGGGAACCCTGCACCCTCGTGTCTACTCCGGAAACTGACGAACGGATTCCATGAAAACCAAGAAGATCCTCCAAATCGGCCTCATTGCGGCGGTTGCGCTGGTGGGCCTTTTCGCGTTTAGCCTGCTCAGTGATGATGCCCGTACCTTTAACAAGGTTGACACATCCGTGGCGATGCAACAGCTACAGGATAAAAATGTGGCTAAAGTCCAGATCGATGATCGAGAACAACGGTTGCGGCTGACGTTACGCCATCCGATCTCGGTTGATGAGCGGGATAATGTTAGCCAGATCATCACTCAATATCCGGCGCGTGCGGCACAATCCGTGCTTGATTCCGTCGCGCAGTCCGGGGCTGATTCCTATGACACTAACGTCACCCGGGAAAGCTTCCTCATGTCCACCCTGGGATTTGTGCTGCCCATGGTGTTGGTTTTCGGGCTCTTGATGTTCCTCTTTTCGCGGATGCAAGGCGGTGGGATGTTTGGATTCGCTGGAAACCGGGCAAAAGAACTCACCAAGGACATGCCCACCAACACCTTTGAAGACGTGGCTGGTGCTGACGAAGCTGTTGATGAACTCCAGGAAATTAAAGACTTCTTGGAAGATCCCACCCGCTATCACGAACTGGGAGCGAAAATCCCCCGAGGAGTGCTGCTTTATGGGCCGCCCGGAACGGGTAAAACCTTGCTGGCTCGGGCAGTGGCTGGAGAAGCTGGGGTTCCGTTCTACTCCATCTCAGGTTCTGACTTCGTAGAGATGTTTGTGGGTGTGGGTGCCTCCCGGGTCCGTGATCTGTTCAAACAAGCGCGTGAAAATAGTCCCTGCATCATCTTTGTTGATGAAATTGATGCCGTGGGGCGGCAGCGTGGTTCCGGCATGGGTGGCGGACATGATGAGCGTGAACAAACCCTCAACCAGCTCCTGGTGGAGATGGACGGCTTCGGTGACCGCGAAGGCGTCATTTTGATGGCAGCGACTAACCGGCCCGATATTCTGGATCCTGCGTTGTTGCGTCCGGGTCGTTTTGATCGGCAAATTCCGGTATCTAACCCGGACTTGGCGGGGCGTGAAAAGATTCTTGAGGTTCATGCTAAAGGCAAACCATTAGGTCCAGATGCTGATCTCAAATCCTTAGCCAAACGCACCGCGGGGATGTCTGGAGCGGATCTTGCCAATGTGCTTAATGAAGCAGCACTGCTTACCGCCCGCGTGGGTGGCAATGTGATTACCGCCGACGCTCTTGAGGAAGCTACCGACCGGGTTATTGGTGGGCCGCGTCGTTCCTCCAAGATCATTTCTGAAAAGGAAAAGAAAGTAACTGCCTATCACGAAGGCGGGCACACCCTTGCTGCCTGGGCGATGAAGAACATTGAACGGGTCTACAAGGTTACTATCTTGGCGCGTGGACGCACCGGTGGTCACGCCATGACTGCCCAAGAAGATGATAAAGGAATGTATAACCGGGATGAGCTGTATGCTCGGCTGGTTTTTGCTATGGGCGGACGTGCCGCCGAAGAACTCGTCTTTGGTGAGCCCACTACCGGAGCTTCAGCAGACATTGAACAAGCCACCAAGATTGCTCGAGCCATGGTGACTGAGTACGGAATGTCTCCCACCTTGGGAACCGTGAAATACGGTGAAGAGCAGGGAGATCCTTTCTCTATGCGAGGGGCTGGTGGGACCTTGGATTATTCTCCAGCTATTGCGGAAAAAATTGATCAGCAGGTTCATTTCCTGTTGGATTCCGCGCATTATCAGGCTTATCAGTTGCTGTATCGCTACCGGGACCACTTGGATAAGTTGGCCGAGAAACTCTTAGAAAAAGAGACTTTGCGACGTCCTGACTTGGAAGCCTTGTTTAAAGACATCATCCCAGAGGAGCCGGGCGATGTCTTCCCCGGTGAAAATGATCGTTTCCCCCGGATGGCTGGGCGGGAACCGGTACAAACACCGGTGGAAATTGCGAAGGAACGCGGGGAAGAACCACCTAAGCGGTTCTCGCTTCTCGAAGCCTCTCAAGCTGCCAGAGCTCAGCGTCTTGCTGAGAAGAAAGAAGCTGATGCCCAGAATCGGATCCCTCAACCAGTTCGGGATTTTGCTAGCCAGAGTCAGGGCAAGCACCGTTATCCGGGGAGTCGTGATTCTTCCCCACACCAGGATTATTATGGGACAACTCCGCCGCCGAAGGATTGGACTGCGCCGGGGTGGCCTCCGGTAAGTCCGGCGAAGGAAGATACCCAGGAGATGCAGGTCATCCGGGATGATGCCCAGAAACCTCAGAGTCAACAACCGACACCGGAGCTTCGGGGTTTCCGGTTTCCGGAGAATGAGCAACCAGATCACCCGGAGCGAGACTCCTCAGAGACAGCGCCGGAGGAAC
The DNA here is from genome assembly GCF_014522205.1 of Corynebacterium poyangense. Classification (NCBI taxonomy): domain Bacteria; kingdom Bacillati; phylum Actinomycetota; class Actinomycetes; order Mycobacteriales; family Corynebacteriaceae; genus Corynebacterium; species Corynebacterium poyangense. Next base: position 2,253,914 of record NZ_CP046884.1, on the reverse strand, counting down.
GGCCGGGAACCTTAGAAGCGCCGGTGGATCCGGAAGGAACCACTCCCGGTGAAAGTGGGAGAAATGAGCACTGAGGTTGATAAGCCCAGGATTGAGCGGGCGGTTCGGGAAATCCTCTTTGCTATTGGTGAGGATCCAGACCGGGAGGGTTTGCAAGAAACACCAGCGCGTGTTGCCCGCGCCTATGAAGAAGTCTTTGCCGGGCTGCACTGTGACCCGACGGAGGTGTTGGGGAAAACCTTTGATGAAAGCCACGAAGAACTGGTGTTGGTGCGCGATATTCCCATCTATTCCACCTGTGAACATCACCTTGTGCCCTTCTTTGGGCACGCCCATATTGGCTATATTCCCGGGGATGATGGTGCAGTGACCGGGCTTTCTAAATTAGCTCGACTAGTGGACCTCTATGCCAAAAGACCGCAGGTTCAGGAACGACTGACCCGTCAAGTTGCTGATGCTTTGATGGAGAAACTCGACGCCCGGGCGGTCATTGTGGTGATTGAGTGCGAACACTTGTGCATGGCTATGCGGGGAATCCGAAAACCGGGAGCAGTGACCACAACTTCAGCGGTGCGTGGAGGGTTCTTGAGATCAGCCGCATCGAGGGCTGAGGTTCTAGCGCTAATTCGAGGGAAATAAATGACTCCGGCGAGCTGCCTTGATGATCTCAGTATCCCAGGACGAACCCTGGTCATGGGTATTTTGAATGTCACCGAGGACTCCTTTTCCGATGGTGGACAATACCTCGATATCGATGCTGCCTTAGCTCATGCCCGAACCTTGGTGGCTGAAGGGGCAGACATGATTGATGTGGGAGGTGAATCTACTAGACCGGGGGCAACTCGAGTTCCCGGCGACGTAGAAAAGGCTAGGGTGACTCCCGTTATTCAAGCTTTACATGAGGAAGGGATCCGCACCAGCGTGGACACCATGCGAGCGAGCGTTGCAGAAGCTGCAGTGATCGCCGGGGTGGACATGATTAATGACGTGTCTGGTGGACTTGCTGATCCGGATATGCTTCGGGTCATGGCGCAGTCCCAACGGCCAGTCTGTCTTATGCATTGGAAAACAGTGCGATTTGGGGATGCTGCTGGACGGGCCACGCCAGAAAATGATGACGTGGTTCAGGATGTGATGACCACCCTGCAGCAATTGGTGGATAAGGCCCTCACAGCGGGGGTAAGGGAAAACGCTATCGTCTTAGACCCGGGCTTAGGTTTTGCTAAGTCCGCAACCGACAATTGGGCGCTATTAGGGGCTCTTCCAGAGTTTATCGCTGGCCCGTATCCCATGCTCGTAGGTGCCTCACGCAAAAGATTCCTAAGTGCGGTGCGCCAAGCTCGAGGCTTAGCACATTCCCCAGTCGATGCTGATCCGGCGACCGCAGCAGTCACCACTTTGTCAGCACATATAGGCGCCTGGGGTGTCAGAGTCCACGACGTCGCAGTATCTCGCGACGCCGTCGATGTGGCTGCCGCCTGGACCCAGGGAAGGAACTATGGCTGATCGGATTGAACTTAAAGGCTTAAGATGCTACGGCTACCACGGGGTTTTCCTAGAAGAGAAACGCTGTGGCCAGGAATTCATTGTGGATGCTACGTGCTGGGCGGATTTATCTCAGGCTGCGGCGAGTGATGATCTTCAGGATACGATCAACTACGCGGAGCTAGCGGAGCTCATCTATGACATTGTTAGTGGTCCCCCGTGTGATCTTATTGAAACCGTAGCGGCAACTATTGCAGAGCACGCCATGCAGCGTTTCCCTCACCTTCATGCCATTGAAATCGCGGTGCATAAACCCCACGCTCCGATTCCCCGGGAATTCCAGGATGTTGCCGTGGTAGCCCGCCGATCCCGGAAAGGGATGAGGACATGAGCCCTATCCGCGCTGTGCTTTCTATTGGGTCAAATTTAGATGATCGACGCCAATTACTGAGGAGCGTAGTAGATGATTTTCAGCGCTCCGGGGAATTGGTGGCAGCCTCTCCCATTTATGCCACTCCGCCTTGGGGGGTTGCGGAGCAATCCGAATTCCTAAACGCTGTTCTAATCGTGGAGGTTGATCTCACCCCCAGGGAATTGTTACGGAGATGCCAGCGGTTAGAGAATGAGGCGGGTCGGCGTCGGACTCACAAGTGGGGGCCGCGAACCTTGGATGTCGATATTATTCAGGTGCATATTGCCGCCGGGGAGGAAATTGTGAGCACAGACCCTGAGTTGATTTTGCCGCATCCTTGGGCGCAGGATCGTGCTTTTGTGTTAGTACCCTGGTTGGCAGTAGACCCCCAGGCGCGCCTAGGTGGAAAAGCGGTCAGTGACGTGGTGAAACAGCTCCCAGAAGAAGACGTGCGTGGTGTGGTGCTAGCGAAGGAGGAATCATGAACCCAACCTCCTATGGTGCCTTAGCTGGCGTTGCTGTCTTCTGCGCTGCTGCGGCTGCGATTCTGACCTGGAGATTTTATGGATTGTTACCGCCAGTGCCGATGAGTGTGGGAATAACATTAGGCCTCATAGCAGTGATTTGTGTCGTGCTCGCCGTGAAAATCCGAGCCCGCTTAAAAGATGGCCGAATTGGTCAAGATCGGAGCCAACTCAATCCGATCACCGCCTCGCAGTTCTTGGTGATTGGGAAAGCTTCGGAATGGACCGGAGCGATCCTGGGCGGTGCGTATCTGGGGATGGGGCTGTACGTCCTGCCAAACTCCGCGACGCTCCTTGCCGCCGCAGATGACCGCCCCGCGGTGCTGGCCGCAATTATTGGTTCTCTTGCTCTGTGTGCTGCCGGAATCTATTTAGAGCGCTCCTGTCACCTCCCGCCTCCCACAGATAGTGAGACAGTCGGGTAAATTCGTACCCATGAGTGCTCAGTCCCCAGATAATGAACCGAAAGGATCAGTAGACCGTGGACAGATTCTACTGATCCTCTTGATCGTTCTCGCGTTGATTGCGAGTCTCATTATGCTGATCACGGACTCGTCCGGGGCGCTAAAACTGGCGCTTCTGGCCTCCCTGTGGGCAGCGATCATCGGCTTTTTCCTGGTGACCCGTTACCGGCGTCAGGCAGAGGCATCTCGGCGTGAATTGGAATACGCCAGGGATCTGTACCACGCTGAAATGGAATGCGCCGAGGCGGAAATGGAGGCAGAACATGAACGCTTTGCTCGTGAATATGCCGAAAAGCAGCGTGATGAGCATGTCGCCGCCTTAGAAAAAATCCAGGACCAGTTGGGGCAACTCCGCGGCCATTTGGAAAGTATTGCCGGACAGACTTTTGAGTATGAACCGGCGGCATTAAAAGCGGAAGCTCGACGCGTGCTGGAAATCGAACAAGATGCTGCCCGAAGCACCTCATCGACCTGGGGTGATTCTGCGGCAGATCGTGGGGAAAAAGTCAGTGTGGTCAACACCCCGGATCAGACCTCGACGAAGAAGGCGTCGGCTAAGCGGGAGGAAACCGAAGCAGAGGCCTATGAGGCAGACGTCCCGGAACCGAAAACTGAGCAACCTCGCCGAACCCCTTCCGCTGATGCGGTAGCTGGGCGGATTGGGCAGCAGCCAAGCCATCCCATTCGCTATCCGTGGGCCACTGGCCAACCTGCGGATAAAGAGCATAACCCTAGGGAGAAGCGAGCACAGCATAAGAAACCAGCGGAGTCTGCGGCGAAGCACGCTCCGAAGTTTTCAACGCAATCGCCGGATTCTAGTTCTTCTGGCGGGGGGCGGCGAAGGAAACCAGAACCACGGCGGTCACGTCAGGAAAGAAATCAGGCACAGCACTCTGCTGCGGGCTCGAAACCGAGCAATGATGAAACCGCGACCTTGAGTTTTAATACCGGCGCGTTTAGCGCAGTGAAATGGGATAATAATTCTCAGCCTGGGCATCATGAACGCCCGGATACTACCGCTGGGGCAGATCGGGGGAGACGTCGAGCAGATGACCGCCATCAAGGAAGTTTCACGGTAGCTGAATTATTAGCTCGGGCCCAGGAAGAGAAGACGAAAAAGCGCGGCGATCGCTGATGAAAACTCCGCCTAGACTACGGATCCTGGTGCTAGGCGATGGGCAGGATACCCCGCCGATCTCTAGGTTTGTGGCAAATCTGGCTGATCGCGGGCATCATATTGTCCCGACGCGCAGCGTACAAGCAGCGTCGGAGGCCGACCTCATTGTGCTCAGCCCCGCGGCAGGGGAATTAATGACCTTAGTCAATAACGTGGCCCCCATGGTGCGACCCCGCCATATTGTGATTCACACTTACCCCCATAGCGGTCTCGGCGTGCTCGAGCATCTTCATCACCGTGGCGCCATTATTGGGCGACTTTCTTATCTGGCAGAAGCTGTCTGGTGTGTCGAAGGAGGCGATGAGCTCGCGGAAACAATCCTAGAACTGCTGGTTTTCGAAAGCGGTGGAAAAGTCAGCCAGATTGAATCTGAGCTAGAGTCCCCAGAAGCCCGGTTTCTTTGCGCCCTTCGACACCAAAGTGACAACGATCTCCGACGCATATACCAGTGTTTTTATCCAAACGAGGGCCTGGCTCCTTCTAGCGAATCCTCCGACGCTACGCCGAAGCCCGCCCAGGGGCTTGGTCAGCTACCGGATTTACCGGTGATTAAACAGCTCTACCAGCGTTTAGCTGAGCAGGAAGACCCGAGTTTCTTACGCTACGTGCTTTTTCTACTCCGCCGGGCAGCAGAGGAACAATCACACCACGAAGTGGAAATGTGGGTGCTCGCAGAAGAAGCCAAAATCAATCACTAGTAGGCGCGAATCTTTCCTCGGCGCAGCAGGAAATAGGGTAGATGAACGGTGTTCAAGTATTCTTGGGAAGGTGAACGCCATCCCCCCGAAACCGTATAGCGTCACCATGCGGGCGCTGAGCCAGGGTCACCATATCTCTGGGGCAGAACGGATTATTAGTTTTCCTGACGTCCCACGGGCACTAGCTGCCTTAGAGCAGCGCGCAAGGCAGCACCCCTTAGGGCCTCCCGACACGATACATCTGAGCATTCAGTCACTTGAGGCGGCAGATATTGGGGTGGTTCCTGCTTTGAACCGCCGAGATTATAGCGTCGACCATAAACACGAGGCTCGACGTTTGGTTGCGGACATTCTGGTGGAAATAGGAATATCCCCCACGGTGGCCAATGACATGCTCTCGCAATTGGTGACCGTGACGGGTGTTCCAGGTGCACGGGTCATTGATGATCAGGGACGGGATTTAGCGACAGTGGTGAGGGCAAGTCACTTAGACCTTGCTGGTGCAGATCCGGCACAGAGTGTCAAGAACCACCATGCTGAAGCTATGGCGGTGGCATCCAAGGTCGCCAGCGGACCGGGAGTGCTAGCCGAATTATGTATCAGCGATGACCCCGATTACACCACTGGCTATGTCGCCTGCCAAGGGGTTTATCACCGGATCCCGATGCTTAAGGATCCGGGTGAATTAATCGGAACCCGCATTGTGGTGGTAGCGGCCGGGACGGACGTAGCGCGATTGAAGACCTATCTCAAAGAACAACCGGTGATTGTGGCATGAATACTCAAGCGCAGCCCAACTCACTAGAACAGTTCTGCGCCGCCGAAAACCACCAATGGCGGAGTCGGGATTTAGAACGCACCGAACGAGTCTTCTTCTCTCCTCAAACACCTGAGGCCACCATTGACGAAGAAGACGTGTTGCTTTTTGCCAGCTCCAACTACCTGGGGTTAGCCACAGATCAGCGAGTCATAGCAGCCGCTCAAAAAGCCGCAAAAGAATACGGGGCCGGTAGCGGTGGCTCCCGGCTGACCACCGGCACCCAACAGCTCCATCAGGCCCTAGAATCCGACATCGCTGAGTTTTTAGGTGCAGAGGACTCCATCTTCTTTGCCACCGGTTATCAAGCCAACTTATCCACCATTGCTGCAGTAGCGGGGCCAGATACCCTCATCATCTCGGATGAACTCAACCACGCCAGCATTATCGATGGGGCGCGGCTAGCTAAAGCCCAGGTGGCGGTGTTTCCTCACGGCAACCTCCATGAACTAGAACAACTATTAGCTAGCCGAGTTCAGCCTCACACCCTGATAGTCAGCGATGGGCTGTTTAGTATGCATTCGACGTACGCGGATGTTGCCGGTATTCAGTCTCTTGCCACCCGCTACCAGGCTTGGACCATGATTGATGATGCCCACGCCATTGGCACGGTAGGGAAACGAGGCCGTGGTTGTGTTGACCTGTATGGGTTCTTACCGGATCTACTTATTGGTACTGCCTCTAAAGCTCTAGGCGCAGAAGGCGGATTCGTCGTGGCTCGTCAGCCGATTATTCACTATCTGCGCAACCGGGCTCGGTCCTATATCTTTTCTACGGCACCTTCGCCGATCACCGTTGCCTCTGTCCGAGCTGCCCTTCATATCGTCCGCGACCACCCGGAGCTAGTTCATCAGCTGCAAAACAACGCCCGCTTCCTGAGCACTGTTTTAACCGAGGCTGGTCTTCTGTCCAGGCCCTTAGACACCCCCATCATCCCGGTTCCGATAGGGCATAGCGCCCAGGCCCTAGCGGTTTCGGAAAAACTTCGCGACGCAGGGTTTTTTGCGCCCGCAATTCGCTATCCCACAGTGAAGGAGGAAGAAGCTATTATCCGGATAACTGTGATGGCAACCCATCGCACGGAACAGCTTCGACGCCTCGCGGATGAACTTATCTCTATCCTCCGCTCTCCGCGTTGATCTGGGTTTGTTATCCGGTTAATGCTGGATCATCACCAGTCAGCTAACCTAACTAGCGTGACTAAGGCTCAGGAGAAAAATCAGAACACCAAGCAGGATGTCCCGGAACAATTGCGGATCCGGCGGGAAAAGCGCGAGAGATTGTTATCAGAAGGGGTAGATCCTTACCCGGTTTCCGTCGCCCGCACTATTTCCCTTGCTGAGCTACGCGCACGCTATCACGTGTTAGCTGCGGAGGAAACCGCCCCGGAAGATTCCCCGCAGGTGCGCTATCTGGCCATCGGAGAAGAGACCGAGGATGTGGTCTCCATTGCTGGCCGACTGATGTTTATGCGCAATACCGGAAAACTGTGTTTTGCGACTTTGCAAGATGGTGACGGCACCCAGGTTCAAGCCATGCTTTCGTTACGGGAAGTAGGAGCAGAATCCCTAGCCGCCTGGAAACGAGATGTTGATATGGGCGATATTGTCTCTGTGACTGGGCGGGTGATTTCTTCCAAGCGGGGAGAGTTGTCAGTCATGGCGCAGTCCTGGCAATTAGCCGCCAAGTCCCTACGCCCCTTGCCGGTGAGTTTTGCGGATATGGCAGAAGAAACCAGGATTAGACACCGCTATACCGATCTCATTATGCGAGACACGGCGCGCAAGAATGCCCTCATCCGCATTAAGGTTATGCGTGCTCTGCGGAACTTCCTTGAGCAAGAAGGGTTCCTGGAAGTAGAAACCCCCATGTTGCAGACTCTCCACGGGGGAGCAGCGGCTCGACCCTTCCTGACTCACTCCAATGCCCTCGACATTGACCTATACCTGCGCATTGCCCCTGAGCTCTACCTCAAACGCTGCGTCGTGGGCGGTATTGATCGAGTGTTTGAAGTAAACCGCAATTTCCGCAACGAGGGAGTGGACTCCTCCCATTCCCCAGAGTTTGCCATGCTGGAAACCTATCAGGCCTGGGGCACCTATGACGACGGGGCAGATTTAATTCGACGTCTCATCCAGCACGTCGCCCAGGAAGTGTTCGGAACCCTCAACGTCACGTTGGCTGATGGCAGTAGCTACGATTTCTCCGGGCAGTGGCAAGAAATGGAAATGTACCCCTCGCTCAACGAGGCGCTTCAACGGAAATTCCCTGGTCAACCGGAAGTGACTGTTGATTCCAGCTTAGAAGAATTGCGCGACATTGCCGCGGTGATTGGCTTGGATGTGCCGGAAAAGGGCGGATGGGGTCATGGAAAACTCGTTGAGGAGATGTGGGAGCATCTCTGTGCGGACCAACTGTACGGTCCGGTGTTTGTGAAGAACTTCCCAGTTGAAACCTCCCCGCTTACTCGACAGCATCGTAGCCAGCGCGGGGTGACTGAAAAATGGGATCTCTATGTGCGGGGATTCGAGTTGGCAACCGGTTATTCAGAACTTATTGACCCGGTGATTCAACGCGAACGTTTTGAAGATCAGGCACGGTTAGCCGCGGGTGGCGATGAAGAAGCCATGGTTTTAGATGAGGACTTCCTTCGAGCCATGGAACAAGGAATGCCGCCAACGTCCGGTAATGGTATGGGCATTGATCGCCTGTTGATGGCGTTGACTGGTCTGGGGATCCGGGAAACCGTACTTTTCCCCATGGTGAAACCGGAAAACTAGCCCCAAACCACAAGAAGCCAGCACGCCTAAGTTGTGCTGGCTTCTTGTGGTGGGTAGATGATGGTCGGGTGATCTCTAGCCCTCACCCGCAGATTACTGACGGGTTAGATTGTGGGTCGCCTCGCGGTCTAGTCGGCCAAAGTTGTAATAGGCTGCGCAGGCCCCCTCAGGGGATACCATGCAGGTTCCGATGGGAGTCGCCGGGGTACATGCGGTTCCAAAAACGCGGCATTGCCAGGGTTTGATTCGCCCGGTGAGGACTGATCCACATTCACAGGCCACAGGATCTGCTACCCGTTGACCGGGAACCGTAAAGCGTTTCTCAGCATCCCAGTCGGCGAATTCCTGGCTTACTGCCATTCCAGAGTGGGGTAGCCATCCTAGGCCACGCCATTCAAAGGAATCTCGCACCTGAAATGCCTGGTTCATGAGTTTTTGGGCCACCAGATTGCCGTCGGGCGTAACAACTCGGGCGTATTGGTTATCCACTCGTGCCGGGGCATCAGAGAGGAACTGGCTCAGGAGCATGGCCACACCTTGGAGAATGTCCAGGGGCTCGAAACCGCATACCGCTACCGGACGGTTATAGTCGCTAGCCAAGAACTGGAAGCTATGTGCCCCAGTTACCGCAGATACATGCCCTGGCCCAATAAAACCGTCAATCCGGGTGCGGCCTTCATCGACGATGGCGCGCAACGGGGGTTCGGTAAAGACGTGGTTGGAAAAAACACTGAAATTAGTGATTCCGCGGTTACGTGCAGCAACCAGGGTTGCGGCGGTTGATGGGGCAGTAGTTTCAAAACCGACGGCAAAGAACACCACTTCACGCTGGGGGTTTTCTTCGGCGATGCGGAGCGCATCCAAAGGGGAGTAGACAAACTGGACATCTGCACCGTCAGCGCGGGCATCTAATAAGGATTGCTCGGAACCGGGCACCCGCATCATGTCACCAAAGGTGGTGAAGGTGACGTTATCTTGCTGCGCCAACCACACCGCATCATCGATGCGGCCCATCGGGATTACGCACACCGGACAGCCGGGGCCATGAACGAGTTCGATATTTTCCGGAAGGAGATTTTCCAGGCCGTAGCGATAAATCGTGTGGGTATGTCCGCCACAGATCTCCATCAGCGCAATAGGCCGATCCAGTTGTGCTGCATCATGGTTAATTTTGGTGATCAGCGCCCGCGCGGCATCCGGATCCCGAAATTCATCGACGTACTTCATATCCGAGACCCCCGGAAAGAATCCAACTCATCCTCAAAGGTGCCGCCGCCAAGTTGCTGAATCTGTTGCAAAGTCAAGGCAGCTTCTTCTTCATCAATGACCGAAAGCGCAAATCCTACATGCACCAATACCCACTGGCCAGGGGTAATGTCTTCTCCCGCTAAGAGGTCAGTGGAGATTTCTCTACTCACCCCACTGATTTCCACGGTCGCCCGTCCAGGGGCCTCAATTCTTGTAATCTGTGCCGGAACGCCGAGACACATCCTGCAACCTTTCTTTACCTGTCGGTAATAGCTCCGGGCGGAGCAACTGGTGATGGGAAATCGTATCGAGGATTTCTTGGGCATCTTCTTCACTGATGATATCCATGATGAAACCATGAGAAATCAATACCCAATCACCAACACTGACCTCCGGGGTGTATGCCAGGGAAACTGATCGACGCTGACCTGCCACATCTACCTCAGCTACCCCAAGTGGGCCGGCGAGGTTACCGCTGCCGGGGTTGCTCAGGGCCTGCACTTGTCCTGGTACACCAAGGCACATGTTATCGCCTCCCAGACTGGTCATGGATATTGATATCCATCATGCCAGCAGGTGCGTGGGTACAGGGGAGACAAGGGTCAGCTAACCGGACAGCGCATTCTAGCTCAGTGAAAAGCCGGGTCTGATCTCCCTGGTCCTTCGGATACCTAGCGATAGCGCTACTTAACATATCCGCTAACCACGCGGCGTTTTGCGCAGTCGGAGTTAAGATCTGGCAGTGCTCTAGCACCCCATTGTTCGCCTGATAGAGATGTGCCAACACTCCGCGCGGCCCATCAATTAACCCCACTCCCACCCCTGTGACATGGTGATCAATGTCCACCGATAACCGCGTCTCGCCGGACCACAACTCCTTCCTAGCCAGCAAGTCCTTAGCTGCCCGGCAGCTAGCTTCCAACGCGGCTACCCCAGCGCTGCCGTGGCGAACAGCGGGGCCGGTTCGCCATAACCGCCATGTTCCCTCAAGTTGAATTCGTGGTCGGCAGTCTGCATGACCAGGGTAGGTTTCGCGGACAACTTCGGGCAATTGATGAATCGCTAGTGTTTCATCGCCTGCGCGAATACTGTCGCCCAAGGGGTGAGGCTCCAGCATCAGGTCTACCCCGCCATCCCATCCGGGGGCCGGAATATCCGGGATGTCGGCCTGCTCTAACTCGGCGATGAGTTTTTCTACCGCTTCTTCAGCAGCGTCCCGATAGGTGGAGTCAGCATGTGCGCGCACCCCTCCCACGACCGCCACATCTGGGAAATGGCCGGAGCATCCGGCTGTACGCAGGAGGAGTTTTCCGGTGTTGCGCGCGTGGATAGCAAGATGCCGGTGAGTGCCGAGGAGTCGGGGCGAAAAGGTGTCAATGACACTGGCGTGGTGAAGGAGAAGACGAGTAAGCATCGCAGTGGGTGGAATGGTGCTGATACCTAATAGGTCTTCGAGCGCACGTACGCCGGCCAGGTGATGCGGGGTAGGGCAAATCCCGCACAACCTTTTCACAATATCGGGCACCTCTAGCACCGGGCGGCCACGAAGGTGTGGCTCTAGGCGCGGAAGAGCATCAAGATCCAGCCAGGCTCTAGGAGGGGTCTCATAATCTACGCAGATATCAACCCCGAAAGGATTTATGTCCTGGTCTAATTTCAGCGTCGGCACGATGTATCAGGCTCCCTTCCGGATCAAGAATACCGGCGCATAATAGAAGTTATGCATGAACTGGGCTTGCTGAGTGGGGTAGTAGATGCGGTTTCTGAGGTCGCTCAGGGACGTCGGGTAATTGCCGTGGCCCTGAACGTGGGTACTCGAAGCGGGGCAGTTCCCGAGGCGCTCGACGGAGCCTGGCCCATTGCACGGCTGGATAGCTGCTGCGCGGAGGCGGCCTTGGACCTGACCATCATCCCGGCAACGGTGTGGTGCCCGCACTGTCACCGTGAGCAAGAAATAGATGAGTTCTTTGATCTGCGCTGCCCGGTGTGCGGTACTCCGACCGCAGATCTGCGGCATGGCCGGGAATTCCACATCAAACATATTGATGTGGAGTAGCGGAGAGCCATCCCTGCAAAATACGTCGTGCTTCGTCGGTGGCGTCCGGCAAAGCACTGCGTACCGGATTGCTCAACCCCACCCCAGGATCCAGGCGGTCTGGCACAATTCCTACGGCAGCCACCTGCTGAGGTTCTCCACCTATGAGACGCGTGGCGGACAGTAAATCCAACAGTCCCACCTGGTGGGGCGATAGTTTAGCTCGACGCAACCGGGGGATCTGATCGCCTTCTAAGCTCACTACGGTTCCGGGTTGAGATCCGGCAATGGCGTCCAGAATCAGAAGATGGGAGGCGTCTTGAATAATGGGTAGCAATTCCATCCCGGAGATGCCGCCATCAATAAAGTGAACGTCTGGATAGTGCGGATGCTGGGAAGGTGCCGACATGGAGCCCGGTGACCTGTGGTCTTGGGATTTAGGCTGCCAGCAGTCCTGAGGCTGATTCTGAAGAGAAGCCAAGATAGCCTGCCCCGTGCCATCATCGTGCAAAATGGGATTTCCAACCGCTAAGACGGTAATGCAGCGTTTCTCAGTGGTACTAGTCAACGCGTGGCCCATCAACTGGTTGAGCACCTCGTCGTAACCAGACAGCTCCACTAATCATGGAAGAAACGCCACCATGACGCTCCAGGGTATCGGCACGCACCGCCAAATAGATGTGGATAATCACGAAAGCCCAAATCACGTACATCAACACGGTGTGGATGAGTCGGACTTCGGGAACTCCGATCCAGTGAATAGGATAGGCCAGCATCCGCCAGATACCGTTGTATTGGTTATACAGCCCAAAGAGCGCTAGGCCGGTACCCATTTGAATGATGCAGAGAGCATAAAGCCCGGTGTAGGAGAGTTGCTGTAGCGGGTTATGGGTTATGTAGAGAGGGCCTTCTTTGTCTAAGAACGCGTAGTGCCGGATAGTGCCCCACAGGCCGCGGAAAGATTCCTTGGAGTCGAGGGGCCACATGGCTCGCCAGCGGAGTTGCTTGTGGCGGGAGAAAAACCAGAGCCATACGCGGGAAAGTCCCATGGTTAGCCAGCCGGTTGCGGCTACAAAGTGGATAAGGCGCACCCAGCCAAAGGTAAATCCGCTTTCATCGGGGACAGGAGGGGGCGCTGGAAGCCAGGCCGGGTTCATGATGTAGTACCCGGAAACTGACAGTGTCACGATGAAAAACACGTTGAGCCAGTGCAGAACCCTAATGGAGAGGGGCCATAGCGGCACCCGGACCCATTGTGGTTGATTATGTGCGGCCACGCGTTCGGCTTTGGAGCGGCTTTCCAAGCTCAGGGCAATAAAGCCTTGTAGGGCAAAGTTGTCCGACGCTTTTAGCGCCGTTCCCTCTTGGGCTTCTCCGGCAGCTTTGGCGGTAGCCACCCCTAAAAGTCGTTGTCCTCGACGCCGATGGCTCCGGGCATGTCGCACCAACGCGGCTTTTTCTTTCCCCGACAGCTGGGATTTTTCCAACACCGCCTCTAAATCCCCGCGCATAATCACCAGATCGCCGCTTCGTGCTAGGGAATAGCGCCGATCCGGCCGGGCGGGATCAAACTCCTGAGCAATCTGGGGCTGAAGTTCCGGGGCGTTCGTTTCCAAAGAAGCTAGCAACGCTGAATCCACCGGGTCGTGGGTTGCTAATTCCGGAATCGTGGCAGCGAGCTGAAGCAACTCGCCGGAACTTAGGTGACTAGCAGAATACGCCCGCACCGGGCGCACCACTGTCCCGCTGCGTCGCTCTGCCGTCGGAGCTGTCATTGGGTCATCACCTCATGGATTTTCTCGCCCTCTGGGTCAAGCACATGGACCGCGCAGGACATACAGGGGTCAAAGGAGTGAATGGTGCGCAAGATTTCCAGGGGTTGTTCAGGATCAGCCAACGGGTGGTTACGCAAGGCTTCCTCATAGGGACCACGTTGACCTTTAGGGTCTCTCCCCCCAGCCAGCCAGGTAGTTGGCACAACAGCCTGATAGTTAAAGACCTTGCCGTCGCGGATGTGGATCCAATGGCTCAGACAGCCGCGAGCAACCTCCACCATGGAAAAGCCTTGGCAATCTTGCGGCCACGAGGCGGGATCCCATCGGGAGGCGTCAAAAACGTTGATGTCACCATTAGCGAGGTTCTTCGTGAACGTCGGAATCAATACATCGCACAATGCTTCAGCAGTGGTGACGGCCTCCACCGCGCGGGCGAGGGTCCGTCCACCCGTGGAATTCAAGTCAGGAACACGGATATTGAGTTTCTTCAAAGCCCCATCAACGAGAGATTTTGTTTTCTTCTCGGATTGGAGATAAGCCACTAACACCCGAGCCAGAGGACCAACCTGGACCGCTTGGCCATCATAGCGCGGAGCCTTTGACCAGGTGTATCGCCCATCTTCTGCATCGGCAAGCCAGGTATAGGGTGGCTTCGGCCCGGTGTACTTGGGCAGGGTTTCTCCTTCAGCAGGCGGTAACCCGTCATCGTCGTGCCCCTCCCCATAGCTAAACCATGCAGAAGAAATGTATTCTCGGATTTTTGCTGGATCGAGGGGTTGAAGTTTGGAATAGTCGCCTTGAAAAATCACTCCGGGCTTCACTTCCGGATGCACACTCGATACCGCCTCGTGATCCGGGGTTCCGGCATACGTCGTCCCTGCCATTCCTACCGCGAGGAAGGTATCGGAGGATTTTCCAATGGAGAAGTAGTCAGAATAGACAGACATAATCGCCACCGCGTCGGGGTAGTAACACCCCTCAATAAACTCGCGGATTTCTTCAGCCCAAGCCTTAACCTGATCTAGATGCACCTGGTTGAACGTTTCGGATTTATTCGGATCGATGGAGCACGCCATCCCACCCACTAGATAATTGGGGTGTGGGTTCTTGCCGCCAAAAACCGTCACAATTCGGATAATGCTGCGTTGGAATTGCAAGGCATCAAGATAGTGCGCAACGGCCATTAAGTTGGCTTCAGGCGGTAAGCGATAATCCTTGTGGTCCCAATAACCGCCGGTGAAAATAGAGAGCTGACCAGAGTCTAAGAGGCCTTGAACGGTGTTTTTGACTTCGGTAAAACGCTCGACGCTATTTCCCTTCCACGTGGAGCCAATGGAGTGGGCAAACTCTACTGCTTTGCGTGGGTCGGCTTGAGCCGCGGACACCACGTTTACCCAGTCCAGGGCGTGCAGATGGTAGAAGTGAACCACATGGTCGTGGCTTTCCTGGGCGGCGTTTACGATGTCCCGGATAAGCCGTGCTTGGGTGGGGGGATGGGAACCTATGGCGTCTTCTACTGCGGTGACGCTAGCTACTGAGTGGGTGCCGGTGCACACTCCGCAGATTCTTCCCACGAAAGCCCACACATCTCTAGGGTCGCGTCCCTCCACAATGGTTTCGATGCCGCGGTATTGGGTGGTCTCTGACCAGGCGTCCTTGATGCGGCCGTTCTCATGTTCTACTTCGATCCGCAGATGCCCTTCAATCCTGGTGATTGGGTCTACGACGAGCCTCTCCGCCATGGTTATTGCTCCTTGTCTTGTGTCGGCTCAGCCGATTCAGCGGCCTGGCTCTGATGGGCCTGCGTTGGTACCTCATCACCGAAAGCAGCTAAGAGATTTCCGGATTCATCTTCGTGGCGTTTGCCGCGAACCGGGATTGTTCTCCCTAACGTCACGGCGCCGTGGACTGCTACGCCTGCGGCAGCAGCTCCCAACAGCCCCCAGCCAACTTTCTCTGCGGAGGCTTCGATCCCGACCCCGCGGACGTCGGGCAAAACATCATAGAAGGGGGTAAACCTATCGAAGAAGTCTTTTTCGGTACAGCCAATACAGGGGTGGCCTTGGCCGATGGGCCAGCCACTTCGCAAATTCCATTGAATGATGGGGCAGGGACTGAACGTTGACGGCCCCTTGCACCCGACTTTATAAAGGCACCACCCATTACGAGCACCAGCATCATCAAAGGTGCGGACAAATTGGCCGGCGTCATAGTGAGCTCGACGCGGGCAGGAGTCGTGAATCCTCTGGTCGTAGGCAAAAAGTGGGCGACCTTCAGCATCGACCTCGGGGGCTTTCCCGTGGGTGAGAAGATAAGCAATTGTGGCGGTGATGACATCGCCGATAGGCGGGCAGCCGGAGACATTGATGACTGGTTTATCGGTGATAATTTCATCCACCCCGACGGCGCCGGTGGGGTTAGGACGAGCTGCCTGAACCGACCCATAAACCGCGCACGCTCCCACGGCGAGGATCACACTGGCGTTTTTCGCCGCATCCCGCAACACTTGTTCGGCTGTTTTCCCGCCGATCATGCAATAAACGCCATTTTCCTTTACCGGAACTGAGCCATTAACAACCAGGATGTGGTCTTCCTTATTGACCTCCTCCATGGCCTTATCCGCTGCGTGGCCAGCCGCAGCCATAACTAACTCGTTGTAGTTAACGCTGAGTAGTTTCAGCACCATCTCTTCGATGGTGGTGCCGCCGCTTCGCAGAACGGACTCCATGCACCCGGTGCATTCCTGGAGCTGGAGCCATACCACATTGGGTTTGGTGATATTGCCTATTTTCTCTTCGATATCTGCTGCTTGGGCTTCAAATCCCCCGGTAGCGGCGAGGGCGGGGGAGCCTACCGCATACACCGAGGCTAAGGCTCCACACATTTTGAGAAAATCTCGACGGGCAAAGCCCCGTGCTTTAAGGTTCTCGCGGAGGTTTCCGCTCTTCCATAATGATCCCAGGCTCACGGCTCGGTGTCCTTCATGAAAAAATGGGGTAGTACACTCGCGAGCCTAACAGCGAGCTGAGAGACTGCTCCGAAAAGCAAACTGAGGTTTACCCCCGTTATTGGGGGTAAAAGCTAAGCCTGACTTTAGTTCTTAATCCTTAGGAGCTAAGGGCATGGGAATGCCAGCTTTAACCCATCTCAGCCATTCTTCTATCCCCTCACCAGTTTTAGCGGAAAGCTCAATCACCTCGCAGTCCGGATTCACTTGCCGCAGATTCTTCCGGAACAACTCCACATCCACATCCAAGTGTGGAAGCAGATCCATCTTATTAATGACAACAACCCCTACTGAGCGGAACATCACGGGGTATTTCAGGGGTTTATCCTCGCCCTCAGTAAGGGAATAAACCATGGCTTTTCGGTGCTCTCCCACCTCAAATTCCGCAGGGCACACCAGGTTTCCGACGTTTTCAACGAGGAGCAGATCCAGCTGAGAAAGATCCAAGTTCTTCAAGGCCCGGTGTACCATGGGTGCATCCAGGTGGCATTCACCGCCAAATCCATTGCCGGTGTTGAGTAGGGAAACCTGGGCGCCGAGGCCGTTGAGGCGATCAGCATCCATGGATGTTTCAATATCGCCTTCCACCACCCCCACCCGAAATTCTCCCGACAAAGCCTTCAAGGTCTGAACCAGAAGTTCTGTTTTCCCGGCACCCGGTGAGCTCATCACGTTAATGCAGTGAACACCGTAGCGGTCCAGCGCTGCCCTATTTTCTTCAGCGCAATGATCATTCTCGTGGAAAATATCTTCTAAAACGCTAATCCTTTCCCGCCCAGTCTCATATCCGGAGTGGTCTCCATGATCGTGATTCGGGTGGCTATGTTCCCCATCATGAGCGTGGTGAGTGTGGTGTTTATGAATGCTGCCATCATCATGGCGGTGGAAACGACCCATGCTGTTGTCCTTCCTCATCAGGGTGCCCGGCGCACTGCCCCGGTGCAGCTTCTTCTCTAGCTGCAACCTCAATATCGACGACAGTGAACTCTTCGCCGCCGATAATACGGCTGACTGTGCCGCACACTGGGCAGTGGACGTCGAACTCCCCCTGCATGAGGGATTCATGCCCCTCAGGGCAGCGCAGTTGTCCCGGCACCCACTCAATCTCTAACCGTGCATGTTCAAGTGCAGTGTTAGCGGTGGTGAAAATCCAGGCATAGGTGAGAGTTTCTGGAATCACTTGCCTTAAGGCCCCAATTTTCAGGTGAACGCTCACAACTTTTCGCCCGCAGGCGGCGCGTCTAACCACCTGGGCTAGTTGTTCTGAAAGTGCCACTTCATGCACGCTCACCAAGCGTAGCTAAAGTCTCACTATCATCGCGATTATGGGTGCTTCGGATTGGGTAGGTCTCCAACTACGGCTGCGTGGTGTGGTCCAAGGAGTAGGTTTTCGCCCCCATGTGGCTCGAATAGCTCAAGAAGAGCAGATTGTGGGGGAGTGCTCCAATGATGATTCCGGAGTGTTCATCCGTTGCTTTGGTCCAGCTCCGAGGGTGGAGAGCTTTCGGCATCATCTACTCACTAACCTGCCACCTTTGGCAGTCATCATTGATGAGGAAAAGTCTTCCTTGGCAGTGCCTACCCCGGTCCCCACCGAATTTGTCATTCTGCCTTCTCGGCACCGTCCGGGGGCTCGTACCCTAATTCCACCGGATGTGGCCACCTGCCCAGACTGTCTTGCAGAGATGCGTGATCCCCAGAATTGCCGATACCGCTACCCCTTCATCACCTGCACAAATTGTGGTCCACGGTTATCAATCATTGAGGATCTACCC
Source organism: Corynebacterium poyangense (assembly GCF_014522205.1). Lineage (NCBI taxonomy): Bacteria > Bacillati > Actinomycetota > Actinomycetes > Mycobacteriales > Corynebacteriaceae > Corynebacterium > Corynebacterium poyangense. Next base: position 2,235,717 of record NZ_CP046884.1, on the reverse strand, counting down.
TATGATCGCCCGGCCACCACCATGCGTGATTTCCCCCTCTGTCCGCAGTGCGCGCAGGAGTATTCGGATCCTCAAGATCGTCGTTACCATGCACAACCCATTAGTTGTCCGGACTGTGGACCGAGGTTATGGCTAGAAAATTCTTCTGGTGTTCCGGTTGATCTGCACCGATCCACCGATGAGGTGCTTGACCATGCCCGAGGGATCATCCATGAGGGAGGCATCCTCGCCGTCAAAGGTTTAGGTGGTTTTCATCTTTTATGTGATGCCACTAATTCTGAGGCTGTTGCGAGGTTGCGCACCTTAAAAAAGCGACCGGCTAAACCCTTTGCACTCATGGTTCCGGATTTGTCCTCTGCGCGACGTATCTGCCGGGTTGATCGCCAGACAGCTGAGCTGCTAGAGTCCCCAGCCCACCCCATTGTGTTGGTAGACATGGCTTCGGATCACGGTGTAGCGCCAGAAATTGCTCCCGGCCTTCATGAACTTGGCATCATGTTGCCCTATACCCCCATTCATCATTTGCTGGTGGATAGTCCGGTAGTTGCCACCTCTGGCAATGTTGGCGGAGAACCGATTTGTTGGGACAATGACACAGCCCGCACCGCTTTGGCCCCCTTATGTGATGCTTTCCTCCTCCATGACCGGGGGATTCATCTCCCAGTTGAGGATTCCGTGCTGCGCAGTGCCGAGGGAAACACCAGCCCGATTCCGGTGCGTCGAGCCCGCGGGTATGCTCCCTTACCTATTCCTTTACCTAAGGATTTAGGGACTGGATCAACGGTCCTGGGAGTCGGTGGGGAACTGAAGAATACGTTTGCCTTAGCCGTGGATGATTTAGCGCATATTTCTTCCCATAACGGGGATATGGGGTCGTGGGCGGCTCAACAGGCTTTTGAACGCGCGGTAGAGCAATTAACAAAGATGCGTGGTTCCACGCCGGATCTTGTGGTGTGTGATCTTCACCCCGGTTATGCCACCACCACGTGGGCTGAACGCTATTGCCAGGACCATGATGTTCCGTTGCTGAGACTCCAACATCATGTTGCTCACGCTTTGAGTTTGGTGGCGGAGCACCATCATCGGGGCGCGGCATTGGTAGCCACCTTGGATGGGACCGGTTATGGCACTGATGGCACCATCTGGGGTGGGGAATTAATTGCCGTGCATGAGGATCGGCAGCAGTGGGAAAGAACGCCCTTGGTCCCTGAGTTCCCTCTTGTTGGCGGGGATCGGGCGGTGCGTTTCCCGTGGCGTATTCTCGCTGGGATTCGCCACGCCTGGAACGTGGATGTAGCTTTGCCGCCTGGGGTTTCGGTAGAAGAGGCAGCACTTGTCGAGTCCCAACTGCGGACTGACCAGGTGCGGTGTACTTCGTTGGGAAGAGTGCTCGACGCCGGCGCGGCGCTTTTAGGTCTTATCCAGGAGCAAAGCTTTGAGGGAGAGGCAGCCATGTACCTGGAATCTCTCGCTACCCGCGCGGCGGGAGACAAAGACCTCCTGCTGAACTCCCGTTATCCTCAAGTTCGTTCTTTCCCAGAGCTATTTCAGCTCCTGGTTGGCTTGCCGAAAGACGCCGCTACCGCATCATTTTTTCTCCATCAGGTAGCAAAAATAATCTCAGAACCCATAATCCGTACCGCGCGACGTCTCAACCTTCAGTCGGTGGGGCTTAGCGGGGGGTGCGCCATTAACCGGATTCTCGTGACAGAACTGACAAAGAAGGTATCGGCGGCAGGGTTAGAGCTATATCAACACCATATAGTGCCGCCTAATGACGGTGGAATCTCCTTAGGGCAGGTGGTTGCCGGACGGGCTGCGCTGAGGGCTAGTGGCTTGCAGTGATTAGCAAATCCGGGGGAGAGGGTCACCGACCAGCATGTCCACCATGCGGGTCCCGCCGAAACCAGTAATGAGGACAACCTGAGAAGCAGGGGATTCTACAACCCGGCCGATGGTGCAAGCATCCGGGAATCCTGATGCATTCAGGGCGGCTATACCGGCGGATGTTTCTTCCTCTGGAACCACTGCCAGGAATGTTCCTTCATTAGCGACATACAGGGGATCAATCCCTAACATGTCGCAGGCGGCACGGGTCATATCACGTACTGGGATATAGCGGTCCTCTAGAGCCACGCCATAACCAGATAACCGGGCAAATTCATTCATGACGGTTGCTACTCCGCCGCGGGTGGCGTCTCGAAGCCACCGAGTATGAGGACTTGCTTTCCACAGGGCCTCCACCCCGTGATTAATAGCCCGGGTATCAGATTCGATGGGGGCTTGGATGGCTAAGTCACCACGAGCCATCATCACTGCCATACCGTGATCGGCAATCGGTCCGGAACAAATAATCCGGTCTCCCATCTGCGCTAGCTGAGCGCCTACCTGACGATCTTCGGGAATGATTCCTACCCCGGCGGTCGTGATATAAACCCCGTCACCGTGACCTCGTGGCACTACTTTGGTATCCCCGGTCACCACTCGAACACCAGCGTGCTCGGCAGCAGCGTGCATGTCTGCGACGACAGTCCGCAGAGTAGCAATCTCTAATCCTTCTTCTAAGATAAACGCTGCAGAAATCACCTCTGGTCGGGCTCCGGACACCGCAAGATCATTAACGGTGCCGTTGATGGCCAAATCACCGATGGAACCGCCGGGGAAAATAATGGGATCAACTACGTAAGAGTCGGTGGAAAAAGCTAGATTACCTTGCGGGACAGAAAGAATGGCGGCGTCTTCGGATTCACGAAGTTCTGCTGAGCTGTAGGCAGCTAAAAAGACTTGTTCTACCAGGGCGGATGAGGCTTTCCCGCCTGCACCATGGGCGAGAGTGATTCGCTCATCTTTGAGGCGAGGTCCCCGCCCCCGAACCTTTTCAATATTCAGGTGAACGCGCTGAACATCTTCATTAAGCCGATTCTTCGGATCCATGGTCCTAGCTTATCGCTATGCTTGCGACGTGAGTGATCAACAGCCAACCCGCCCTCAGTCTTCTCGCTATACCCCTGGTGAACTGCAGATTCATCATTCAGCTGCGGATGTTGCCCAGGTGTCGCGGGCGTTGCGTACTACCGGCCGGCCGATCGTCGTGGTGCCCACCGGCCCAGAACTACATCCTGGAAATATAGAACTAATCCGCGCCGCCGCAGCCTTGCCCCGCGCCCTCATTATGGTGGCCATGCCGGATCAGTCTCTAGAAGGAGATCGGGAGGCAGAGATAACCGCTATCTTGCGTCGCGAAAAAGCGGAAATCTTGTTGCTAGCTGATCCGCCTGCGCTAAGGACACGGGTGCATTCCTCGCTCACCACCGTCGATTCTGCTGAGTTGTGTCGCTTGATGTGGCTGATGAATGCCACGTCTTGCACTGACGTGGTGCTAGGGGAGCGGGATTATGAGCTCCTGATTGCTACCCAACAGATGATCGCGGACTTCGTTATCCCGGTGCGGCTACACGCTATCCCGGTGATCCGCGATCATGATGGTTTAGCCTTTAGCCGCCTTACTCAGAGCCTCTCGCAGGATGTTCGCGAAGAAGCCGTAGGCTTATCTGCTGCCTTAACTGCCGCGGCCTTTGTTGCAGATCAAGGGCGGGAACACGTGCTGCGCGTTTTTGCCGACACCATCGCAGCTTGCCCACACCTGAAGCTACACTCTGTTCAGCTTTCTCGCCCCACCCTCGACCCCTTGCGCGATGGTGACGTAGAAGCCCGTCTCATCGCTGAAGTGGAGTTAAGCACGGGGGGCCGGTTGCGCGATAGCGTAGGGGTGGTGCTGGTGGATCGGGATCGAGAAATTGCCGCCGCCGCCTTGGAAGCCGCCGGTTTGGATCCCCATCTCTCGGCAGAAGAGTGGGCCCAGATCAAAGAACTTCAATCCCAAGTTCAGCAGGTCAAGGCGCGTCGAGAAGCCTCTCAAGACTGAGGCTGACATTATTTTTGAGCCCTGACTTACGAAAACCGGAAGAAAACCTCTAAGATGTCAGAGTTTTGAGAAAAGAGGTTTTTGTGGATACGAATAATCAGGTCATGGACTCAAAGAGAGCGAATTTATTAATCGCTTGTCTGGTCACCGCCACCACAGTCATGATTCTTAATGAAACTCTGCTATCGGTGGCTCTTCCCGCCATTATGGCTGATTTTCACCTTTCGGCTGATATTGCTCAGTGGCTCAGTACCGGCTTCATGCTCACCATGGCGGTCGTCATTCCAGTCACCGGTTATATTCAGCAGGTTCTTCCTACCCGCACCATTTTCATCACTTCTGTGGTTCTTTTTTTGGTAGGAACCTTCGTTGCGGCTCTGGCTCCTGGTTTCATGGTGGTACTAGTGGGGCGTATCCTGCAAGCAGCAGGCACCGCAATCATCATTCCCTTGTTAATGACGGTGGTCCTCACAATTGTTGAACCGTCCAGCCGAGGTAGCGTGATGGGTATCATCACTGTTGCTATTGCGGTTGCCCCCACGGTAGGGCCCACTTTGTCTGGACTTATTTTGTCCTTTGCTACCTGGCACTGGTTGTTCTGGATCATGCTGGTGCTCGGTATCCTGGTCTTTTTTGCTGGGCTCCGTCTGCTCGTTAATGTAGGCGAAGTTCGCCGTATCCCGCTGGATATTCTTTCGGTAGTTTTGTCAGCTCTAGGTTTCGGTGGGTTGGTCTATGCTCTATCTTCCATAAGCGCAGTGGTAGAGCATGGGAACAAGATCCCGGTCTTCGTTGGTATTGCTGGCGTAGTTTTGCTGGCGGTTTTCGTTCTACGTCAGCTCCGACTGGTCACTACTTATGGTCCGCTTCTTGATGTCCGGGTTCTTAAAGAGCGTAATTTCACCTTGGGGATGTGCGCCATTCTGGGTGGTTTCGGGGTGATCATCGGCGTCTCTATGGTGCTTCCTCTATATCTTCAAGGCTCTGTGCATGTAAGTGAGATTCTTACTGGTTTAGTGGTGCTTCCTGGCGGGCTGTTGCAAGGTTTCATGTCTCCTTTTATTGGACGTCTCTATGATCGCTATGGCCCTCGGCCCCTTGCCATCCCCGGAGCCTTGGTGCTGTGCCTCGGCGTCTGGGCCTTTGTTTTCGTGGTCCCTAGCGGGAAATTAAGCCTCATTATTCTGTCCCATATACTTGTTGCCTTAGGTATGGGACTTGTGATGACACCGATGATGACCGCTGCCCTAGGAGCGTTGCCTAAGCGTCTCTATTCCCACGGTTCGGCAGTATTGAATACCTTGCAGCAGCTTGCTGGCGCAGCTGGCACCGCGCTTTTGATTGCCATGATGACCCTGGGACAAAATAGTGCTCTAGAGTCTGGAGTTTCTCTTCCTGAGGCAATGTCTCATGGCACGCAGGTGGCGTTTGCTGTTGCCGGTGTTATCGCGATTCTAGTTCTGGTAGCGGTACTTTTTGTGCGACGCCCGGACGACGCCCCAACACCAGCCGAGTAACCACAGTCAGGTGGGGAAATTCCACCAGCATCCCTAAGACTAATGTCGCTAACACTAAAGGCCTGTCGGGGAGGACTAAAGTACTTAAGCTCACCATGAGTGGGGCGTTTCTTGCGGAGGTGGTCATGGTGAGTAAGGCCTCTGCTTGGTAATCCACTCCTAGTCGCCGGAAGAGGTGTTTTCCGAGTTGGTAGGTGGTGACAAAGAAGGTAAAGACCAGCCCTAAAACCAGCACAAAGAGGGTGGGGTGAGTCAGAATAGTGTCGGCATTGGTGCAAAAAATGGTGGCGACGAGCGCGGCGAGGATCCAGGGGATGAGGTGGTCAGCTAGGCGTCGAGCCTGGGGCAGAGTTCGGATGATGAGACCGAGCGCCGCCGGAAGGAAGAACCATTGGCCTAAGGTGGGCAGGATTTCGGAGAAGATGGTGGACATTTTCAGTCCGCCAAAGATCATCAGCCACAGCGGATAGAGCAGGAGTTGGCTGAGCATATTGAGTGGGATGAGGACGGCACCGGTGGCGGTATCGCCGTGCGCCAGGCGGGTGAAGCCTAAAAACCAGTCGGTGCAGGGGCTGAGCATATAGATGGCTAAGCCAAGCCGGATGTCGGCATCGGCGCGCCACGCCAGAAGAGTCAGCAGCGCAGCGATCAGCGGGATGATGAGGAAGTTTCCTATCCAGGCAATCACCATGATGCGAGGGCGAGGCCGCGACAGGTTATGATTCCTGCCGGGGAGTGCAGCAAAAAGGCAGGTCACTAACGCTAGGATGAGATAGTCGCTCACCTCTGAGGCGGTGGTGCTCAGGGTGGGTGAGAACCACCCCGCGGCGTAGCCCACCAGCATGGCGAGGGGTTGGAGCACCACTAGCATGTGCACTCCGTTCCGCAACAGTCCAGATCATCAATAATCATGCCCTTGTCTCGCCAGGGGTTAAGGCCGGAGCTGTCGTGGCCTAATCGTTGGGCAATGATCTCTGCGAGGTAGGCGCAGCGTTGCCGGAACTTATAGATACAACAGAAATGCCGCTGATTGTGTCGTAGTACTGGGCCGTTGAGGAACAAGTTAGGGGTGATGGTGGATTCATCGTTTTCGGTGACTAGGGGCCAGCCGTCGGCCCGACGCTTAAAAAGCTGGTCTGTGGGGCCAAGTCCAGCCCCGTATCCGGTAGCGGCGATGGGGCGATAATCCACCTGGTATTGCTGCCCCTGAGACGTAGTGACCACGTAGTTCTCAGATTGCTTTTCCACCAAGTCCACGCGGTGAGCGATGGGGTGGATCAAACCGCTTTGGCGAGCTGCTTTTAGTCTGCGTCGGGTTCGGGGGGCGAGGGATATTGATGGGTCGGCGGTGTTATTTTCCCAGGGTTGAGCAGCGTCAAAAAGCCATACTTGCATTCCGTGTTCGGCGTGATGACAGGCCATTTCGATGCCTGATTCATAGCCGCCGATAATGGCGATTCGATGTCCCTTGCCCTCGTGGCGGGCCCAGGCGTGCAAGCTTGAGGAATGGTCGCAGTGATCTCGGCCTGGGATATGAGGCAAGAGCGGGTGATGATATTCACCACCGGCCCATACCAGGTGCCGGGCAGCTGCTAGGCCTTGAGCAGTGTTGAGGTGAAAAATACCGTCCTTATCCACGGTGATTGCGGTGACTTCGGTGTTGGTGAGTACCGGAAGCTCAAAATAGTTGACCAGAGAGCGCAGGTATAAGGCATATTCTTCCCCAGTGGGATAGTCCGTGTGCAGGGTGAAAGCCGGAGAGGTCAGCGGATGAATAGCGTTGAGGTCAAGTGCTCCGTAGCCGTTGCTGGTAAAGGACGGTGTGAGCATGGTTTGGCAGTGGTGCCAATGAAGAAAGCTATTACCAATCTCTCCAGCTTCTACCACTCCTACGGTCATACCGTCGATAGCTTGGCAGGCAAGAGCCGTGCCGATTCCCGCCGGCCCAGCACCAATAACGATGACGTCGAGGGGATGAGGTGAAGGCATGGTTTCCTCCGGGAAAAGCAGAAAATAAATGAAAACAATTCCCGATAGTAAACCATGGGTGGGAAGAGCTAGTTGTCTGCGGCGTCCATGAGGAGATCACACAGCTCGTCGTAATATTCCCCGGTGGTGACAAAAGCATCGTGGTGAGAGACTAAAAACGTGATTTTAGCGCTGCCGGCATCGGCGTCGGGGCAGTTATACACCAACAACAACTCTTCCATATGGTCGGCGCAGCTGAAGTCCTCATTACGGGACCAGCCATTCTCCATGTCTGCGCTTTCTGGTGCAATGGGGTGATTCCACGTTTCGATGAAGGCCACCACATGCGGAGCCTGATAGATCTGGACCCAGGATGTTCGATCCCCTATATCGGAGGAATCTGAGAGATCCCTAAAGCAGCCGTTTCGTCCCGGAGGATTCCAATTCTCCAAGACAGACCGGAACTGATGGGCGTCGATTTTTCCTAAGGAATTACAAAATATTCGAGTCATACCTGCAGTATGACAGCCACGAGCAAAGAGTGAGAGGGGAGAACTACTCGGGTGAAAATCCACCCCCGCCGCCCGTGTTCGCTACCGGCGTACAGTGCAAAAAACCCCTCTTAAACTGGAGTTTTTCCTGTTATTCGCAGCAAGAAGGAGGAAAACAGGGAAGCGATGACCCTGCGGGGCGTTATGGTAGTTGAGAACTAGCAATAAAAGACAGGGGTATTGAGGACGATGTTCGAGAGGTTTACCGATCGTGCGCGTCGCGTCATCGTTTTGGCGCAAGAAGAAGCGCGCATGCTTAACCATAATTATATTGGTACCGAACATATTTTATTGGGCTTGATCCAAGAAGGCGAAGGCGTTGCCGCAAAAGCCCTGGAATCCATGGGCATCTCCCTCGACGCAGTACGCCATGAGGTAGAAGAAATTATTGGTCACGGCTCGCAGCCGCACCAAGGCAATATCCCCTTTACTCCGCGCGCTAAGAAGGTGCTAGAGCTTTCTTTGCGTGAGGGCCTGCAAATGGGCCACAAGTATATAGGTACTGAATTCCTCCTGCTCGGGTTAATCCGAGAAGGCGACGGCGTGGCCGCGCAGGTTTTAGTGAAATTAGGTGCCGATCTTCCTCGGGTTCGCCAACAGGTGATTCAGCTACTCTCTGGCTATGAGGGCAACCAGGCCGAACAGGACCAAGGTGGCGGTCCCATCGGAGCTGGCGCAGGTGGTGGACGCGGCCGCAGCATGGGCGGCGGTGGCGCCGGGGATCGCTCCAACTCTTTAGTGTTAGATCAGTTTGGACGTAACCTCACCAAAGCAGCCAAAGAGGGAAAATTAGACCCCGTCGTTGGTCGGGAAAAGGAAATTGAGCGGGTTATGCAGGTGCTGTCTCGGCGCACCAAAAACAACCCGGTGCTCATTGGTGAACCCGGTGTAGGTAAAACCGCCGTGGTAGAAGGGTTGGCCCTGGACATTGTTAATGGCAAGGTTCCAGAAACCCTCAAAGACAAGCAGCTTTATACCCTTGATCTCGGTTCTTTGGTGGCTGGGTCACGCTATCGAGGCGATTTTGAAGAGCGCCTCAAGAAGGTTCTTAAAGAGATTAATCAGCGCGGGGACATCATCCTGTTCATCGATGAAATCCACACTCTCGTCGGTGCCGGTGCCGCTGAAGGTGCCATTGACGCAGCTAGTTTGCTGAAACCCAAGCTAGCTCGCGGTGAATTGCAAACCATTGGTGCCACCACTTTGGATGAATACCGCAAGCACATTGAAAAGGACGCGGCATTGGAGCGACGCTTCCAGCCGGTCCAGGTCCCCGAACCCAGTGTGGAACTCACTATTGAAATCCTCAAGGGGCTACGAGACCGCTATGAGGCTCACCACCGAGTCTCTATTAGTGATGCTGCGCTGGCTGCTGCTGCTAACCTTTCAGACCGCTATATCAATGACCGCTTCCTGCCGGATAAGGCGGTAGACCTCATTGATGAGGCTGGCGCTCGGATGCGGATTCGACGCATGACCGCCCCTGAGGGGATCCGGAAGCTGGATGAAAAGATCGCGGAGGTGCGCCAGGAAAAAGAAGCCACCATTGATGCTCAGGACTTTGAAAAGGCTGCGCGGCTGCGGGATCAGGAACGCAAACTCAATGAGGAACGAGCCGCTAAAGAGAAGCAATGGCGTTCTGGCGAACTTGATGACATCGCGGAAATCGGTGAAGAAGAAATTGCTGAAGTTCTGGGAAGTTGGACCGGGATCCCCGTCTTCAAGCTCACCGAGGAAGAGTCCAGCCGTCTACTCCGTATGGAGGAGGAACTCCACAAGCGGATCATTGGTCAAGATGATGCTGTGAAAGCGGTGTCACGGGCTATTCGCCGTACCCGCGCCGGTTTGAAAGACCCGAAGCGCCCCTCTGGTTCCTTCATCTTCGCTGGCCCCTCCGGTGTGGGGAAGACCGAGCTGTCCAAGGCTTTAGCGGAATTCCTCTTCGGCGAAGATGACGCCCTCATCCAAATTGATATGGGTGAATTCCATGACCGCTTCACTGCCTCCCGCCTCTTTGGTGCGCCCCCCGGATACGTCGGGTATGAAGAAGGCGGTCAGCTTACTGAAAAGGTTCGACGCAAACCATTCTCGGTAGTCCTCTTTGATGAGATTGAAAAGGCTCATAAGGAGATTTACAACACCTTGCTTCAGGTGTTGGAAGATGGGCGTCTTACCGATGGCCAAGGCCGCATGGTGGACTTCAAGAACACCGTGCTTATCTTCACATCCAATCTGGGGACCGGCTCTATTTCTAAAGCAGTGGGAATGGGCTTCAGCGGTTCCACTGAGACAGATGCCGAAGCCCGCTATGAGCGGATGAAGCAGAAAGTTCATGATGAGCTGAAGAAGCACTTCCGGCCAGAGTTCCTGAACCGTATTGATGACATTGTGGTGTTCCACCAACTCACCCAGGAACAAATCGTAGAGATGGTGGACTTGCTGGTAGGCCGCGTGCGCAATGCCTTGAAGGCTAAGAACATGGATATTGAACTTACTGCCAAGGCAAAGAACCTGCTGGCTAAGCGCGGTTTTGATCCGGTATTGGGTGCTCGGCCGCTGCGTCGGACTATTCAGCATGAAATTGAAGACGCTCTCAGTGAGAAGATCCTCTTCAACGAAGTTTCCGCAGGTCAAAAGATCCTTGTCGATGTGGACGGCTGGGACGGGGAGTCAAAGGACACTGACCGCGCTACCTTCACCTTCACCCCGCAGCAGAAACGGGATGAGGACGGAGTTGAAGAAGGGGAAATGTCTATTGAAGCTGCCGAGGCAGTGAAAAACGTAGCCGACGCCTCGGACGGTGATGTTCCGGAAAGCGACACCGCTAGTGACTTGGATTTAGAGCGGCTCCGGGAAGAAGGAGCGAGCGTCTCCGATAACCAAGGAACGGGGACTTATGGTCGAGGCTCTAGCTACGGTGAACCTCACCACGGTGGAGACAACCATCAAGGCGGAGGTGCTCAACCCCAAGCAGAATAACCTAACCCCTGGCTTTCTTAACCCCACCTGCTACGCCGTGACAGGCGCAGCAGGTGGGGTTTTATACGGCGCCGGTGTTGAAAAAAAGAGAGTTGTGACATATATAGCCGGTAATGTTACTATAGACACATTAAATAGACTGCGGCGAAAGGTAGGGGTTATGAAGTGGCTCAAATCGTTGGCGACAGTGGGGGTTTATTCATATGGAGCTGTAGCGGTAGCAGAGGAAAAGGAATATACCCCTCCAGTGGTGGATTCCCATATGGCGCAAGATTACGCTGAACAATTTCAGCAGGATCCTGTGACCCCACCAGTGGTAGATGGTGTAGGGGGACTTAGTGATCAGCAATTAGAGGAATACCAGCACTGGGTTCAACGAGGAGTATCACATCCTGCGCAGGAAGATATCCGGGCCGGTAATATGCGGACGGATAAAGAAGGACTTATTGAAGGGGTGGATAAGCAAAAGGCTGATTTTGCGGAAGTTAAAGAATCCGGTGGCTTAGGGGAGCGAGCCGCACCCGGTTGTGAATCCTTTTGGCCCTCGCCTTATGAGGTTTGTGGCGGGATTCTTGGGGAGTACGCGCGGTTGAATGGTGCCTTAGGGTGGTTATTATGGCCAGAAGAACCGATGATGCTCAATCCTGACGGGATTGGGTACCGTCAGAAATTCCGTAATGGTTTTATTTACTGGCACCCTGATACTGGTGCCCATGCTGTTAGTGCAAGAACTGCGGCACTCTGGTCAAAGCATGGGTGGGAAGCGGGATGGCTGGGTTACCCGGTTACGGGAGAGTATCCTTTAGAAGGCACTACACCACTTGAAGGTGAACTTGGTGGTTGGGTGCAGCAATTTCAAGGTGGATGGGTATATCGCAGCCCTTTGCAGCAGGTCGCTAGTGTTAATGGGAAAATCTATGAGTACTGGCAACAGCACGGCGGTCACCGAAGCGAACTCGGCTTTCCTATAGCTGACGAAGCAGCAACCCCCGATGGGGTGGGGCGGTATTCGGTGTTCCAATTTGGTTCTGTGTATTGGCATCCGAAATTCGGAGCACACGAGGTAAAAACTCTAATCTATGAAGTGTGGGCGCAGAATGATTATGAGAAAGGGAAATATGGCTACCCGGTAGGAGACCCCATTGAGCACGACGGAGATATTACTCAGGAGTTTGAAAAGGGAACGATACGCTTATCAGAAGAAATATCTTCGCGGGGGGTTACGGAACTGGGTGGAAAAGAGGTCAGCAATCTTCTCCTTGACTCCCTTAAACGCCAAGGTTTATTAAATCTGGATGCTATGCCTGGGGCAGCAAGCAGAAATAGGGAAATTAGTGGGTGGCGTTCCACTAGGTCACTCGGTAAAAACCCGGTACCAATACCAAGTAATTATAAATATTATGAAGACCCTAACCATCCAGAGTATAAAGATCAATTTCCAAAAGATGATCCACCTAATACCAATCGTCGATCTTTGCATGATTACTGCACTACCTCTCCAGACGGATATCCACCATTTGCAGATAAGCAATGGGCTGATTTCCGCGGGCCCTGTGCTATCCATGACCTATGCTATGAGGCTTTAGACCGTAAAGGTACGCATGGGGATCGGACGCCATATGCAGCCTGTAATAGGCAATTTAAACAAAATCTCAAAACCGTATGTCAGCAAACAGACGCTCCGGTTGGGGCTTTTGAAAGATATGATTGTCAAATTACGGGAAATACCTATTATGAGGCCGTAGTGATTCGACATGGAACTCATTGGACCTCCCATATCGAAAGCTAAAGGATCAAGATGAGGGAGGAGAAAAATATTAAGAAATACCGCTCAAATGGTTACAAAGAACCGATAGTTGATATTCTTAAGTTTTTCGGCGTAAAATCCTCTAGGGCTGCTTTCTGGACTATTTTAATAATTGCTTCATTTGCCTCTTTAGTTGCTTATGGATCAATAGGGTCAACAAGGGGTTTAGCTGGATTAACTGTTGATGACAGGGGAGAGTTGCAGATTGCGATAAATCCTTGTGGGATACCAGTTGACAATGTGACTGTTTCCGATGGTTTTGATTTCCGCGAGTATCAATTCTATTTTGCGAGATCATCGTATTTCACTTTTTCTCCAGAGGCTGAGGAAAGCCGGGCTCTATATTGGTCAGGTGATCCGAAGCATATCCAATATCTCGTATCTTATTCCGTAATTCGCGGGTATCGTCGAACCTTCTTCCCTGGAGATTGGCCGTTTGCGCCATCACTGTATACCAAAGGTTCTTCGTTTAATACTGATTTTGAATCTCTCAAGGAAGAACTTAAGCCAGGTTACGTTCTGGTTGGAAATAATGATCGGGGTGAGCTGCGGGAATATGATATTCCCACGGCTGAGAGAAAACTTATGACTCTAGAGGAGTTTCAACATTGTAAGGCTACATACCGGGGATTGTGGTTAAGATGACAACGGCCAAAAAAAGTTTCCGGGCAAAGTTGCTTAAAATTGCGTTCGTAATTCTTGGAATTTTCCTGGTGGTGGAACTATGGACAGTTGTCGTGTTGCCTAACCTGGCTCGGGGTGAGGTTAAAGGAAGGATAGGGATAGGTCTCAATGAAGCTCAACAACCCACTGTTTTTCTTAATACCTGTGGGTTGAAGATTGATGATATTGCGGTAATAAAAGAACGCACAAGGTTGATTCATCAACCAGAAATCCCCTACCAAGGAATAGTGGAACTTCCCCTGGGAGATAAAAATATTTGGGAAGAAAAACCTAGAGAAACAGATAAGGACCCAGATAAACCAGAATATGATGGCTGGGCAATTTTGGCTATAAAATCTCCCGGCTGGCTACAAGATAGAGAATTGATAGGGGATAAGATTATCCACCCGTCCTATTTTCCCAGTCATTATGAAGATTATGTAAAAAATTTCCATATCAACAAGGTATGGTTGGGAGATGTTCATTCAAGTCATGAAGTCTCTCTAGAGGAGTTTTCACGGTGCGAAGAAGGATGAGTTCTGGAAAAGGAGTAAAAACCACATGGGTAATAGTCCTGATTGTGGTTGTCATCGGTATTTTCTATATAAATCAGCATGATACGAAAGGTCACGTTGGTCTGGTTCCGGGGAAGAATTCCGCGCTTGCTATTGCAGTGAATCCTTGTGGTATCCCTGTTGACCGGATCGAAGTGTACAATGATGGTCTAGTTTTCCTTCGTGACACTACAAGTAACCAAAGGGACTATTTCACGGTGGATTTTCATCCCGGTCATGACTCCACTGGTCAATGGCGGGTAAATAAAAGCAAGCCTAGTATTCAAGGTGATAACCAGTTCTTCATTACTGGTGTTAGTATCCAAGCACTTCATCGAACAACCCTCCCATATGGCTGGGAAAAGGCTTCTCTCAGTACAGACGGTCTGGTATTGGGCGGACATCTTTCCACGATGAAAGACAAAGTTAAGGATGGCTATGTCTGGGTGGATTGGTCAGGTGGGAAACTCATCCCCTTAGCAGAATTTCAACAGTGCCCGGAGCAGTACCGGGGAGTGTGGTGGCGATGAACCTGCGCAAGAAAACTCTAATCGGGGTAGTTTGTCTCCTCCTTTTCTTAGCTGTTTGGGAAGCGCTACCCCGGTACATCCCTCCCTCGCTTCCTAAAGGAGAAGTCGGTGGGCGCATCGGTGTTACCCGCTCTGCAGATGATCAAGTTTCCGTTGTTGTTAATCCCTGCGGTATCCCTATTGATGAGGTGATTCTGCACATCGGAACTACTGAGTATCGTTACCAGCTAGCGTCTGAATCTACTGACACCCTCGAGATTCCCTTTTCTGTAGAAGATAATTCCTGGCAGGCTCATCAATCTTTAGAGATTCGCAACCAAGAAACTCAGCAACAAGAGTGGTCCCTTAGTGCTCACAGCCCGCAAAGTTGGTTGGCGGCTAAAGGACTCATCGGGGAGCGCATTGTGCAACCTTCCTATTACGAAGGTGAATTCGCCGCTCTAGAGGATACGCTCAGCCAAGGGAAGGTGCTCATTGGTGATGGTGGTCTAATAATAGTGCAACCACTTTCTGAATTTCAGAAGCGCCCGAGCTCATAGTTATGCATTAGACTCTTAGCCCATGGGAATTTATTTCAGAAAACGCCACAATGTCAGCAAGAATTCCTGGCTGAACTTTTCAAAATCAGGTGTCTCTGGTTCCACCAAGGTAGGTCCGGCCACGTTCAACTCTCGCGGCGGTTTCAGCGTCAAACTCCCCGGTGGTTTCCATTTCCGCGGTCGGTGGAAGTAAAAAAGCTACACCTTTGAAACCTCACACATAAACCATTCCGCTAAGTGATCTTCCCCAAATCGGGCATTCTAGGGTGTGGTTTTGGGTCCGTTTTGGCCTAAACTAGCCTCACGTGAGTGAGGATAAAGAGGAACATTCAGCTAACCCTGGAAGTCATTCTCGAAATCGTGATGAGCATTTCCACATGGGGGTGGCAGCCGATGCTGTCTTGAGACTGGGAATGCTTCTCATGGGGGCCGGTACTTCTGGTTACCGGGTAATTCGGGGTATGAAGCGAGCTGCTCGTGCTCTCGGCTTTGACCGGATTGATGCCATAGTTTCGGTCACTAGCATTGAGTGCAGTTTCCATAAAAACAATCAATTCCGCACCGTGGTGGCTGTGCAGCAATCTCCGGCCATTGATTCTTCTCGCATCGAGGCCTTGGAATACATCACCCACCATATGCATCAGCGCATCACTCCCGCGCAACTTAACCGTCGCTTGGATTGGATTGAGCGCAATGTTCCGGCCCCACGTTGGTCCCGTGTCGTTCTTACTCTCGCCGGTGCCTGCGCCTGCGCTGGTTTCGCTGTTCTCAACCATGTTCCCTGGCCAGCGGTATTCGTCGTTGCTATCGCCGCCGGAGCTGGTCAATTTACTCGTTCTTTCCTAGGACGGCAGCATGTTCATCAACTCGGTGGTGTTGCCGCTGCTGGCACAGTTGCCTGCCTGGTCTATTGGTTCATCACCTTTATGTCGCCTAATCCGGCGGCGCTCTCCGGGGGAGTGGTGTGTTCGGTTCTTTTCCTTATTCCAGGTTTCCCGTTGTTCTCCGCAATTATTGATTTCGCTCGTTTTGATTTCTACGCCGGGCTTTCCCGCCTCACCTACGCCATCAGTGTCATTGCGGTAGCTACCTTCTCCGTAGGCGTAGTGTGCTGGGTCACCGGGATGAGTCCGGAACCCCCTCACGCACCTGCAGGGCTCATGCCCTGGTGGTGGTACGCAGTTGCCGCCGTCGCTAGTTTCTTCGGCATAGCCGGGTTTGCCTTCATCTTTAATTCTTCTCGTCGCATGGTTCTCGTTGCCGCCACGGTGGGAATGGTCGCCAACATCATCCGCCTAGTCCTCGTAGGCTACACCGGTCTCCCGTTTTTCCCGGCTCTTCTCGCTGGTTTCCTGGTCGGCTGCCTCGGTGCCGTTGCTTCCCGAAAGGCTGATCTTCCTCGGATTACCACCACGGTTCCAGCCTCAGTCATCATGGTCCCTGGCGCCATGATGTTCAACGCCGTCTACCATGTCACCTTGGATGATATGAGTCGAGCCTTAGCTAATGCGGCTTCTGCCGGAGCGGTCGTGGTTGCTATTTCCGCTGGCCTTACCCTAGCCCGGATGATGACAGACAAGGATTGGACTTTCGGCCACCTCATTGATTTCCAGAAGCCACTAACGGGGGAGCCTAAAGAAACCTGGTGAGGGTTCTTCCACCAGGCCGTCCTCAATCAAGGAATATAACGCTCTACTCCATTGCGCCCGGTCCGGCCACACAATCTCTAATTCTCCTCGCGTTACCGGAGCGAACCCCGGGCTTTCCCGGAGAACTGACATTATTTTTCCTCGTATTTGCCGGTCAGTTCCCACAAATTTCTGGACTCGTTGTTTCGCTTTATCTACGTCTTCCGGTTCTGGCTCCGGGCACCCAGCCTGCTGCCAGGCACACATGTCTTGGACCGGGCACTGACCGCAGCGCGGCTTTCTCGCCACGCACACCAACGCCCCTAACTCCATTAACGCCACCGACATTTCTGGCCCCTCAGGATTATTCTCTCCCTCAGGTAATAGCTCCGCGACCTTGGCCAGCTCCCCTTTGCTAGCGGGAGGCGCCAGAAATTCTCCCACCACCATTCGTTGATAGACCCGACGCACATTCGTATCCACCACCGGCACATTCTTCCCATAGGCAAAACACGCTACAGCTCGAGCGGTATATTCTCCTAACCCCGGTAGTGCGAGGAGATCAGAAACCTGATCTGGAACGTCACCACCATGCCGCTTCACGATAGTACGGGCGCATTCCAGAAGCCTTAGGGCCCGTCGGGGGTAGCCTAGCCGCCCCCAGGCGTGCAGCACCTCAGCTTTGGTGGCACAGCTAAATTGGGTAGGGGTGGGCCAGCGTCGGACCCATTCCTCCCATTGTGGAATAACCCTATTAACTGGGGTTTGTTGGCTCATCACCTCGCTAAGTAGCACTGCCCACACACTAGTTTCTGGGGTGCGCCAGGGCAGATCCCGGGCATGGACCCGGTACCAGGTGATGAGCCGAAGACGAAGCTGTGCATTGTCCATGAGACAATAGAACCATGCCGCTTCAAGAACACCTCACTGATCCCCAAGCAATTTGGGATGAACTCAAAGCAGGTAATGAGCGTTTTGCTGCGCAACAAAGTAAGCATCCCAATGACACAGTGGAACGTCGAACTATCTTGAGTGAGGGGCAAAACCCCAGGGCCGTGGTGTTAGCGTGTTCAGATTCTCGGGTCCCAGTGGAGTTGCTTTTTGATGTCGGTTTGGGTGATGTTTTCGTCATCCGCACCGCCGGGGAAATTGTCGGGTTATCCGTCCTCGCTTCCCTGGAATACGCGGTGGAATCTCTCGGTTGCCCGTTGGTGATTGTGATGGGCCATGAGTTCTGCGGTGCGGTCGGCGCTGCCATGAACGCGGTAAATAATGGTGAGGTTCCGGGAGGATTCACTCGGGTTCTGATTGAACGAGTCAGCCCCTCGGTGATGGCCGCCAATGGTGAGGGCAAGCATAGCGCCGAAGACGTGGAACGCATCCATGTGGCTCAAACCGTGGCTCAATTATTCACCCTCTACCCGGCGCTGAAAGAACGCCTCGCCCAAGGCACCCTCGGGGTGATCGGTGCGCGTTACCGGATCAGCGATAATAAGGTGGAAACCGTTGTTGCCCACGGCGTGGAATAACCGTGTTTTCGGTGGCTAGGTCATAAACTTAGGGGCGTGAGTAACCATCCGCCCCGCCGATTGCCGCATAAAATTTATGTTCGGCGCCGTGTCGCCGCTGTGGTGATTATCCTGGTTGTGGTTGCCCTGCTGATCTGGGGTTTGCTGTCCTTGACCGGGGGAAATCAAGAAGATAACTCAACCCCTGCAGCTGTGAGCACCACGAGTGACACCACCACCCCGCCTAGCTCTAGCTCTAGCTCCAGCAGCCCTACGTCATCATCTGCGTCCTCAAGTTCGACGTCATCTGCTAGTTCCTCAACCGCAAATCCAAATGCCAAGAACACCTGTAGTTTGAAGGATCTGATTATTACTGCGCGTAGTGATCGCCCGAACTATGGACCGCAGGATTCACCGGTGTTCTATATGTCGGTGGAAAACCCCACCACCGCTAATTGTGAGATTGATTTGGATGCTCAAAAACTTCGCTTTGAGGTTTATGCGATGTCCGATAATCACCGCATCTGGTCTGATGCGGATTGTTCGGATTCTCAGGCTACCGGGCGTCGAATCTTTGAGGCTGGGAAAACCACCAATTTTGAGGCGCAGTGGGCGCGGACTACCAGTGCGCCGGGCAATTGCCAAACACGGGACCCTGTTGCCCCTGGAGGATACTTCGTGCACGGAGTTATCGGGGATAATCCTTCAGAGTCGTACACTTTCAATCTCAGCTAGCGTGGCTATGAGCCAAGTCCCACTGCGGCAAGGGCTTGGCTAATATCGGCCACCTCCGTGGTTTTCAATCCAGCGTTGTGAATCTGGGAGCCTGCCGGAATAAGGGCGTGAACATACCCCAACCGGGCGGCTTCGTGAACGCGTCGCTGAAGATTAGGGACGCGGCGGATCTCTCCGGATAAACCAATTTCTCCCAGTGCCACAGTCTTCGGCGGAAGAGGCTGTCCAGCGTGGGTGCTGGCGGTGGCTAAAGCTACGGCAAGATCAGTTGCTGGATCATGGATCCGCACCCCACCAACAGTGGCCACATACACTTCCTGGCGTTGGGTTTTCATGGCGGTTCTTTTTGCCAACACCGCCAACACCATCGGCACCCGGTTGCCATCTAACCCGCTGACCACTCTCCGGGGATTTTTTGATTCCGTGTTCACCACTAGGGACTGGACTTCCACCAGCATGGGGCGCACTCCATCTAAAGCTACGGTGATTGCTGAGCCGTCCGGGGTGTGTCCGCGGTGTGATAAAAACAGCCCGGAAGGATCCGGCACCTCTTTGATCCCGGTGGAATCTTGCTCAAAGCACCCCACCTCATCGGTTGCCCCAAATCTGTTCTTGATGCCGCGCAGCATCCGCAAACTAGAGTGTCTATCCCCCTCAAAATGCAGCACCACATCTACTAGGTGTTCTAATACTCGCGGCCCGGCTACCGCGCCATCTTTGGTGACATGGCCCACCAATAACACCGGGATACCTGTGCTTTTGGCAATGGTGGTTAAGGTTGCGGTTACTGCCCGAGACTGGGCCACCCCGCCCGGCACACCTTCCACCCCGGGGGCGTGCAGGGTTTGCACCGAGTCCACGATCAGAAGAGTAGGGCGTAATTGTGTGACGTGTCCACCTACGACGTCTAGGTTTGACTCGGCTGCTAGGTACAGTTCTTCGTGTAAGGCCCCGGTGCGTTCCGCTCTCCCGCGAACCTGTGCGGCGGATTCCTCGGCGGTAACATAGAGAGCTCGACGTCCACCCTGAGCCTGCACCCACTGAGACGCCACTTCTAGGAGGAGAGTGGATTTCCCCACCCCAGGTTCGCCAGCCAAAAGAACCACAGACCCGGGAATTATTCCTTGACCCAAAACGCGGTCTAGCTCCCCGATTCCGGTAGCCAAGGCCCGGCTATTATTCGGGTCAATCTTCGTGATGGGGGCTGCGGGGCTTTGGGGAGCTAAAGAAATGACCTCGGAGTGGGGGAGCGCCGTCGAGCCGGACGAGTCTCCACGAGATGGAAACGCAGCTTCTTCTAGAGTCCCCCAGGATCCGCAATCAGGGCAGCGACCCAACCACTTAGGTGTGGAGTAGCCACATTCCTGGCAGATATAGGTGGTGCGTGCTTTGCGCGCCATTCCCTAGTAACTTGCTACTTTTTAGTGTGCGTGGCCTTCTTCGCCGCCCTCAACGGGACGGTTAAAAGTGCCGCTTTCTAATTGTGGCGCGTTAACGGTGGCGTCAGTCGTCACGGAGCCACGGTCAAAAGTGAAGGTCACCGGGACATGCCCACCAAAGGTGAAGCTCTTATTGGGGATGGTGTTAGCTACCCGATTGATGCACTGCTTTTGCTGAACCTGGTCTTTCGGGGCTTGGTTCAAGCCTTGGGAAGAATCGGAATACAGGGTGCAATCTCGACCAATCTCAGGTAGCTGATCCTGGAAACTAACTTCCTGACCATCCACCGTAACCTTCTGCAGCCGGTTAGCGTTGGGGTCCTGGTTGGTGACGATGAAGCGGAGTGAAGCAGGCTGCGGGCTGTCAGGGGTCATAATGACGGTGACATCCCGAACAGACAGAGCCTTATTCTGAGAATCTGCACTGGTGCCATTCACCGCAGGCACTTGATCAGCGGTCTGGGTAATTTGCCCGGCGGAACAAGCGCCTAAGACCAAGGTAGATGCGAGAGTAACAGTGGCAAGGAGGCCGCTGCGGGCGGCCGACTTGAGGGACTTCACGGAACGGTCCTCCGGTATGCAGGGTGATGACGTCTTTTTCATACCTACCTTAGCGCTTTCACGGCTGCTATTCACAGTTGCGGGGGTGTATCCATCTTTATGTTGACCCACAGCCTGAGCATGCAACCTCAATTAGTGTGTAGAATAGTGGGCCGAACATCTGGGTATCTCTATGAGGAGAAGGAATGGAATTCAAGGTCGGGGACACCGTTGTCTACCCACATCACGGCGCTGCGGTGATTGAGGCCATCGAAACCCGGGAGTTGAAGGGGGAAACCCTGGAGTACTTGGTCTTGCAGATTCTGCAGTCTGACCTGGTGGTTCGGGTGCCTTCCAAGAACGCTGAATTGGTTGGTGTTCGTGATGTGGTGGGGGAAGAAGGCCTCCAAAAAGTGTTCTCTGTGTTAAGGGAAACAGATGTTGAGGAAGCTGGAAACTGGTCTCGGCGTTATAAAGCAAACCAAGAGCGGCTAGCTTCCGGTGATGTCAACAAGGTTGCTGAGGTGGTTCGAGATCTGTGGCGACGTGACCAAGATCGCGGATTGTCTGCGGGTGAAAAGCGGATGCTTGCTAAGGCTCGGCAGATTTTAGTGGGTGAATTGGCCTTGGCTGACATGGTTGATGAGAAAAAGTCCGCTGATTTTCTTAAGGAAGTAGATGAGGTGATTCGTCGCCATAATCTTTCTGCTTCCCCGGATCCCGATAATAAATTGGCGGATGAGGACATTGACATGGATTTTGATGACCTCAACTTTGATGATGAGGACTTCTCCTGAGTAAACAACTCGCCTCCGAATCACGCCGTGCCTTTGTCCTGATTGCCGCCGCTGGCCAAGGAACCCGGCTGGGCGCGTCTTTACCTAAGGCCTATGTATCTTTAGCCGGCGTGACGCTCCTGGAGCGGTCAGTGAGAACTTTCCTGGAGATTGGCCAGTTTGATGCTATTCATGTGATGGTCTCTCCGGAGTGGGAAGATTATGCTCGACGCCTCTTAATGCCCAGCAACATGATAGAGCGTGTTGTTCTGGTTCATGGCGGAGCTGAGCGGATGGATTCCGTCTGGGCTGGTCTACAATCACTTCCGGCTGAGGAGGGAACGGTTCTTATTCATGATGCCGCCCGAGCCTTGACCCCGCCGGAGATGATTTGCCGTGTTCTTCAGAACGTCAATGAAGACCACCCGGCGGTGATCCCAGTGCTGCCGGTTAGCGACACCATCAAACAGGTTGATGAATCAGAGTCAGTTGTTGCTACCCCAGACCGGAATTATCTGCGTGCCGTCCAAACCCCGCAAGGGTTCGACTTGGCGACGCTGCGGCAAGCTAACCTCCGTTATTTCCAAACTGCGGCTGCACAACGACAGTTCCTCGCAACTGATGATGCTTCCCTCATGGAATGGTGTGGAGTGCCGGTGTACTGCGTCCCAGGAGACGCCAGAGCGTTGAAGATCACGACACCATGGGACCTACAAATAGCGGAGCTTTTAATACGAGGAGAATGATGACCCAGCCGCAGATTATCCCCAGGGTAGGGATAGGAACTGACGCTCACCAAATTCAACCTGGCAAACCATGTTGGATTGCCGGTCTGCTTTTTGACGATGATGATGGTTGCGAAGGACATTCCGACGGAGATGTGGTCAGCCACGTCATTGTCGATGCCTTACTCTCCGCCGCTGGTCTTGGAGACTTGGGTTCTTTTGTGGGGGTAGGCCGCAAAGAATATGACAACGTCGCAGGTGAAAGACTTCTGCGCGAATGCCGAGAACTATTAGCCGCCAAGAACATCACCATCGGGAATGTGGCAGCTCAACTCATTGCACAAACCCCAAAGATGGGTCCGCGCCGAGAGGAAGCAGAACGCCACCTCAGCGAGATTCTGGGTGCTCCCGTGTCTATTTCCGCCACCACCACTGACTATTTGGGGTTTACTGGCCGAGAGGAAGGACGCGCCGCCATCGCCACAGCTGTGGTGTGGCATACACCCTAAAAGGGGGAGGTCTGACGTCTCAGGTCTTTCCTATAGTGATCTAGGTTATTAATCTGGATTCCGTACGTTGTGGTGCGGGTGTTACTGACGCGATCAGGCACGACCGCCGCTGAGGTGTCACTGTCTCAGCCTGGTGATGAGGGGAGTCCAGCAGTGGACCCGGAACATCCGCGCATTCTCCGCGTTTTCAGTAATAATGCGGTCCTCGTCCGAGGTGAGGATGACGTCGAAAAAATCCTTGTCGGCCGCGGGATCGGCTTTGGGCGACGCACCGGAGAACGTATTAAGGCAGATCAAGCTCAACGCACCTATGTGCCGTTGAACCCGGACACGGCACCGCTGATCGCATCTATTGATCAGCTTGATCCCGCTGTGTTGCAGCACGTTGGTGCAGCTGTGGATTTAGCTACTGATCTGCTCGGGGATCTTCACCCTAGTGTGTATTTATTACTGACCGAACACCTTTCGTTTGCCATTGGCAGAGTTCGAGAGGGGCAGCGGCTCCACACCGGGATTCTTAGCGAAGTGGCTGGGGCTTTTCCGGAGGAATTTCAGGCTGCCCAATTGATTGTTCACTATCTCAATGCTGCTCTTCCGGAGACCATTTTGCCGGAGGAGGAAGCAGCTGCCGTCGCACTTCATCTCAATGCGGCGCGGAGCGGGGTTCCCGTGAAAACCCCGTTGGCTCACGCCAATCTTCTTGCCGCCTGGGTAGCTCATATCCATGAAGCCACCGGGATAACTAGTGCCGAAGATGAAGAATTGGTGGCCGCGTTGGTGCGGCTATATCGACGGATAGAAAGTGGCCAAACTCGTCATTGCCCGCTAGTGGAGGTCGTTTCCCAACAGTTGTCCTCGGACTATCAGCTAGCTACCACCATCATCGCCCAAATGGGGGACGAAGCCCCAGGAGAAGCTGCTTATTTCGCGGTGTTCTTACATGGGTGGCGGCAGGCATATAAACCAATAATTTCACAGCACATTCAGCGCAGAAAGGAGAACCCAGATGGCTAAAGCAAACGTCATGGGTGCCTTGCAGAAACTCAGTAAGGCCCTCATGGGCGCAGTGGCAGTGCTGCCGGTTGCTGCTCTTTTATGTGGCATTGGATACTGGATCCAAGCTTTTAATGAAAACTCCATCCTAGCCACTATCTTCCTCAAATCAGGCGGGGCGGTGATGGATAACCTAGGTATTGTTTTTGCTTTGGCCTTAGCCTTCGGCCTGGCTAAAGACCACAACGGTGCTGCTGCTCTCTCCGGGTTCGTCGGTTTCCAAACAGTTATTCTGCTCATCGGGCCAGAGTCAGTGGCCTCGTATCGAGGTATTGAGGACCCTAAAGAACTCACCGGTGATGCCGCCTTGCACTGGGCCAGTCAGGGGTGGGATGCCATCAACGCGAAGAATGTTTTAATTGGCATCGTGGTCGGTATCCTCGCCGCAGCCACATATAACAAGTTCTCTCGAACTCGTCTCCCGGACTTCTTGGCTTTCTTCTCTGGCCGCCGCCTGGTCCCTATCCTCACCGCCGTGTTCTCCATGCTCATTGCTGGGATCCTCTATATTCTGTGGCCGCTTCTGTATAACGTGCTCTTTAATTTCGGTGAGTGGATCCAAGGCATGGGAGTGCTCGGGGCAGGTATCTACGGCGTGGTCAACCGCCTACTCATCCCCACAGGTTTGCACCATGCCCTCAACTCCATCTTCTGGTTCGATGTCATCGGAATTAATGACATCGGTAAATTTATGGATGGTGCTAAAACCATTGAAGCCGCACGTCAAGCAACTGACGCCGCAAGCTGCCCAGGGGTCTGGAATGGTACTAGCTGTGAAGTCATCGGCGAGGTAGGCCGCTACCAAGCCGGGTTCTTCCCAGCGATGATGTTCGGTATCCCCGGCGCTGCCCTAGCCATGTATCTTCGGGCAGATAAACAACGCCGCAAGGTTGTCGGTTCGCTCATGGCCGCTGGCGCCCTAGCTTCCTTCTTCACCGGAGTCACCGAACCGCTGGAATTCTCCTTCATGTTCGCTGCTCCGCTGCTCTACGTCGTCCACGCCCTCCTCACCGGCCTGGCGCTGAGCATCGCCGCCGCATTCCACTGGACCTCCGGCTTCGGATTCTCCGCCGGCATGGTGGACATGACCTTGTCAAGCCAAAACCCGCTCGCCCATCAGTGGTGGATGCTGCTCCTCATGGGTGTGGTGTACTTCTTCCTCTACCTCGGGATCTTCTGGTTCCTCATTGGGAAACTCAATCTCAAAACCCCGGGTCGAGGTGATGCAGAGCAAGAAAATTCAGCGGTGTTAACCGATATTCCAGATGAGGCAAATGGTGCTCAGGAAGGTTCGACGTCTACGGCCGCGAACTCCACCACGTCACGCATCATTCAAGGGTTAGGTGGGGCCGACAATATTGAAACCCTAGATCACTGCGCCACCCGGCTCAGAGTCACGGTGAAAGATGATTCCAAAGTAGAGGAATCAATCTTGAAGTCTGCCGACGTTGCCGGGCTGATCCGCCCTAGCGCCCATGCCGTTCAAGTAATCATCGGGCCGCAGGTGCAATTTGTTCATGATGATGTCGCAGCTGAGCTAGCCAACCTTCGGTGCAACCAGGTTCACTAGCTCCCACTTTTTAGGCGCCGAGGAATAAACCACAGTTGTGGGGTTTTCTGGATCAGAAGTTGACGTCGAACCTTCCCTGAACAGTAGAATTTTAGGTTAAGGGGCTGTAATAGAGATGTCGAAAGGATTACCCCAACAACTATGGTTTTCTTCGCTAAATCCAAAGACACTGATCTTGTTATCCAGGCGCCTTTCGCCGGAGAGGTAATCTCCATGAACGAGGTGCCTGATCCAGTCTTTTCCGGGGGGATGCTGGGAGCAGGGGTCGCCATTCGCCCCAGCGATAAAGAATCTGAGATTATCGTCCATGCCCCGGTGGCTGGGCGAGTAGCTAACTTATTCCACGGAGGGCATGCTTTTGCGCTCGTCACTACCTTAGGAACCCAGGTTTTAGTCCACGTGGGCTTAGACACTGTTGAGCTTAAAGGTCGTGGTTTTGAAGCTCTGGTGGAAGAAGGACAACGGGTGAAAGCCGGGGAGCCGGTGCTCAAAGTCGATGCCGCGCTTATTCGGGAGGCCGGAAAAGATTTAGTGACCCCCATTGTCGGCACCGATAAAAGCCAGGTTTCCGGCACTGAGGTGCAGGCCGGCCCGGCAGAAGAGGGTGTGAAAATCGCTACCTTCACCCTGGTCTGAAGAAAAACCGGGATGCATTAAACTCAGGGCGTGACTTTAAGAATCTTCGACACCAGTACCCGATCCCTTCGAGATTTTGTGCCCCTGCGGGAAGGGCATGCGTCGGTGTACTTGTGTGGAGCCACCCCGCAGGCTCAGCCGCACATCGGGCACCTGCGTTCTGGGGTGGCGTTTGATATTCTGCGCCGGTGGCTCATAGCCAAAGGCCTCGATGTTGCCTTTGTCCGTAACGTCACCGACATTGATGACAAAATCCTCAGCAAAGCAGCTGACCACGGGCGACCCTGGTGGGAATGGGTAGCAACTCATGAGCGATATTTCACCGAGGCCTACAACACCTTAGGTGTGCTTCCGCCAAGCGTCGAACCCCGAGCTACCGGGCATGTGACCCAAATGGTCACGTATATGCAGCGGCTCATCGATAAAGGCTTCGCCTACCCTCTCGATGGTTCCGTCTACTTCGATGTGGCTGCCTGGACTGCAGCCGAAGAAAGCGACTACGGAAGCCTCTCCGGGAACCGAGTAGAAGATATGGAACAAGGGGAGCCAGATCAGCGAGGTAAAAGAAACCCTCAGGACTTTGCCTTGTGGAAAGCTGCGAAACCGGGTGAACCCTCATGGCCTACTCCCTGGGGAGACGGCCGGCCAGGTTGGCACTTGGAATGCTCGGCCATGGCTACCTGGTATCTAGGAGAAACCTTTGACATTCACTGCGGAGGGTTAGATCTGCAGTTCCCGCACCATGAAAATGAAATCGCCCAATCTCATGCGGCAGGCGATGGGTTTGCTCGGTATTGGATGCATAACCACTGGGTGACGATGGCTGGGGAGAAAATGTCCAAATCTCTAGGGAATGTGTTGAGCGTTCCGGAGATGCTGAAACTTGTTCGACCGGTAGAGCT
Organism: Corynebacterium poyangense; assembly: GCF_014522205.1. NCBI lineage: Bacteria > Bacillati > Actinomycetota > Actinomycetes > Mycobacteriales > Corynebacteriaceae > Corynebacterium > Corynebacterium poyangense. The sequence continues at coordinate 2,208,663 of NZ_CP046884.1, read as the reverse complement.
GCGTTATTACTTGGGGAGTGCCCACTATCGCAGTGTGTTGGAATACTCTCAGGAGTCGCTGACTGAAGCTGCCGCGGGTTATCGCCGGATTGAGGACTTCTTACACCGGGTCGGAGAAGTGCCGGTGGGCACCCGGACCTCTGCTTTTGAAGAGGCAATGGATGAGGATTTAGCGGTTCCGCGTGCCTTGGCGGAAATTCACCGTAACGTACGCGCCGGGAATAGCGCTCTGGCAGCGGGAGACAAAGCCGAAGCTGCCCGACTCGCGGGGAATATCCGGGCGATGACGAACGTGTTGGGGGTAGATCCCTACTCTGAGCAATGGCAAGATTCGGGGTACAGCAACTCCAACAATGATGCCGCTATGGCGGCGTTGGAAGCGCTGGTGGGGGCGGAGCTGGAGCGTCGGACCCAAGCCCGGAAAGAGAAGGATTTTCAGACGGCGGATGCGGTGCGGGACCGGTTGCAGCAGGTCGGGATAACGGTGACAGATACCCCTGATGGGCCCACCTGGTCGTTGAATACGGAGATGGAGAAATAAATGGCGGGAAATGATTTTCGGCCCGGGCGGCGGAAGAAGAATAAAAAGGGTGCTACGAAAGGCTCTGGTGGGAAGAATCGACGCAGTTTAGCGGGGAAGGGGCCTACCCCGAAGGCGGAGGATCGGCCCTATCATGCTGCGTATAAGCGAAAGGTTGAGCGGGAACGTCGTAATAGTGGACGCCACACCCGGGAGAAGAATAATGAGTTGGTGGTGGGCCGCAACCCGGTGATCGAATGCCTCCACGCCAAAGTGCCGGCGACGCAACTCTATGTGGTTCAAGGAACCGGCCATGATGATCGCTTAAGCGAGGCGGTTACTCTAGCGCACAGCCGCTCCATTCCGGTCAGTGAAATTCCCCGCCAAGAGATGGATCGGATGACCGGGAACGGTCTTCACCAAGGAATTGGTTTGGACATGCCACCGTTTCGCTACACCGAAGTTCACGACCTTATAGCCCAGGCCGCAGATACCCCGGGGCCGGGGATGGTGGTGTTGCTTGATAACATCACTGACCCGCGAAACCTTGGGGCGGTGATTCGTTCGGTCGCTGCTTTTGGTGGCGATGGGGTCGTTATTCCGGAACGCCGTTCTGCGTCGGTTACCGCTGTGGCGTGGCGTACCTCGGCGGGAACGGCTGCTCGGCTACCGGTAGCGCGGGCGACGAATTTGACGCGAACAGTCAAAGAGTTTCAACAAAACGGGTATCAGGTGGTTGGCTTAGACTCCGGAGGAACAGCCACCCTTGACACTTATAGCGCTGCGGAAACCCCGGTGCTTATTGTGGTGGGTTCTGAAGGTAAAGGGATCTCTCGCCTGGTCCGGGAAAATTGCGACGTCATCATGTCCATCCCGATGGCGGAGTGGGTGGAATCCCTGAATGCATCGGTTGCTGCCGGGGTTGTTCTGAGCGAGTTCGCCCGGCAGCGTCGAGTGAACTAAGCCCTGGGGAATTAGTATTCCTCAGGATAATGCCCGTGAAGATCTACTCCCTTGGTTTCTTTCAGGGTGAGGATAGTAATTGCTGAAATCACCAAGAGCACGATGGAGTAATAGGCAAAGTGGATGTTGTTATCTAGCCAGGTCATAATCATGCCCGCGGTGCCGCCGAAGATAGCGATAGTGAGAGCATAGGGGATACCAAACCCGGAGGCTCGTTGATCCGTGTCAAACATCTCCGCGTAGGTGGCCGGAGCGTGCCCCAAGAAAGCCGCCAATAAGAATAGCTGGATGGAGATGGCAAGAACCAAGGAGAACATGCTCTGCTGGTTGACGACGTAGTGCACCAGAGGCAGGTAGAGGATTGCTGATCCGATCATCGCAATGAGCATGGTGGGTTTGCGGCCGATGCGGTCTGAAGCCCAACCCCAGCAAATTAAGGAGATGATGAAGACGGCGTTTCCGATGATGGAGGCGGTGAAGGCGTCGGAGGCGCTAAACCCAAAGCTCTTTTGAGCCAAAGCCGGCATGGTGACCGACCACACGTAGTAGCTGACGGTGAGGCCAGCTGTCATCCCCACGACCTTAAGCGCAGTAGGCCAGTTCTTGGCGACCTGGACGAAAACATTGCGCTGGGCCTGCGGGGCTTCAGCTTTGCGTTCCTTTTCAGCTTCGAAAACCTCGGATTCATCCATGTGGAGACGCATCCACAGGGCGGAGATACCTAAGACGGCTCCCACCGCGAAGGGGATGCGCCAGCCCCAGGCCATGAGTTGTTGCTCACTCAACAAGGATTCGAGTATCAACCCGAAGATCATCCCCAGCAGGATTCCGAAAGTCCCGGTGACATAAATCGAGGAGGCCCAGAGTCCGCGCTTATCTCGGGGAGCGTGTTCGGCCAAATAGGTCTGGGCGGAAGGAAGCTCCCCTCCGTGAGCTAGCCCCTGGATGAGGCGAGCGAGCAGAAGAATAGCGGAGGCCACCCAGCCGACCTGGTGGTAGGTGGGGGTAATAGCGATGAGGATGGAACCCGCCGAGGCGCACAGGACGGCTACAGCAAGAGATTCTTTACGTCCAATGCGGTCTGCTAGCCAACCGAAGAAGAAACCGCCGAAGGGGCGGGCAATAAACCCCACCGCGAAGACCGCCATCGTTTTTAAGAAGGCTGATTTGCCGTCTTCACTATTGAAAAGTTGGCTGGAAAAGAAAACCGCGAAGGTGGCGTAGATATTCCAGTCAAACCATTCCAAGGCATTACCAACCCCGGTTCCGGCAAGAGTTTTGAGCGTTGATTGGCTCCGCTCAGTCTGGGTGTTCTGGGTGGTCACAAGAGAGTCCTCTCATCATGATCGAGGCCTAAGTACATTTTTAACCAGCAAGCCCAAAGCTATGAATTATAACTTTAGGTAAATAACTGCTTATGTTCGGTACATATTAGCGCTAAGAAGTTGTGAGCGCGATAACAACCCCGTCACCTTTCTCCGCTGCGGCGGAGAAAGGTGGGGCAAATTAGTCTTCATTCGGTGCCGAGTGATGGGGATCAACCACGAGGGAGTCCTCCGCTGAGTGAGGGGAACCTAACACCTCGGAAAACTTCTTTCGATTCGTTCCCACCTGTGCTTTTTGATTCATTCGGCCACCGATGAAGCGGCACACTAGGTAGATGAAAAAGCTGACTGCGGTGACAAAAACTGACACCGGGATGCCGGGAGCTAGGGAGAGGATGAGTCCTCCTACCGCTGACGTTTCAGCGAAAATAATGGAGTAGATGACGGCGCGTATCGGGGATGACGTCACGTGGACAGCGGCGGCTCCGGGGGTGATAAGTAGCGCCATGACGAGGAGGGAACCCACAATTTGCACTGATTGGGCTGCGGCAATACCCACGAGGACAGCGAAAATCACGGCGATCCATTGGCAGTGGACGCCGGCGGCTCGGGCCATGATGGGATCCGCGGAGGCAAAGAGCATGGGGCGCCAGATTAAGGCCACGATCCCCACCACCAGGACGGTGGTGATGAACAAAGTGGTGGTTGAAGCGGCAGATACGCCGACGATTTGGCCGGTGAGGAGGGAAAAAGCACGGGTAGAGTTACCGGGGTAGAGGTGGATGAAGAGCACCGCCAACCCCATACCGAAGCTCATGACGACACCAATTGCAGCGTCTTGTTGCTGCTTCATGCCAAGAACAGCGAGCATAAGGGCCGCGACGATGGAACCGGCGATGGCACCCCAGCCCACGTTGAGCCCAAAGAGCAAAGCGGCAGCCGCACCCATAAGAGCAAGCTCACTGGTGGCGTGGACGGAAAATGACATTTGGCGCAGGACAATGAGGGGGGTCATCACGCCGGAGAGTACCCCTAGGACACCCGCGGCGAGGATAGCTTGCTGGACAAAGCTCACATTGAGTAGATAACTGGTGTCAGTGAGAAAGGATTCCAGCATTTAAATCACCACCATTCGGCCGTCGACTTCGAGGACGTTGACCTTGGTGCCATACAGTTCGGACAGTACGTCTGAGCGCATGACTTCCGACACTGAGCCCAGGGTATGGCCTTGGGGAGCTAGGTAGAGAACACGGTCTACCACCTCAAGGACGGGGTTGATTCCGTGAGTAACAAAGATGACCGCACCGTCGTTTTCCGAGCAGTGATGATGAAGCATTGCTACGGTGTCTCGTTGCCTGGCTACATCTAAGCTCAAGAGTGGTTCATCAGCCAAGATGAGTTGGGGGTGAGAAGCAAGAGCCTGCGCTTGGCGGATTAATTGTTGTTGACCGCCAGACATTCTGCCTACCCGTAGGTCAGCTAGGCCTTGAGCACCCACCCGCTGGAGGAGGGCATCTACCTCATGGCGGTGAGGCGATCGGCGTCGGAAAACCCCGTGGGCCAGAGAAAGAGACACCAGGTCTCGGGCACGTAAGGGGAGATCAGGGGGGAACATTCGTTGCTGTGGGATATATCCGACGCGCGCAGCGACCTCCACGGAACCGGAACTTAATTTGCGCGTTCCCAGAATGGTGGCAAGCAGCGTCGATTTCCCTACCCCATTAGGGCCAAGAACCGCGATGAACTCCCCAGGCTGAACCTCAAGATTCAGGTTCTGCCATAAAGGGTTCACCGCGGCTTCATGAAAACGAAGAAGCATGGTGTTCTTGGGATTCTGGTTTAGGCGGCCTTGTCCTGGGAGGGGTGCGCAGCCTTAGCTTGTTGCTCTAGCTGACCCACTACAGATTCAAAGTAGTCCAGGAAGTTTTGATTGGAGTCCGGCGTTTCAGCGATCTCAACAATCGGCACACCCTTAGCCACTGCGGCATCGTGGATTTGCTTAGTCATGTCAGTTTCCGTCTGCGGGTTATAGATGAGGAAATCCAGTTCACCCTTATTGATGAGCTCTAAGAAAGCCTGAAGGTCAGCCGCGGAGGGCTCACTTTCATTAAGGGTCGCGGAGCGGTAGCCCTCCGGGGTAACATCATGAAGCTCAGAATCCTTGATGATGTAATCAGCAATAGGCTCAGTCTGGGCGACGTGCAGGTGCGGCAGCTTAGCAATCCGATCCTTCAACTTCGCCAAGCGGGCGTCAATATCATCAGAGTTGACTTTGGCATCGGGGTTGAGTTCCTTAACCCGGGACGCAACGTCGTTAGCTACTTGAGTGAGAGCATCGACGCTGTACCACACATGTTCATTGGTTTCGGCGCCTTCGCGATCAGCATGGCTATGGTTATGGCCCTCTTCACCGTGCTTGTGATCGTGGCTGTGACTTTCTTCCGTCTGGCTTTGACTTGCCTCACCATGATCATGATCGTGGTGATCATGATCAGTCAGCGGCAAAGCGTGGATGACTTTATCTTCATCCACGGCTTTATAAAGCCACGCGTCATATCCGCCACCACCGGCGATAACCAAGTTTGCTTCCTTGGCTTTAGCTATGTCAGCAGCGCTAGGTTCAAAATCATGCGGATCAATGTTATTGCCGGTCACGATGGGATCTACCGTTACTCCATCAGAGGCGACGGCTTTGGCAACATCAGCCCAAATGCTGGTGGAGGTAACAATATGAACCCCATCGCCAGAAGCTGCTGCAGAGCTGGAGGAGTTGCTGCTCGTGGAGTTATTACTGCATGCGGAAACTAAAAATAAAGAACCGGCAGCGAAAGCGGCCGCACCGGTGCGAATTATTCTCTGGGAAGTCTTAGAACGGGTCATGGAGTCCAGTTTCCTTGTGTTGAAAACAATTGTCAATTTTGGGCTGATAGATTCATATTATGGTTAAACGTTCCTCTCATCGCGGCACCCTCGCCTCCGTGGCTGCCGAGTTAGGGGTTTCTCGCACAACGGTATCTAATGCCTATAACCGCCCGGAGCAGCTTTCTTCAGCTTTGCGGGAAAAGATTCTTGCCGCTGCAGAGCGGATGGGGTATCCCGGCCCAGACCCCACGGCGCGTTCTCTAAGAGCCGGAAAAGTTGGGGCGTTAGGGGTTTTACTTACCGAACACCTCAGCTTCGCCTTTGAAGATAAAGCCAGCGTGGATTTTCTGGCTGGGGTAGCTGAGGCCTCCTATGGTTCCGATACGGCGTTGACCCTGGTTCCGGTTGGCCCGTCAACCTCGGATGACCATGCCGCCGCTTTGAAACTAGTGAACTCCGCCGTGGTCGATGGCTTTGTGATTTACTCCGTAGCAGCCAATGACCCCTATCTGCGGGCTGCTCTTGCTCGCCATGTTCCGGTGGTGTTATGCGATCAACCAACCGATCACCCAGAGTTGCCCTTCGTGGGGATCGATGATTTCGCCGCTATCCAGCCGGCAGCCCAAGCCCTTGTGGACGCAGGGCATCGCCGGGTGGGGATCCTTAGTCCCCGGCTTTTTATCAATTCCCGCAATGGCGCCTTGAGTGTTTCTGACATCCACACCGCGGAGCTTCATCTCCAACGTTCCCGGGTGCTGGGGGCCTTAGCTGTTTTTGGCGATGCAGGAATAGATCCGGAGACAGTCCCGGTGGTGTCTCGGCATATTAATGACCGGGCGAATACTCGTGACGCGGCACGAGAAATTTTGGAAACCTATCCGGACCTCACCGCGATATTGTGTACCACGGACTCGATGGCTCTTGCCGTCCTGGATTATGCCTATGAACGGGGGATATCCGTTCCGGAGGAGTTATCGGTTACTGGTTTTGATGGCATTGAGCCGGCGGTTGACCGGAATTTATGCACTATCGCTCAACCCAATAAACATAAAGGCGCTGCCGCGGGGCGGATGTTGTTGGACTTGATTGAGGACCGGCAAGGTGGACGTCGCCGCGCCGCTCACCCGCCACGTCGCATTCTGGCAACTCGCCTAATCCCTGGAGCTACCGTCGCGCCGCCGCGCCCATAAGGTGCGTAGTTCGGCGAGTTCTTGATAGATCCGTGCTACCTCCGCTAGGTCATCTACTCGCAGGGTCGCGGCAGTATCTCCCGGGCCCACCTTGACCCCCAGATCGGCTTCGCTTAAGGTGGCGAACCCCAGTTCATCGGTGGTGTCGTCGCCAATAAAAAGTACTCCGGTGGCACCTATTAAGGTTCGACGCCTACTAATCCAAGTCCCCTTATTCTCTCCGCTTACGGAAAACTCAACAATGTTTTTCCCTCGCATCGAGGTTAATCCGGGTGCCCGGATCTGGGCGGCGGCGTCACAAATCTCAGCGGCCGTTTCCGGGGATTCCTCAGCCAACTCCGCTACATGAACAACCCGGTGATAGGGCTTCTTTTCGACATACGCTCGAGGGGCAGCAGCCACGATAGCTTCAAGTTGTTCATCCAGGTCCTGAAGAATGCTAAGTTGCTGAGCATCCGGGCCGCGTTCCCCGCTGGGCTCCCCGGAGGTTTCTGCGCCATGAGAACCAGCGAAAATAACCGGGCTTTCCAGGGGGCATACTTTTTGTAGCCCAGCGAGGTGCCGCCCGGATAAGACCGCCACGGTGGTATGCGGGAGCTGAGATAACCGAGCTAAGGCGTCGATGGAATCGCCATTAATGGGGACGTCATAGATATCGCTGGGATGAAAACCCGCGAGGGTCCCATCAAAGTCGGAAACAACCAACAGCTCATCGGTGGTAGCCAGGTCAGACAGAGTACTCATAAAAACTAGGATTCCTCATTTTCTGTAGATTGAGCCGGAACCAACAACCGTATCGCCGGAGGATTGGGCTGGTCACTTTTTTCACGCACCACAATTTCACTGGCATTAAGATGCAAAATTTCCAGCGGCCCGCTATGAAGAATGTCCACCATGTGATTGTGGAAGTCTAAGTCCCTACCGGTACACGGGGCACCATCGGCGGGTTCTAATTCCATGTTCCGCAGCTCAAGTTCGGTGTCGCTTAGCTGCACGGTGGCTTGAATCTGACTGCACCCGGTGCTTCCGGTCAGAGTATTGGCTCCGAAAACCAAGAACGCTTTGCCCGCGAGGGTGGGCGGAATTCCGTTGGGGTCAGAAGGCGAAGAATAAATATTGGTGACTTGCCATTCTCGGTTATCGAGATTTCCGGGCGGTGAGGAAGCATCGCTTTGCTGGGAAGAACAGGCACTGGTGCTGGCTGCGAGCACAACCCCGATCACTGCGGCGCCGAGGTGATGAAGGTGGAGATGCCTAGGGAGGGATGTCACCTAACTCATTCCTCCTTGGGAGTGATCCGTTAAGAAACTCAAGAAACTGTTGGCCCATAAATTTACGTCGTGAGTATGGACTTGCTGATAAAGCGCCTGCATACGTCGACCCGCATCCTCCGGTTGATGGGATAGGGAATAAACGGCATTAAAAATAGCTCTTTTCACGCTTTCTAAGTCATGTGGGTTGCACAGGTGGGCGTGGGAGAGTTCCTCCGCAGCGCCGGCAAATTCACTGAGCACCAAAGCCCCGGAACCATCTGGATGCATGGCCGCAAACTCCTTAGCCACCAGGTTCATCCCATCCTTGAAGGCGGTGACCAGCATGATATCCGCGGCGGCGTAGCAAGCGGCTAGTTCTGCTTTAGGAAGGGAACGGTGAAGATAATGCACCACCGGCTGGCCTAGCTTTCCGAAGCGACCGTTAATCCGGCCGACAGCTTCTTCTACCCGAGCCCGTTCCTGTTGGTATTGCTTAATACGCTCCCGGGAAGGGGTAGCGATTTGAACTAGAACTGTCTGGTCAGGGTCCAAGGTTTCGTGTTCTAGGAGCTGCTCAAAAGCCTGAAGGCGTTGCAGGATCCCTTTGGTGTAATCGAGCCGATCCACCCCCAGCATGATGGTGTCCGGGTTGCCGAGTTTCCGGCGGATAGCGCTGATGTCTTCTGCCGTGGGGTGGCCCAAGGAGGATAGATCTATAGAAATTGGAAACGCAGCAACCTGTACCCGACGTCCATCAGGCGCCACAATAGCGGCATCAGGTTTCCGAATCTGAGCTTTGCCATAGACCGTCAACTCATCAGGTTGTCCGGTATGAGAACCAGCAGCACCGCTGATCTGCCGGGAGAGCGTTAAGAAATTATTGGCGTAGCTGGGCAGGTGAAAACCAATAACATCCGCGCCAAGAAGCCCCCGAACAATCTCTTCGCGCCACGGGAGTTGACGGAACAAGTCAGCCGCGGGGAAGGGGATGTGGAGGAAAAACCCGATGCGTAGATCTGGCCGGAGTTGGCGAAGAATGCCGGGGAGGAGTTGAAGTTGATAGTCCTGCACCCATACTGTGGCGTGGGGTGAGGCAACTTTAGCTACTTCTTCGGCGAAACGAAGGTTAACTTGCCGGTAAGCGCTCCACCAGGATCGTTGATAGATGGGTTGAACAATGAGGTCGTGGTAGAGCGGCCAGAGGGTGGCGTTAGAAAACCCCTCGTAGAATTCCGCATAGTCAGCTGCACTCAGCGACACGGGGTGGAGCAGAATACCTGAGTCTGTCCGGAAGGGCTCAAGGCTTAAAGAATCATCTGTGGTTCCGGGCCACCCCACCCAACATCCGTGGTGCTGGGCGAGTACCGGGCTAAGAGCAGCAACCAGGCCACCAGGGGAGGGGACCCATTCATGACTGCCGTCCGGGTGGGTGACAGAGTCGACCGGTAGCCGATTAGCCACCACCACAAAGTCCGCTGTGGCTCCATCCTGAGGCGGCATAGGTTTAGCCCCCTTTTCCCTTAGCTTTTCTTGGTGGCCTTCTTCGAGGTTTTCTTCACAGAAGTCTTCTTAGTTGTTTTCTTGGTGGCCTTCTTTGTTGTCTTCTTCGCGGTGCTCTTCTTGGTGGTTTTCTTCGTTGATTTCCGAGTCCGCTTCGTGGTTTTCTTCGGATGAGCGGCTTCATATTCAGCCGCAACCTTCTTATGCGACAAACCCTCCGGCTCTACGCCTAACATGCACATCAGGGTTACCCCATCCATGAAGTCCTGGGCGAAGGTAGCCACAATATTCCGGGCCCCACGTGCGGTTTCTTCTTCCACCGCGTGAATAGCTTCGGTATTTGGACGAGTGTCGGTGACCTTGGGCGGCAAGGGTCCTCCTGCTGAAGTTGGGGTGCTCAATAAAGCCGGTAGTTGCGGGCACCCATTCTACTCCACTGGGCTGAAACATGCCGTCCTAGGCCTGGGTTTTAAGGATTCTCCCGTTTTGTTTTCCGCCTGCTCCCGGTAAGACGCGCCTGGGCGCGCTTAGCACGGGCTGCTTGCTGAAAAGAGTATCGACGGGCAACCTGGTATGCCCGGTAAGAGCGGATCTTCGGGGGGCGACGTAAACGTCGGGCAATAAACTCACCTAATACCACTCCCGCGGCTAAGGAACAGGCGGTAGCTAAGGCCACCGCGAGGTTAGTAAATCCCACTAGCATTTGTTCGTGGAGCGCGGCGTACATTCCGCGGTAGACCGAAAGACCGGGGAGGAGCGGAGTGATGCCGGCAATGGCTGTAATGACTGGGGGGATTTGGAAACGACGAGCCAAGAGACCACCGGCAAGGCCAATCACGACCGCGGCAACGGCGGCGGCTGTCACTGCGGACGTTCCGAAGGGGATGAGAACGTAGTAGTAGAAAATTGATCCCGACGCAGCGGTGAGGGCAGACAACCAGACCGAGGACATCTCCGCGTAGCAGGCTAGGGCAAAACCGCCGGTGGCGATGGCGCCGAAAATGACCCGGACCGTAGCAGATTGGAAATTCGGTGGGGCGACGGATTCTAGGGCGGGAAGACCCATACCTAAGGTGGCGGCAAGTTGAATACCAAGGCCCACCCCGCCGACGATGGCGCCGGTATACAGCAAGGTTTCAAAGAAGCGGGCTGAGGCGGTGACTGGGGCACCGGTGATCCCGTCTTGGAGAGATTGCACCAGGGTAAGACCAGCAAGAAGGACGATGATCCCGGAAGCAATAATCTGCGAAGGAGAAATGTGAATGCCGAAGTACGCCACGGAGGCGTACATTCCGGCTGCCGGCAAGGTGGCGAGGACACCGCCGATGACGTTTTGGAAGAAATAGGGGAGTTTCTTGCTGTCTAACCAATAGTTCACCGACATGATGAGCATGGAGACCAAAAAAGAAGTGATCCCCACGATCCAGTCCCCGCCGAGCATGACGGATACCGTGCCGCCCATGACACCCCAGCCCAGGATGGAGGTGGATTGCTTATAGGTGGCGGGCTTGGCATCAAGCTCATCGAGAATCTTTTCCGCGACCTCCGGGGGAGTGGCACCACCTTGGATAGATCTGATGAGGCGGTCAACCTCGCTGAGTTTAGAAAAATCAGTGGTGAGGCCACGGACCACTCGGAAAACCGTGACAGGTTGACGGCGGTGGATACCGATGTGCGTGAAGATGGTGATGGTGTTGAAGGTGATATCTACGTGCACGTAGTGGAGGCCATAGGCGGAACACACCGCATGGATTTGCGTTTTGGTGTCATTATTCGACGTCCCGGAAGCAAGAAGTAACTCACCTATCCGCGCTGCGATATCCATTGCCCCGGCCACCTGGGCGCTGTCGGTGAGGTCGATAGGGGCCAGCGGAGAAGGCGGAGGAGCGGCCTTGGCGGCATCGATGGTTGCGACGTGCCCGGGACCCCGCATGAGGGAACGTAGGGCGCCAAAAATTCCAGACAAGCTGCGCGTTCTTTCTACTGGTTGGTGCAGGTCAACGAAGAAAAAGGAAAAGTCCCGTAACGAGACTTTAACCCGTGTGGACTTCCGTGGGTAGCGTCGGGTAAGTTCTTTGCTGGACCTTCTCAAGGGACGGTCTGTGCTGGAGTGGCGCAATCGGTAGCGCAACGGTCTTGTAAACCGTAGGTTGTGGGTTCAAGTCCCATCTCCAGCTCTGGGAGCGTTTTCCATCATGAAATCCCACCGCTGTACCGGAGTGTTGGACCTGACCGGCTACTCATAAAACTTCAAAGAGTTTCAGCTTCGTCTAATCGGCGGTGAATCAATGAAAGGGTACCTAGTACGTCCAGGGCATCTTGTTCCGACAATGACCATTCGATGCGGGGCTCGTGGGCAGCTGGGTTACGAAAGGCACTGAATAGTCCTTTGACCAGGTTTGCTACGCCAACCTGCTCGCTTCGTTGGGACTTTGTCTGCAGTGAATTGATTCGTACTAGCGGAGAAGATCCTAACATTGCACCATCGACCAGGTTGGAACCGTCTTCGTCGATACCCGACAACTGTCGAAGTTTGCTGCCAAGCCCCTTAATTGATTCGAAGACTGCTTCATAATAGTCGTTTTGAACTAGTTCTGGTCGACAGTAGGTGAGAACGTCGGGGTGGGTGCTTCTTCGTATAAGTTTTTGACGAAGTTGCTCGGTGCGTGCTTTGGCTTCACTGACGGTCCGGGCCCTGTCCGTGGAAATGACTACCCCGTCATCTCGAATCTTGAGTCCTGTCAGGGACAGTGCTTGGTTTACCTCGTCGCGCGTAGTCTGTGCGTCACTAGCACGGCTGAGGGTTCGCTCGGGCTCCAGTGCTGTTCGGATAAGGGCAACAAGTGCGTTCCCGTTGCGCGTTGTCTTCTGGTTCATTAAGACAGCGTGGTTTAACCGCCGCCACTTGGTGTATCCTTCGCCAAGATCGGCGCGGAGAGGTATTGAAGCAATAATGCCGGTCAATTCTGACCCAGTGTACAGGTCGCCAATCAGGCGGCAAACATGTTCAATAGTTCCAGGCTTGAAAGGTGGAATAGTTTTCTTTGTCATCAGTTTTGTTTCGAGTGGGAGAGGCGGTCGCCACAATACCTTTTTACGATCCCTTTACGTCTATCATTTGACGCAGGACCTTAGGCCAAGCTCTCCGAAACCCCAATCTGTACTAGCAGTAATTCAGTGGGTGCCATGCTCGATCGTGTGCCACTTTTAGTTTTCTTGGCGTGAATCAAACTATATCTTCAATGCTACTCGCTGTTTCTAGCTTGTGTAGAGAAACATAACGCTGTTTGTGTGTAAAAGCTGACTCCCGCCCCTTATTCTGATTTGGAATAGAACCTGATAGTTTGCGATGATCGCGCGAGCCAGGTCGAGTCAAGAGAAAGACCTGATATTCGCCAGAATCGGCCCATCCTATCTCGTGGCTTTTTCGAATTACCTTCGCAATCTGTCGGTCTTCCCTATTTTGTGACTGCTGCAGGCGGTCGGCCTCTTGTTTAGTCCATTTCACATTATCGCGGCGATGCCTTATCTTTGGCACGTCCGACTGCACTGCCTGGTCGCTGTAGAAAGCTATTCGTTCGACATCTCGAAAGGCGCGGCCCGGCTGGCAAACATATGCGCACGCGGACTGGTAAAACTGCCACGCCTGTTCGGCGGGAACAATAACAGTATCTAACTGGGTTTGGGGTCTTTTCTTGTATATCTTCATTGTCTGATCCACATTTTTAAGCCATGCGCTAGCCTCGTCCCCGAGAAACTCAGCAACTCGGTGTATGCGGCGAATTTCGAAAGGAACGTCAACGTTAAGCATAGAATCGTGGTGAGCTATGCGGTTGCGTATCTTCCGGAGTGATTCGAGTTCTTTCATTACGTCTTTTCTGTCTCCTGAAGATCCAGGAAATGCTTTATGGAGCGCAGAGCGCCACAGATCTTCATGTTTTGCTCCAACCATTCCTGACCAGAACCCGAAGTTCATGCCAGCGATAATTTGTTGACGGGTATCCTTGTCGTACTTTCTTAATCGGTTTCTGACATCATCTATTTCATCCGACATATTCTGTGTCGTGGGTGGATTCCGGAGGAACCAGGGTATCCCGCAATCTTCGTCTCGAAACGTTTTAGACAAAGCCGTATCTATCGCGTTCCTTAGCATAATTTCGAGGTGGGATATAAGCTCGAACATTGACATGGACATACGGGTACTCCACACGTAGAGTTCCAGGGCCTTGTCCAGTTCATCATCGGTGTGTTGGAGATAGGGTGCTAGCCTTGCGTTAGAAAGGTGCCTGGCCACAGCGGTACTTGAGTAATTCATGGACTCATGGTACGATATCGGTTGAACGCCCCGGTGTCGCCTCTTGATCTACATGATCAATGCGTCCGGGGCTTTGACTTAGCCCTTCATCGATTCAGTCAGTAGTGAGGGACTTATGGTGGAGGACGTCAGGTGCAGTTCAATGGCATAGTTACTGCGATGTTAAGCTGCAATCGCACCGAGTTTGAACTAGTAGAGGCGTGGTTCCTGGTATAGAGTCATCCTCGATTTCTTGCGTGAGAGAACTGAGGCACCGAGGGAAGCAACGGACGCGACCCTTTCTCCTAGAAGAGCGTGGTCTCCCGGCCACAGGCACGGGTGGGGTCTTCGGCATTAAGTGCCATATAAGGGGCAGCCAAGCCCTAGACCCACTTCTTCTTGGTTACTCAGTGAGAGTGGTCGAAGAGACTAAAAACAGGGGAGGGATGTAGGCCTGTCTGGCTTTACTTCCATTGAACTATTCTATGTCTGACCTGCAAGGGATAGGGGAAGGGCTATCTATTTGGTCGAGGTAGTGTGTTGCTGATATGGCTTAAAGAGATGGGCGACGATCTTTGGCTCATCGTCATTAAAGCTCACCCCGTAGGCTTCTTCCACTGCAGTATCGAGTTCCTGGTGCGCCCGTATGAGTGCGGGATAGAGAAAATCGTTATCCGGATCGTAGAGATCAGCCAAGGTAGCCGCGGGTTCAGCGGTGATGTCATTGTTATCCGGTACTCCCGCTGGACACTGGTAGAGCTGGCGCGCATCAAGCACCACTTGGGCGCACTTTTCAATACGATGACGCTGCTCATCAGTAGGTTCGGGCCAGATGAAATTGTTGTACACAATCGTGTTGGCGTAGCTATAGTCTGACTTTAACCGTCCAGCTATTGCCCGCATCCACGCATTATGGAAACGCGACATGAAGATCCCGAATATGTACAGGTTATCGGTAGGGATGAAGTAAAGCTTATCCCCAGGGATCATGCCATTGGTGACAAAACCGGCAGGGATATATGCGCGACGTTCAGAGCTCACCTTCGGGATTCCGATGTAGGTAGTGCCGGGATCGCGAACTTCACCGAAAAGCCAGGGAGCGTCAGCTTTGTTTCTGGTCGCAGCTTTCTTAGACAGTAAGCGGAAATCCCGCACCGCACGGACAGTGGCATTTTCTTAATTGTGCTCGGTGGGCAGTCAACTAGCCTCAGACAATAACGTTTCTTTCCATTGATGAATTCAGCGCCCATGGAGAAGGGGCGAATCCAATTCTTTGCATCCGGCTGTTGAGAAACCAAATCATCAGCCTCACCCTGCCGAAACAACAGGAACCCGCCTTCCGTCGGCTTTCCTCCAGCTTTTACTGGCGGCACATCGCACAACGGTTGACCACGACGTTCGATGTATGCGTCGGGTGCATCGACTAAGTACGCATTGATGTGCTTAGGGTGAGTGGTTTCCACCAGTTTTCCGCGTCTATCGTAGGAGAACAAAGTCTTGGGATGCTTATTCGACTTGTGGCTTAGACCGACGATGACGACGTGGACATGGGCGGGATCATTTGCGTCATTGCTCCAAATAAAGGAGCGGTGGGCAAAGTCGATGGCGTAGCCATCCTCCAGGATGGGTTTCCATAGTGGTGTAATCTGCTGACCCTGGCAAATCGAGTTAGTAGAAACCAACGCGCAGCGCACCTTCTGATTGTTCTTGGCGTAGTCTGCGAACTTCTTGTACCACCCGGCCACATAGTCCAGCACGCCGCCCGACTTACCAAAAAGGACGGCACAGTCTTTCTTCTGTTCGGAGCTGTGGTTGGAGTAGCCGATAAAGGGTGGGTTTCCAATCACGAAGTCACACGTGCTGGCTGGGAGAATTTCTTCCCAGTCCGTCTGTAATGCATTACCCCGAACAATAGTAGCTGCATCAGCGAGAGGTAGGGTTGCTAGCTCGCGTCGCACAATATCTTCCGAGGTGATATTGGCCTGAAGCTCTGCGATCCACAAGGCGGTCTTTGCTACCTGGACCGCAAAGTCATTGATCTCGATGCCGGTGAATTGAGAAAGTGATACCTGAACGGGAGACTCTCCCACCTCGACAAAATCAAGCATGGACTGGCCGCGCAGCAGTTCAGTGAGCACTCGGTTTTCTAGGCGTCGCAAACAAATAAAGGTTTCAGTGAGGAAGTTTCAGGAACCGCAGGCAGGGTCAAAAAAGTGCAGAGAACTAAGCTTTTCCTGGAAGGTACGCAACCTTTTCAGTCTGGTGCGTTCGGTCACTTGGTGGTCATCAAGGATCTTAGTGAGCTTAGCGGTGAGATCGTCAAGGAAGAGGGGATCAATGACGCGGTGAATGTTCTCAGGGGAACTGTAGTGCATCCCACCGCTTCGGCGAGTTTCAGGATTCAGGATGGTCTCAAAGACACCACCAAAAATAGTGGGCGAAGTTTGCGACCAATTAGTTTCCCGCATCACCTAGTCATCTAAAAGCTCCTTAAGCTCCAGGGTGGAAAGTGAGGATTTCGCAGTTATCGGAGAATAATCACCACTAACGAAGGGAAAGCTTGAAGATCCTAAGTGTGGCACTCGATCGAGTGATCCGCTGTGGTAACTACACCTCGGAATCAGTCTACGACTCTCGTGGACTGTTGGTGCTAGAATTAACGTTATCTGCAACCAGTTAGGTTCTTATAGGTTGCAAATAGGTTGTAGAAGGATTTAATAGCTACAAAAGAGGTGCTCGTATGGGGCAAGCAACGTTTAGTGTTCGAATGGATGAGGAACTTAAACGCCAGTTTGATGAGCTATGTCGCGAGTTCGGCATGAATGCAACAACCGCTTTTAATGTGTTTGCCCGTGCGGTAGTTCGGGAGCGGAAGATTCCGTTTGAAATCTCCGCACAAAATACAGACGATGCCATCCGCACATCAGGTAGCACTGCCTTTAACGCACTTCGGATGCAGGCAGCACAAAACGGGCTATCGGATATGTCCCTGGAAGAGATTAACCGAGAAATTCAAAAAACACGCCAGGGCGTCTGAAGATGGATTGCTACGCAGTCATCGATACCAACGTCTTGGTCTCCGGTTTGCTTTCCTCCAATTCCACTGCGGCTACCGTTCAAGTCCTTCAGGCTATATTTGATGGTGCTGTTACTCCTGTGTTCAGCAAGGACATGCTTCGCGAATACCAAGAAGTGCTGCTGCGACCCAAGTTCAAGTTTGATCCGGTTATTGTCGACACTTTTTTACAGGCGATTTGTGAGGTCGGCCTGTGTATAGACCCGCATCCTAGCGACGTAGTTCTTGAGGATATGAAAGACCCTTCCTTTCTATGAAGTCGTCTTGTCCTGTCCTTATAAACCGAAATTTTTAGTAACCGGAAATCTAAAGCACTTCCCGCAAGAAGAATTTATTCTCTCGCCGAGAGAGTTTATAAATCTTCTTTAGTATCTGACGACAAGTAGTGGAACTATTTCAAGGCAGTTTTCTCAGTCGAACCTAAAACTACATCATCAAACACGGTGCACAACTTCCATCCTTTAAAACCTACAAGAGATGAATACTCTCACCCGCTTAAGAATTACGCAGCTAATTCTTCCCCTAACAACTGTTATGATGCACAGCACATCCGGTGGTGACGTTAAGGAAAGATTGGGCAGGAGGGTGTTGCAGTGAATCTTATGAAGGGAAGAACCCCGGCAACCCTTATCCAATCCAATGTTCTTGTAGACGCGTTTGTTACATCTCTGCTCACGGCAGGTATTGGATATTTGATTGCCGAAGTTAGCGTGGTCTCTGCCTCCCAGGCGATGATGGGCGTAGGAACAGGGGTGGCAATTGGTGCTCTTGCCTCACTGGCGATGGGGAAAGCGGCTGATCATTGGGGAATAAGAAAACTACTATCTCTAGTGCAGATCTTTCAAGCAGGATCCTATGTTCTTTTAGCCGTAGCCTCCCAGGAGCTCCATGTTCTAGCGGTTTTAACCTTCATCTTTTTCCTTGGCAGGTTAGTGTCCCCATTACGCGGAGCACTTCCACCCAGATACTTGCCCAAAGATCAACTGATCCAATTCAAAACACAGCTAAGGACCTTCACGCTGAGCGTCGTCCTTGGTGGCGGCTTGGCTGTCCCGCTGACCTTAAAGCTGGGATGGGGTATGAAAAGCACCATTGTTGTCATCGGGGCAGTGGGGTATCTGCTGTGTTTTCTTTTCACTAGAGCTTTGCCTCACAGTGAAAACCATGATTCACATCCACAGCTCACCCACAGTTTCTGGCGCACTTTAGCTCCCCGTGAATGGGGGATGTGGGCGTTGCTCTTAGTGGCATTTAGCGTGATAGCAAGCGCTCCGACAATGGTTCCCTACGTGCTGGCTAAGGCTGGTGAGGATTTATCGTGGTTGCTCTTTATCTCCTCGCTCATTGGTATTGCCATCAACATTGTTGTTCAGCGACTCCTCCGGGATGAGGAGGTAACTCTAACGAGGACTAGGGATCTGCGCAGAATTGCCATGTCAATGATCCTAGGGCTCTGTAGTGTATTGCTCCTGGTTGTGGCACAATCATTCTTCGCTGGGGTGTGGAGTTTTATTGTTCTGATGATTCTGGTGTTTAGCATTGCGCATCTCAGCCAAACAATCGTGACCATCGTAGCCTGGAATATTCAATACACCGCAGGGGAAGAAAAAGACCGCGCGCTCATTATTGCGGTTTTCTCCTTAACCTCATCAGTAGGAAATGGTTGTGCGCAATTCATAGGTTCCAGAGTTTTTGAAAGTTAATGGATTCCAACCGAGAGATTTATTCTGTTTACTTGCCAATCAAAAGGTGTCCTTGTTTCTGAGAGAGTGATGTCGGCCACTTGGATACGTCGGACTTTATAGTGAGGGGATGCGCAAGGCACTCAGAGTAAGGATTCTTAATCAGATCCTTCGGGCTGGGGAACTGGAGATTACCAGTCTCTGGGTGGTTCTTATCAGCAAGATAACCCGCACCATGCTTCAATAAGATCTTTCAGGGTACCCTCAGGATGCTCCTTAATCCCGCATTCTGGGGCTCCTCCGCCTCTCCTTCCCGTGCTTCACTCAGAGTGCCTATGGTGTGTGGTCAGGCGTTGATGCCATCGACGGGGAAGCGTCCTCAGGTGTATGGCTCGCACGGTGTCGGCAAAAGGCGTATCGGGCGCGGATGGATTATCTTCCCTGCCGGGCTGATATTGCTTTTCAGGTTGTTAGATGGGAGGAGACAGGGTTAGGGGTACAAGAAAAAGCCGTAGGGGGGTGCGGGAAAACCGCTCAGGGAGGTGATACGACGCTTGAAACGGTGTCGTGGGTGCGGTTGGTGGCTTCAGGGAACCTGGATGTGGCCCGGCAGCACGCGTTGCGGGTGGATATCAGTCGGTTGGACTATCACCAACGTCACAACGTGATGATGGGGGAGCTTAACGCTATTGCACAGGGGTTATCCGCCAAGGGAACCGGCTGACACCGCCTTCATGGTTTGATGAGCTGTTACGAGAAATCTTGCATAGCCGTGAATCCGAACAAGAAAGGACAACACCATGATTACTCCACGCCAAATCCGGATGGTTCAAAAAAACTCCTGGCCAACCCTACGATGATGAAACTGTCCAAGAGCTGTACCTCGACTACGACGAAGAAGACGATAACGACCCAGATAACTGGGCACGCAAAGAACAACAATCACTGTTCTAGCCCTCACACCACACCTCGGCATGTTTGCCCGTTCTCCCCACCTAAAACGTCACGCGACAATCTCGATACACTATATGCTCCTTGAGTGAATCACAGAGTTTTAACTGGTCGACGTGGGGCTGGATGTGAGTACCCACGGGGCGTGTGAAGGGGGTGTTGTGGGCGTTTTCTTGGTGAGGATCGAGAGGTTGGGGCAGATGGTAAAGGTCCCTCATGGATGCGGGAAAGAGTCTTTTAGCGTATGGGGCGAATATTTTTAGTCCAACTCCTCACCATGACACACAGATACATGTATAGTCAATGGTTTTGGGAAAATGGTTCCTTTTGGTCACACCTATAGGAGGTCAATTCACCCCTACCCGGGGTGAATAACCGTTATTTACCCTGCTCATGCCCTTGTTTCCGGGAGGGGAGAGACATAGGTTCTAGGTAGTACATATTCACTTTCAGGAAAGGAAAAGGAAAGTGGTGAATAAGCTAGCGAAACCACTTGCTGTCTTCAGTACCGCTGGACTGCTCATGACTGGAGCCATGGGTGTCGCGACCGCGCAAGAACGCAGTGGAAAAGAACTGCCGGTGGAATCGATTGTTCTTACGCGTGATGAAAATGGAAAACCAACATCTGGATATGTAATTATCCCGTTAGGGGATCCTTCGTCATCTGATGGTATTTCTGTCCGAAAGGTGCCCTATTTGCCTGGAACTAATCATGAAAAAACACCGACTGGGGGAGATTGGACATATGGTTGGCACACGATAGGGGGAACGGGGAAAGAATGTTTCTCAAACTATATGCATAGCTCAAAATCACACACAGCTTCAGTGACTATGGGTGAAGATACGAACAAGAGCACCTCAAGAGCAGGTGGATGGGCTAAAGCCTCAGTTCGTGGTGGTCTTTTGTCTGGGTCATGTCAGGTGTTTTGGTCAGATGACTAATCCTTCTCAGAAACCAAAAGACATGCTTTTACTGTTAGAGAAAGCGAGATTCCACTTAAATGAGGCAATCGAAGCGCTAGATGCTATAGAAAAAGTGGACGGTCCTGAAATAAGGGAGCATGAGTTCCTTAGTACTATGTATTTCGGAAATGCGCTAGGCTATTTCTATAGTTTTATGGTTGATGATCTTGATAAAGCAATAGAACAGACTAAGGAATATTGTGATTAGGCTATGTATGTCGTGACATGGGTTTGCTCTTAGTCTTCCATGTGGACGTATCGCTGTGCTGATGCTGGCGAGTAGCCTGTTTCTTTAGGGATGGTGCGGATGCTCATATTCGTGGTGGCGCGGAGTTCTTTGACTTTGCGCTTTTTCTTGCGCCTGGGCTAACCACTCTCCACGAGGGATAGAGGAACAGGGGTGGCAATTGGTGCTCTTGCTTCACTGGCGGTAGGAAAAGCGGCTGCGACAGAACGCGGACGTGTCAGGGGTCATCGGGCACGATCATCAAGGGGCAAGAACGCCGCACCCACCAAAATATAAAGGCTTTATAAAAATTTCTGATTTTAAAAACGCACACCAATGTCCGAATACAATGTATGTCATATAAATATGTGTCGCCAGTCGTATATCGATAGTTAATTGATGTTAGGAGTCAAAACATGTCCACAGTACAAAAATATTTTGCCCCTGCAATCTGTGTCGCAACTCTTTTAGCTGCTTCTCAATCCACTCCTGTCACCGCAGCTGAACCCGCTGTCGCAGATGTTCATAACAGTCAAGATGTCATCACCGTACAAGAAAATGGTGAAATCTCATCGGTAGAGTCCCCTAGTCCACATGTACAACTTAGATCCGCAGGCGAACGTGCACCTGATTGCATCAATGCAACACCAGAAAAAGGCTTTGTCCAGGTCTACAATCATTGCAACTGGGACATACATGTCAAGGTAATTTTTGCATTTGCCCCGGACTCAGGCTGCAAGCTAGTGGTAGCCGGAACACGTACAAATATCTCTCCTCACATCGGTCGCATCGATGGAGTAGAAACATGCTAATACCTATTGATGATAGGAATAACTCCACGCGCATAATCCCCCTTGGATTAGAACCTCTCGTTTTTCGCTACGATGATGTCTCCGCTTCACTTCGTAGAGCCGAGTCTTGAAGCTTCAGGGCGCAATACTCAAATCTTTCTTGTCGAAAGTGAATGCTGAAATAGACTTGATTTTCTAAGAGCGCAACAAAATACTGGGTACTGGGCTAGACCGCAACCTGTTTTTTGACAGGACTTTAATAACGGTTCAGGAGTCTGGATTATCCGCCGTATCTAGCCAGGAAGGACCCTCTGTGGCTTGACGGACATTAGCAACAATTCGTAAACCGGCTGTAGGGACTTCCTTCTATCACCGGTGTATGGATGAGTGCGCGCATGCAAGAAGCTGATCGCGATTCTTACCGGCAGAGAATTCAGGAAACTCGCCCAGGGAAAGGTGACGTCGAACCGACGCTCTGGCTCGCCGAGGCTCAGTAGCCGGAAGGCTTCGAAGTCGGACGCGAGAATGTAAGGCCCTCTACTGCTGCGGAGTTCTCACTTTTGACGAACAATTACGAGCTCACCGGTAACCAACTTAACCAAACCAGCGAGGAAATCTCCCAAGCCTCTGAATCAGTAGCACGACTAGTCCTATCGAGTCTCTCAATCGGGAGCTAGATACGGACTAAGGCATACTTAGCTTGTTCTAGGGAAATACCAGGGGGTTCACCACTTTTATCATGACGCATTTCCGTGACCTTGTTTTCTACCTGGCATGTCGTTAGCAGACCTGATCCGTGCTTCACTCAGAGTGCCCTTGGTGTGTGGTCAGGCATTGGCACCATCGACGGGGAAGCGTCCTTGGGGTGAATTGCTCGGCACGGTGTCCGCAAAAGGCGTATTGGGAGAGGATGGATTTATCTTCACTGCTGGGCTGATATTGCTTTTCAGGTTGTTATATGGGATGACACGGGTATAGAGGTGCCCAACAAGAACCCGTATGGGCGGGAAAATCGCTCAGGGAGGTGATACGACGCTTGAAACGGTGTTGTGGGCGCGGTTGGTGGATTTTCCACCGATGCATAGCATTTTTTCAATTCTGCGCTACCAAAGCCACTTTCGATCAATGAGGCTAGTCCGTATTTCAGTGCATTTTTGGCCGTCAGGGGTAGTGAGACCTTCATTGAGATAAGCGGGAAGAGTTTCTTTGATAAGAAAGCCAGGCTGTGCTGCTCCATGATCCATAGGTTTAGTCATGCGTTGAGACGAGATGAACCATGCCCCAAATTCTTCAGCATGACACGCGGAACATGCAAGGTCAATAGACATCTGGGGAAAGATTAAAAAGGTATCTTTTGTCTACCCCTAGAGTAACTTTTAGCTACCCCTATAGGGTCGTTTGTTCACATCCTAAAAGGGGAATTTTTTAAAAATCTATTGTTCTTTTTAAAGACTAGTAGTTAGCTCTTGATTAACATTTATTCGCCCGATAGAAAGGAATGGAAGTGGTGAATAAATTAGCTAAAACGTTCCTCATCTTTGGTGCTGCAGGGCTTATTTTGTCTAGTGCTATGGGCACTGCAATGGCGGAAGATTCAACTCAGAGTGAAGTAACTCAAGCAGCGACGTACGATCAAGGTAATGGTGGGTATTATGCTGAAGCGGTTGGGGATCACGCGATTAAAATAACGCTTTCGAATGCGTCGTTTAGACCTGAGAGAAAAGAACTTCAGGTCGTGAATTCACACGGTGAGGTTGTAGAAACCCTCGGATCGAGGATGCAAGCGTCTAACGGGCAAAAGCTTGGGGCTCACTACGAGGTTGTCTCAGATTCTCAAGCGTTAATCCACTTCGAAAACCCGAGGATCGCTCTACCTGGCGGCTGGGGGGACTACGCAAAATGCATTAGTAAAAGCGCTGCGGGGAATGCTCTTAGTGGTTGCGTTGTAGGAGCAATTGGAGGGGGCTGGATGCCTTCCTGGTGCTGGGATTGGGCTATAAGTGGAGGCGTAACTGGCCTCGTGACGTGCTGGTAGTAGGTAGCTATGAAAGAAAATAAAAAAGGAAAGATAATTCTTTATGCTTTATTATGTTCCCTATCGGATATAGTATCCTTTTTTATACTAAAGCTTTTTATGGATCATGATAGTGCGCAAGCAATTTCTACCGGTATCGGAATTGGTGCTTTATCTGTACTGATTTATCAATATAAAAGATAAATAAACAGTTACTCCTCCATGTGGACGTATCTGTGGACGGTGCCGAGGGGATACCCAGTCTCGTTAACAATGGCTTTCATAGTCATGCCTTTGGCGCGGAGTTCTGTGGCTCTGCGCTTTTTCTTGCGCCTGGGCTAACCATTCTTCACGGGGATAGAGGACCAGCGTTGAACTGTCCTTACGGAGCGGTTGCCTTTTTGGCTGTTTCTCGGGCAGTTAAACCGGGCCGGCGTCGGACCAGCGTTGAAGTGTGTCTGGGGTTAAAGCTGTAGAACTGCTCATGAGAGTATTTCCTTTGTGATAGGTAGACACTGTACATTCCGTGCTTTTCCGCTGGCTATTCCGCCTTTGCGTGCGCCTTTACGGTTTCGTCGTGTTTGGATCATGGTAAAGGTTTCTGGGTTGAAGCGTTTCCAGATCCATGTTGCGATGCTGCGGGATAAGTGGGTGATCTCGTTGGTGGGTAGCGGGACACGGTTTTCTTTTTCTAGGTCGAGGTTGTAGGCGGTGGCATGGGCATGGACAACCTCGTGTCAGAGAGCAAGGGTGCCGTTTCCTTGTTCGCGAACATCGCACTGACCCCCCATATATAGATGACCTAAGCACCTTAGTCTTGGTTGATGTGCGCACCTGCACCCGGTGAGATTCCCCAGGCAGTAATGCTTGCTACCTGTCAAAAATTGGTGCGACGTCCCACCGCCATCCCAGTAGAAACTATCCAGAAACTCACATAGCCCCTTGATGGAATTGGGAGTTTTAATCCGAGGCAACGCCCTCATCGGTGCTCTCGTTACCTCCTTTCACACTGCAGGCATCGGATATCTCATTAGTGAAATGAGCTCACTGTCACCAGACCGCGCAATGATGAGCGTTGGATTCGGAGTAGTTTCAGGGGCTATCGCCTCCCTTGCTTTAGGGTGGTATGCCGACCGCATCGGAACACAAGAACTGTTAGTGATAGTCCAAGTATTCCCAGCGGCATCCTATCTTTTCTTAGGTCTTTTCTCCTGGGAATTACTGCCCAGTATTTCCCCTAGGTATTCACGACACCGTAGGTGGTGATAAAAAACCGAGCATTATCCGTATTCCGTTTAGATGAAAGCGGAAAAAATATTGGGGTTCACTAAAACCTAAGGTTGTCAGGTTGCCGTCGGGGTTATCTCGGCAGAAAAGAAGCTCTATTCTATCTGCTTGAAAAAGAGTACTTCGCGCCATAGCTGAGATAGCTGATCTTGGTGTCTGCAACTCTGACACGGGTGGCCTTGCCGCACGGAAGGGTTAAGATTTCTGCGCTGTGCTGAAAAGTGCTGAAGATTGCTGAGGATAAAGGAATTGGAATGGTAGGGAATAACCTTCCTGAGGATGAGTTTGGACATCGTCCGGGCGCCTTCCCAGACCGGGATTGGGCAGTTAATACGTGGGATGAGAACAACAACGAGACTAATTTCTGTGCTCCGCAGCCTGGTCCACAGCCTACCTACAATGCGCCTCAACAATATGTTCCGACGCCGTGGGAACAACACGACGCCGTGGGAACAACACGACGCCGTGGGAACAACAACAGCAACGGCAGTGGGAAGCTCAACAGCAACAATTCGCTTGGCAAGATGAGCAGTACCAGGACAATCAGAAGAATTCTAGTAGTTCTCTTCCGGTCATCATCGTCCTTCTACTCATCGTGGTGATTCTGCTTGGCGTCGTCTCTTTCTTCATCACCCGCCTAGTTTTAGGCTGATTCTCCACCTTTTTAACCTCCCCTGGCATCTTCTTGACCAGGGGAGTTTGTCATTTCGTTAGTGCTGTCATTCATTTCTGTAGTAACTATGCTATAAATGTAGTAGAACTACTACAAAAAGTTGGAGTGATAATGTCAACGAAGCTTAAACCTTCAATAAGGGTGGAGGGCCTTCGATTCTCTTTTGGGAGCCACGTTGTTCTTGATGGAGTGGATTTAGAGTTGTGGCCTGGGGAAGTGGTGTGTTTATTGGGGCCAAATGGGGTAGGGAAAACGACCTTGATAGAAAGCCTTCTGGGTATCTTGCCTAAAAATGAGGGTTCCGTAGAGTTGTTGGGCTGTGATCCGCGGAAAGCTCCGTCCCGGTTTTGGGCGCAAGTGGGATTGGTTCAGCAGAACTGGTCGGATCACAACAAATGGCGGGTAAAAGATCATCTCGAATGGATCCGGGCCCAACTATGCACGGCAACGGACCGTGTCATGACTGTAAGGGACGCGTTGAATCGGGTGGGGTTAGTAGAGAAAAGCACAACACGACTCTCTCAACTATCTGGGGGGCAACGGCGAATTGTTGACTTCGCTGCGGCCACTATGGCTTATCCTCAATTATTGCTGCTAGATGAGCCATCGACGGGATTGGATCCACAAGCAAAGTCTCGCCTTCATGACTTAATCCTTGAGCATACCGACAAAAGTGCGTCGATCCTCATGACTACTCATGATCTAGCTGAAGCTGAGCACTTGGCTGATCGGCTACTCATTATGTCCCGAGGAAAGATCATTGCCGATGGAACTGTTCCGGAGTTAAGAAGGAGATTTAATTCTGGGGCTGAAATCATGTGGACCGATACAAACGGGACGCGCCAGGTTCATGTCTCACAGAATCCGGAAGAGTTTGTTCGAAGGCTGATGCAAGAGGAAATCACTGAATTGTCGATAAATAGAACCTCGTTGGAGAGTGCTTATCTAAATATCATGAGGGAGGAATCTCGCTAATGAAAATTATTTACGCTGCATGGCGCCAAACCATCGGGGATCTTAGGCCCAACATTTTTGGATTCGGCATCCTCGGAATTCTCATTCCTGTTTTAGCTATCGTAGGGATTCTTTATGTCCTCGGCAATGATCCTAATGGGGAGGCCGGCGGGGTATCCATCCGAGCCTGGGCGATGATATCTTCGGCTGTGGGTATGGGCGGTTTTATTATTGCCCAAATATCCAGTGAAACCTATGTGGACCGTATCAGCGGAGCCCTGGTCCGAGTGCGTCTTCTGCCTCACGGCCCCTTAGTCTGGACGCTGGGAAAGAGTCTGTACACAGTTACGCTAGTTTTTATTATGCAATTCTTCTGCATAATCCTAGGTCTTCTTTTCTTCCCGGAATTGCACCTTTCAGTAGTCAGTTTCTTGGTCCTCCTATTACTTATGCTGTTAATATTGCTCAGCCTTGCACCACTCGGCTTCCTATTTGCTACTTTCCTCCGTGGAACCATTAGCCAAATCCTTATCCTTGGTTTTACTACTGCCCTCATCGCGACAGCGGGAACCTTCTTCCCCCTCACCCTTCTGCCCCGATGGCTCCAGCTGCTTCACTACTGCTTCCCGATATTTTGGGGTGGTCACCTGGCTCGATGGGCAGTTTTTGATTCGGCAATCGCGGAACCAGGCGGGCAATTCCACCCGTTCCTGGGTATCGGCATTATGCTGGCATGGGCGATCATTGGTTTTGCGGTGGTTCCTGCGGTCATTCGTCGGACCTTCCGCAAAGAATCGCTGGGAAATCTCCAGAAAATGCAGGCAGCAGCTCGTTCTTACTCAGGACTATAAACGATGGCAGAAGACAAGGTATATAACCGGCTTGCGGTTCTCCGAGTTGATCGGGGAATTAGCCGACGCGAGCTGTCCGAAGCCTTAGGTGTCCACTATCAAACCATCGGATATTTAGAACGCGGAGAATATTCTCCTAGCCTGCACCTAGCCTTAAAGATAGCGGCGTTCTTCTCAGTTCCGGTGGAAAGCATTTTTTCGCTAGAAGAGTTCCCGTCGTTATTCTAGGCCGGGAACCTGGATGCGCTCTCCGGGGCGCGAATCCAGAAAAACCTACGTGGTTGAGGTGATGTACGCCAGATAATAAGGTAGCCGGCCGTGGTAACACAGCTGGTGAGTTTTGGAGGCGGCCTGAAAAATCCTCCCGATGGGTGACATGACGTCGATAGTTTCGACGGGGGACCATCCCGGGGATAGTGCGGCTATTCCTTCAGCACCGTTGGTGGCAAAAACATATTCAGCGCCCGTAGTTTCTTTGATGAACTTGTGGTAGTGTTCGCGGTTCTTGAGCATGGTGGAGTCATAGCTGTCGGCGCAGAACTCCGCGGCAGAAAAGTGAGCCCTTAGAGCGGAAAGAAGCCGAGCTACAGTCTGCGCCTCAAGATACATCATCACGCCTTCGGCAATGAGCAGGGTGGGTGGTTCCTGGGGATCTTCGCTAGCCATTCTTCTGGGGAAGCAAGATCTCCCCTGAGGCACGTACGGGAGAGTGATCAACGCCGAAGCAACGAACTGGGAGCTTGCGAAGACGGCTAGCCTATCAAACCATCCTTGAAAAAGGTTTCCTATGTCGAAGCTCGATGATGGTGACCTTAGGAAGCAACAAAGGGAGAGGTGGAATGGTGACCGGGACGGCGAACGCGGAATAGCAACCCGGCTCCCACCGCTAAGACCAGCATGATCCCGATGATCCCGGCCCGATCACCCCCGCCAATAAGCGCAGCGAGGAAGAACATGGCCGGGGCAATCCAGCTGACGGCACGCCCCGTGGTGGCATAGAGCCCGAACATTTGGCCGTCATGGCCTGGAGGGGTAATCCGGGACAGGAAGGTTCTGGAGGCTGATTGGGCAGGACCCACAAAGGCGCACAGAATAAGCCCGAAGACCCAGAACATGAGGGGCCCGGTGACGAAGAAGAGAACGGCACACACCAGGATCATTGCGAGGAGAGAAACCAGGATTACAGGCTTTGGGCCGAGCTTGTCATCTAATAGCCCACCGAAGAGCGCCCCAAGAGCACTGACAACGTTAGCGGCTACGCCGAAGAGGAGAACCTCGCTAGAAGAAAGCCCGTAGACGCTGACGGCTATCACCGCGCCGAAGGTGAAAACCCCGGCTAGGCCGTCGCGGAAGATGGCTGATGACATAAGGAAGTAGATGGAATGGCGGTCAGCGTGCCACAGGTCTTGGAGATCCCGCCAGAGCCGAGCGTAGGAAGAACGGAAACCGCCTGGGGCGCTTCCTTGGGGCGGGATTTCTGGGACTCGGAACACAACCGGAAGGCCGAAAATGAAAAACCAGGCGGCGGCGGTAATAGCTACCCAACGAATATTCCAGCCGTCTTCTTTGGTGATATTGAAAAGACCCGCAACGCCGTCGTGAGAACCGCCGTTAATAAAACCTAGGAAGCAAAAAAGAAGTAATACAATTCCGCCGAAATAGCCCATGGACCAGCCGAAACCAGAAACTTTCCCGACATTATCGGGGTGTGATACTTGGCGCAACATGGCGTAGTAATTAACTTCGGCAAATTGGAAGGTGACTGAAGCTATAGCCATAATGGTGATTCCGTACCAAAACCAGCGAGAATCACTATTAGAGACCAGAACCAGCGAGGCCATTAATACCACGGTGACCAGTGACCATACGGCTACAGCTCGACGTCGGGTGCCGTGATGGTCAGTTCTTAACCCCATGACCGGGGCTACTACTGCGATGGCAACCCCGGAGATCGCCATGGCAACGCCGTACCATTGAGTGGGGGAAATACTGCCGGGGATGCCTATCCCGACTGAGTCTGTGAGGTACACCGCAAAAATAAAGGTGACGAGTACGGCGTTGAAAGCAGCTGATCCCCAGTCCCATAAACCCCAGGAGAAGATGGTGAGGCGATCAGTGCGTTGCGAGTTTTCCATGAATTGAAGCTTAGCTAAGGGAAATTTTCAGCGCAGGGAGACGGTGTTTTTAGTCTTGAGGGTCCGGGGGGATGAGTTTTAAGGCGGCTTCGGTAAGGATGGAGCGCTGTTCGGAACTGAGCGGGGTGAAGTGGACGTAGTCGTGGAGAAAAAGCCCATCGGCTATGAGTTTTACTAGGTAGGCGGCCTTTTTTGTGGCGCTGTCTTGGATAGATTCCGGGGAGGGGAGCCAGCGTTGATCTACCGCGTTCCATACGGCTGCAGCCCGAGGATTCCGGGCGGCTTCTATTTGTAGGAGTAACTCCGGCAAACTGGCTGCGGTGCTAAAGCAGATCACCGCAGCTTTGAGGCGTTGAGCCTCGGAGAGTTCGGCTACGTCACTCACCCCGGCGGTTGCTAGGAGCTCTTGTTCCCAGGCTTGAGCTAGGTGTTCGTGAATGGCCAACATGAGGTCATCACGAGAGGGGAAGTGATAAATTAAACCGGATTTAGAAAGCCCCGAGGCTTGAGCCAATGCCTCGTAGGTAACGGCATCAGGTCCGGATTCCTCAATGATCTTGACCGCCGACTCTAGAATTTTTTCCCGCTTGCTGCGTCGCATAAAAGGACTCCTTCCGGCACATAGGCTCGCTTGGGGTTAGTGCGAAAACACCATGCCGTGATGATTGCTGCGATGAGCGCCACGATAATCACGAGAGCGATGATGACAAAATAACCGGTGTCATAGGCGGCAGCGGATCGAGGGTCGCTGGCATAGGGTTCAGAAAGCTCCGGGGGAGCAAAGAGCCGGTAGAAGAGTGGAGTCAACGATCCCAGGATAGCGACAGCTAGGAGGGTGCCGAATTCATAGGAGACAGCTTCAACGGCAGAGGCCATCCCGGCTTTGGAGGGCGAAGCGGAGCCAATGATGGCGGTGGAAGATACCGACATGACTGATCCGGCTCCCAGACCCACTGCCACGAGAGCGAGAAAAAACCAGAATTGGTGATTATCTTGAAAAGCCCATAGGGCGAGCCCTAGGCCGCTAGCTAGGAGAACGAAACCACCTGAGATGAGGGGGAGAAAACCTATTCGGTGGAGGTTAGCACCGCCAAGGACGGAGGCTGGGACACAGGACAATGCCACTAGCGCTACCAGAAGACCAGCTTCCAAGGGGGTGTAGCCGCCGATGAGTTGGAACCGCTGGGTAGTAGTGAGCTCAATTCCCGAGAGGCAAAACATTGCGGCTCCGGCGGTGAGCACCCCGCCACTGAACATTCGGTTTCGGAAAATATCTAGGCTCAGCAAGGGAGTGGTGAGTTTCTTTTGGCGGCTACTAAAAGCCCAGCCCCCCAGGATGGTGGCTAGAAGGGAGACAACTATGACCCAGAGCTGACGGTGGTTGTGCGCGGTTTCTTTGATGAGCATGACGGCGCCGACCATCGCCAGCATGGCGTAGAGGGAGGATGGGAGGTCCCAGTGACGGGAGGGGTTGGCGACGTTTGCTGGGGCAATGGCGATGGTGGCAAAGAAGACCCCGATGGCGACGGGCACGTTGATGAGGAATACGGAGCCCCACCAGAAGTTCTGAAGGAGGAGTCCACCGAGGAGCGGGCCGGTTGCTGCGCCAACGGCACCGACTGATCCCCATATACCGATGGCGGTGTTGCGTTGTTGTTCATTAAGGAAGGTGATCTGGATGAGGGCTAGGGAAGCGGGCATCATGGTGGCGGCTCCGACGCCGAGGCATGCGCGGGCGGCGATGAGAAGCCAAGCGTTGCTGGCGAAGGCGGCGAAGAAGGATGCTAGGCCAAAAACCAGAACGCCGATAAGAAACATGAGGCGGTGCCCAATTCGGTCACCGAGAGTGCCGGTGCCGAGGAGGAGTCCGCACAGCACCAGGGGGTAGGCGTTAATCATCCAGAGCCCTTCGAGGGCTGTGGCGGACAGTTCGCGTTCCAGGGTGGGCAGGGCGGTGTAGAGGATGGAGTTATCGGCTCCTACCAGGAAAAGACCCACCGAAATGATGGCTAAAAATAGCCAGCGTTGGGTGTTGGTTGTGTCGGATCCCATGACCTGAAACTGTACCGAACAGTCGTTACAGTTACAAAGCGGAATCCGCCTAGTGAGAGCTACCTAACCTCCCAGTTCGGGGTGTGTTTCCGGGCACGAGGAGAGGCGAAAGGTAGCGTCGGGGCCTTAAGAGGAGCAACATAGAAGAAGATTTTTATGAAAGGAGATCGTTGTCTATGGCAAAAAACTTTGCCCAACGGCTCGTTGAGACCTTGGAAAAGCAAGGGGTTCGACGCATCTATGGCCTCGTCGGAGATTCGCTGAACCCTATTTCTGATGCTGTCCGGCACTCGCAGATTAAGTGGATCCACGTCCGCAATGAAGAAGCCGCAGCTTTCGCCGCTGGCGCGGATTCTCTGGTCACCGGTGATCTTGCTGTGTGTGCGGCCTCGTGCGGACCTGGAAACACCCACCTTATCCAGGGGCTTTATGATGCGCATCGGAATGGCGCCAAGGTGTTGGCTTTAGCTAGCCACATTCCCGGTATGCAGATTGGTTCAACCTTCTTCCAGGAAACTCATCCGGAGAAAATCTTTCAGGAGTGCTCCGGCTATTGCGAGATGGTGAATTCCGCGGATCAAGGTGACCGCGTCTTGCATCACGCCATTCAATCCACCATGGCGGGCAAAGGGGTATCTGTCTTGGTGATTCCTGGTGATGTAAGCCAGGAAGAGGTGGGAACTACTGCATTTAGTGAATCCACCATCGCCGCTGGAACCCCCACAGTATTGCCGGACCCGCGCCAAGCAGCGAGCCTGGCTAAAGCCATCAATGAAGCTCGCTCCGTCACGCTATTTTGCGGCGCTGGGGTGCGTGATGCCCGCGAGGAGGTTCTGGAGCTTGCTGAAAAAATCAAGTCTCCCATTGGGCACGCCTTGGGCGGGAAGATGTATATCCAATATGACAATCCCTTCGACGTGGGAATGTCTGGCCTGTTGGGATATGGTTCCTGCCATGAAGCCAGCAATGATGCTGACCTCCTCATTCTCTTAGGCACCGACTTTCCTTATAGCGATTTCTTACCCACGAAGAACGTCGCCCAGGTAGATATTGACGGCTCGCACATTGGGCGACGCACCACTGTGCGTTACCCGGTTATTGGTGATGTTGCTGCCACGATCAAAACTATTCTCCCGCATGTTGAGGAAAAGCAGGATCGTAGTTTCTTAGACCGGATGCTGAAGCGCCATCATGACAAGCTCAGCACCGTGGTGGAGGCCTACACCCACGATGTGGAGAAGCACACGCCCATTCACCCGGAGTTCATTGCCAATCTCATTGATGAACTAGCCAATGATGACGCAATCTTCACCGTCGATACCGGCATGTGCAATGTCTGGGGTGCACGCTACATCACCCCTAATGGTAAGCGGGAACAACTTGGTTCTTTCCGCCACGGCACCATGGCCAATGCTTTGCCGCACGCTCTTGGCGCCCAAGCCGCAGCACCGGACCGACAAGTCATCAGCTTTTCGGGTGATGGTGGCTTAAGCATGCTCATGGGTGAACTACTCACCATGAAGCTGCATCAACTACCCCTTAAATGCGTGGTCTTTAATAACTCTTCACTCGGCATGGTGAAGCTGGAAATGCTGGTGCAAGGGATTCCTGAGTTTGAAACAGACCATGAGCATGTCAACTATGCCCGCATTGCCGAGGGAGCCGGAATCAAGGCTTTCCGCATTGAAGATCCGGCCACCGCTTCGGACATTCTTCAAGAAGCCCTGGCCTACCCTGGTCCGGTGCTCGTCGATGTCGTCACTGACCCTAATGCCTTGAGTATTCCGCCGAACATCACCTTTGCTCAGCTCATGGGATTTTCGAAGGCAGCTACCCGAACGGTCTTTGGCGGTGGAGTTGGCCACATGTTCGATATGGCTACGAGTAATCTTCGTAACATTCCGCGCCCATAAGTGCCTGGAAATCCACGGATAAGATGGGTCTTTCCTGGATTTCCAGGACTTTCACAGCCTTCCCGCAGCACACGTGGATCTCGCCATGGACAATAGGGGATATGAATGCCTCGCACCATGGTTCTGTTCCTCCCGCTTCGGGCGCGTCTGCCCCAAAAACTAGGGTTTTGGTTGTTGATGATGAGCAAAATATCGTCGAACTTCTGCAAGTGAGCTTGAAGTTTCAGGGGTTCGACGTCATCACCGCGCTCGATGGGTCAGCCGCACTCCGTCTAGCTAGAGAACAGCACCCAGACGCCATCATCCTTGACGTCATGATGCCCAAGATGGATGGGTTTGATGTGTTAACCCGATTACGGGAAGAGGGGATTGACGCCCCAGTTCTTTTCCTCACCGCCAAGGACGCCGTAGAGCACCGAATCCACGGCCTAACCATCGGCGCCGATGATTATGTCACAAAACCTTTTTCCCTCGAGGAAGTCATTACCCGGTTGCGCGTGATCCTCAGACGCGGAGGAAGAGGAGGAGAAGATACCACCGAAGATGCCACTCTGAGCTATGCAGACTTGACGCTGAATGATGAAACCCACGAGGTGACGAAAGCCGGGGAGTTCGTGGAACTGTCACCGACTGAATTTAATTTGCTGCGCTATCTGATGATGAACTCCGAGGTGGTGCTCAGTAAAGCGAAAATCCTGGATAATGTTTGGCACTATGACTTCGGCGGTGACGGTAACGTCGTAGAATCCTACATTTCTTATCTTCGCCGAAAAATAGATACCGGGGATGTTCCGCTTATCCACACTGTTCGAGGTGTGGGCTACGTACTAAGGACCCCGCGCGGCTAGGGGTAGAAACTCGTGTCATGGAGTAATCGTCTACGCGCCATTCCGCTGCGAGTGTGGCTGGTGGTGCTCATGGTCGCCATCTGCGGCCTCGGGATTTTAGTGAGCTCAGCGGTGGTTAGCTCAGTGATGCGTGAGGACATTTACCAGCGAGTAGATGAGGACTTATACAATTCCGCCCACGGCTGGGCCAAAGAATCCGATATCTTTAATCAGCAACGCGGACCACAGCCGCCCTCCAACTACACCGTCATTAAGATCATGTCCGACGGCTCCTCCGTGGTGTTCAATGACGTCGGCGCGCTTCCCGATGTAAACCAACTACGCGTCGATGGGATTCCCGCCACGGTCGGCTCAACCGGAAATCCCGAATCCGCCGGACTATCTGAGGAATGGCGAGCCATTGCGCTAAAAGATCACGGGGTACTTACTATCGTGGCGCATAACCTTCAGCGAGAAAACCTCGTGCTGGATCGGATGCGCCTCTTCCAAGGGCTGGTAGGTCTTTTGGTGTTGTTGATTATTGCGGTCGTGGGCTGGTGGGCTGTGCGCTGGGCCTTACGCCCGCTGCGGGTAGTTGAGCGTACCGCCCGGGATATTAGCGTCGGGAATCTCAGCCGAAGGGTTCCTGAGTGGCCGGTCAATACTGAGGTAGGGCAATTGGCTCAGGCGCTCAATATCATGCTGAATCGGTTGCAGCACTCCTTAGAAACCACTCGCCAAAAAGAAGAACAAATGCGGAGGTTCGTGGGAGATGCCTCGCATGAGTTGCGAACACCACTGACGAGCTTGCGCGGCTACACCGAGCTTTATCGCAGCGGGGCTGCCCCTGATCCGGATTGGGCCATTGAAAAAATCGATACCGAATCCAAGCGGATGGCGTTTTTGGTGGAAGACCTGCTGTCATTAACCCGAGCGGAGGGTAATCAGCTCGAAACCAAACCAACAGATCTTCTAGAAATAGCTACATCGGTGGCCACCCAAATGCGGGACATCTACCCGAACCGGACAATTGAGGTACGCAATGATTGCCCCGGAATCCCCGCTGCTATGGGGCAGGCAGATAAATTGCGTCAAGTAGTCCTCAACTTAGTCAATAACGCTCTTATCCACGGCGGGGACAGTGCCACCGTCACCATCCGACTACGCCCAGCGGCAGATCTACCCGGCGTGGTGGAAATCCTGGTCCAAGATAATGGGCATGGCATGACTGCGGAGGACGCCGCCCACATTTTTGAGCGTTTTTACCGGGCCGATAATTCTCGGTCCCGCAACTCAGGTGGATCGGGGCTCGGCCTAGCTATTGTGCACTCGCTGGTGGAGCGTCATCACGGCACAATCAGCGTAGAAACCGCGCCTGGACACGGGGCCACCTTCACCATCCGGCTACCAGCGGCTACCGAAGAGCAACTCTTCGACGCCTAATCCACCCGGTACAGAACAGTTTTAACTGCGGCCTTGGTCATCAGTCCCTAATACACCACGAATCGCTTCCGCAGCACGATCCATCTCCGCTGGAACAGTGTCCTCCGGACTCATCGCCCGAGACAGGTCAAAACCAGACATATCATCAGCCGGGAAAATATGGATGTGGGTGTGGGGAACCTCAAACCCGGCGATAAGTGTTCCCGCCCGCTGGCACTGGAATGCTTCGACAACGGCCTGACCAATCTTTTGGGCCACCTCACACAGGTGCAGCCATTCCGACGCCGGGAGATCAGTCCACTTATCGACCTCCTTAATAGGAACAACCAGTACATGCCCGTACCGAACCGGGGCGATAGTAAGAAAAGCGGCTACTGTGTCATCCCGGTAGACAAAACGTCCGGGCAGTTCACCGGCAATGATTTTGCTAAACACGCTACTCATGGTTTTAAGGTTACCGTTGGACGCGAACTCGTTAGGATGAGATCATGCGCATTCTTGTCATTGGTTCTGGCGCCCGGGAGCACGCCATCGTGTTAGGGCTTGCAAAAGAAAACACCACCGGCACTATTCACCACATCCATGTTGCCCCCGGAAACGCCGGGATGGGAACCATCGCCACCTGCCATCCAGAAGCCGGAGCAGTCGACGATGCCCAGGCCATGCTCACCCTGGCGCAAGAGGTCCAAGCGGAACTGGTCGTCATCGGCCCAGAAGTGCCACTGGTAGCTGGGGTAGCTGATGAACTCCGCGCCGCCGGGATCCCCGTTTTTGGCCCCTCGGCGGCGGCTGCTCAGCTGGAGGGATCTAAAGCCTTTGCCAAAGAAATAATGCGCGCTGCTGGGGTAAAAACCGCCCAGTCTCGCAGTCTTGACCCCGGAGCAAGCGCCAGTGAGATTGATGAGGTCCTTGACCAATTTGGCCCCATGTGGGTGGTGAAAGATGATGGTTTAGCCGCTGGCAAAGGGGTTGTCGTTACTGAAGATCGCGATGCCGCCAAGGCCCATGCCCAGGCGGTCTTAGACGCCGGAAATCCGGTGCTGTGTGAAACATACCTTGATGGCCCAGAGGTGTCACTATTTTGCCTCGTCGACGGGGAAACCGTTGTCCCCCTATTACCTGCTCAAGATCATAAACGCGCCTATGACAACGACCAAGGACCCAACACGGGAGGGATGGGTGCCTATGCGCCTGTTCCCTGGTTGCCAGAC
Organism: Corynebacterium poyangense; assembly: GCF_014522205.1. Lineage (NCBI taxonomy): Bacteria > Bacillati > Actinomycetota > Actinomycetes > Mycobacteriales > Corynebacteriaceae > Corynebacterium > Corynebacterium poyangense. The sequence goes on along the minus strand of NZ_CP046884.1, from coordinate 2,171,707 downwards.
AACGGGGTAGAGCAAATAGTCCAAGAGGTGTGCGAACCCGTCGCCAAGGAAATGGTGGCACGTGGCACCCCTTATTCTGGTCTGCTTTATGCCGGGTTAGCTTGGGGGAAAGAAGGCCCTGCCGTCGTAGAGTTCAACTGTCGATTCGGCGACCCAGAAACCCAAGCAGTTTTGGCGTTACTAAACACCCCGTTGGCTGAGGTCCTCAACGCAGTGGCCCAGTCCCGGTTAGCAGAACTACCCCCACTTCAGTGGGCGGAGGGAAGTGCCATCACCGTGGTTTTGGCTGCGCAGGGGTATCCGGCGTCACCGAAGAAAGGTGATGTGATTGATGGGCTAGATGAAGTTGCAGCTGCGGGGGACGTCGAACTTTTACATGCCGGTACGAAGCTCAATAGCGAAAATAAGTTTATTTCCGACGGTGGGCGGGTGCTTAATGTCGTGGCCCAGGCGGAAGATCTCTCCGCTGCACGAGACAAAGCCTATGAAGCTTTGACAAAGATTCACTTGGCTGGAGGGCATTATCGCAAGGATATTGCTTTAGCAGCGGTGGAAGGCCGGATCACATGCCATAATTGAGGGCGTGGCTGAGAAGAATCCGAATAACCAACAAGCTGTGGACCAACTTCAAAAGCAGAAGATCGAGAATGTTTTAGCTTCTCGTTATGCCTCCGCTGACATGACCCGCCTGTGGAGTCCGGAGGCGAAAATCCGGATGGAACGGCAACTCTGGTTGGCGGTCATGCGGGTGCAAAAAGACTTAGGAGTCGATATCCCCGCAGAAGCTATTGCTGCTTATGAGAAGGTCCTTGATGACGTCGATGTGGAATCCATTGCGGCGCGGGAAAAAATCACCCGCCATGATGTAAAAGCCCGGATTGAGGAATTCAATGACTTGGCGGGGTATGAGCACATCCACAAGGGGATGACGTCGCGGGATCTGACCGAAAACGTTGAGCAACTCCAGATCCTGAGCTCTTTGAAGTTGATCCGCGATAAGTCAGTGGCGGTGCTAGCTCGCCTCGGTGAACGCGCTGAACAGTACCGTTCCCTCGTGATGGCTGGGCGCTCCCACAATGTCGCTGCTCAAGCAACCACCCTAGGCAAGCGATTCGCTAGCGCAGCTGATGAAATGCTGATTGCCGTGTCCCGGATTGAAGAACTCATCAGCCGCTACCCCCTCCGAGGTATCAAAGGGCCGATGGGAACTTCCCAAGACATGCTCGATCTGGTGGGAGGAGAGCAAACCCACCTGGCCAGTCTGGAAAGAGCTATCGCTGACCAGCTGGGATTTAGCCGGATTCTGGATTCCGTGGGGCAGGTCTACCCACGTTCCTTGGATTTCGATGTCATCTCCGCGCTAGTTCAACTAGGAGCAGGGCCCTCTTCCTTAGCCACCACTATCCGGTTAATGGCTGGAAATGAAACCGTCACCGAAGGGTTCAAAGAAGGTCAGGTGGGGTCTTCAGCCATGCCGCATAAGATGAATGCTCGTTCATGTGAACGTGTCGGCGGAATGCAAGTGATTCTGCGCGGCTACCTCACCATGGTGGCCGATCTGTCTGGGCAGCAGTGGAATGAAGGAGACGTGTTCTGTTCGGTTATTCGCCGAGTAGCCCTGCCGGACGCATTCTTCACCCTAGACGGCATGTTCGAGACATTCCTCACAGTGCTAACAGAATTTGGTGCCTTCCCCGCCATGATTGATCGGGAACTGGAACGCTATCTACCGTTCTTAGCTACCACCCGAATTTTGATGGCGGCGGTTCGGGCCGGGGTGGGGCGGGAAACTGCCCACGAAATTATTAAAGAAAACGCTGTTGCTGTGGCCTTGAATATGCGCGAAAACGGGGCTGAGCAGGATCTTGTTGAGCGTTTGGCGGCGGATGAGCGGCTTCCACTGGGTGCTTCTGATCTTCAGGAAGCCTTAGCCGATCGCCATGCTTTTATTGGTGCTGCGGAGTCTCAAACTGACCGGGTTCTTCGGCGGATTGCGGACTTGGTGAACACCTATCCGGACGCTGCCCGCTACCAGCCTGGGGACATCCTCTAACCCCCGGCAATTGTTGTGGGGTGGGTACCCAGCTAAACTCCAAAAACATGCGTCCGGAACTATCTGACTACACCCATATTTCAGCTGGTAAAGTTCGGGAAATTTACCAGGTCGATGAGGAAACGCTCCTCATGGTCGTCAGTGACCGTATTTCCGCTTTTGATTACATCTTGGATTCAGAGATCCCAGATAAAGGGCGGATTTTGACCGCCATGAGTGTTTACTTTTTCGAAGAGATTGATTTCCCCAACCACCTGGCCGGTCCTATTGATGACCCCCGGATCCCGGAGGAGGTCCTGGGCCGAGCTTTGCTGTGTAAGAAACTCAATATGCTGCCCTTTGAGTGCGTGGCGAGGGGATACCTTACTGGTTCAGGTTTGAAAGAGTACCGGGAGCATGGAACAGTGTGCGGGATTGCCCTGCCCGACGGTCTGAAAGAAGCATCCCGTTTACCGGAACCTATTTTCACCCCGGCGACCAAGGCTGAGTTCGGTGACCACGATGAAAATGTCCCCTTTGAGGCTGTTGTTGACAAGCTTGGAGAGTCACGGGCTGAAGAACTCAAAGCAGCAACTTTGGCGATTTATTCTCAGGCTGCGGCGATGGCTGAGCAGCGAGGACTTATTTTGGCGGACACCAAGTTTGAATTTGGGGTTGAGTCCGACGGCACTTTGGTCCTCGCTGATGAAGTTCTCACTCCTGATTCTTCCCGCTACTGGCCAGCCGATAGCTATGAAGAAGGAAAGGTTCAACCTAGCTTTGATAAACAATACGTCCGTAACTGGTTGACAAGCGCCAAAGCGGATTGGGATCAAAGCCTCGGTACCCCGCCTCCGCCGCTGCCTGGATCTGTTGTGGAGGCCACCCGGGAGCGTTATATCGAAGCCTATGAACGTATCTCTGGCCGGAAATTTGCTGACTGGATTGGTAGCTGTGTGTAGGACTATCTCCTAAGGGTAGAATCCAATCATGGCTTATCATGCGGATTCCTCTCACCTGGAAGAAAAAGAAGTCCTCACTTGGGAAGGCTTTGGCCAGGCGCAGCGTGAGCTAGCGCAGATGATTGCCGATAGTGGCTATCTCCCGGACATTATTATTCCGATTGCGCGGGGAGGGCTACTCCCCGGAGGGGCGTTGAGTTATTCCCTGGGGGTGAAACTCAGCGACACGATGAACGTGGAGTTTTATACCGATGTTCATGAGACCCTCCCTGACCCGGTGCTTTTGGAACCGCTTTTAGATACCGGTTCCTTAAAGAAGCGTCGGGTTTTAGTTGTTGATGATGTTGCTGATTCCGGCCGCACCTTGGATTTGGTGCTCAATTTATTGCGCGATGACGTTAGTGAAGTTCGCAGCGCGGTGCTTTATGGGAAATCCGCGTCGGTGGTGGAACCGGATTATGTTTGGCGCCGTACCGATCAGTGGATCTGTTTCCCGTGGTCAGCAGAACCACCCGTGCAGGCACACTAACCTCTTAGCCGTCGCCGACCTTAGGTCGATTGACGTCGCTTAGCTTTATCTTTAGCGCACCGTCATTCCGTGCATGTACCCGTGTCCGGCTAAGCTGTGAGGGCAACAGTATTCGGTTGGAGAGGAAGACCCAAACGTGGCCCGAGTAGTTGTTAACGTGATGCCAAAGGCTGAAATTCTGGATCCTCAAGGGCAAGCCGTGGTCCGCGCCCTGGGACGCATTGGAGTATCTGGAGTAAGCGATGTTCGCCAAGGCAAACGCTTTGAGCTCGAGGTAGATGAGACAGTGACCACGATGCAACTGGAAAAGATCGCGGAAACCTTATTGGCGAACACCGTTATTGAGGATTTTGAGATCGTGGATGTTGAGGTGAAGTAGTGAGCGCTCGGATCGGAGTCATTACTTTCCCCGGCACACTTGATGATGTAGACGCCCAGCGTGCAGCCCGACTAGCCGGTGCAGATGTCGTTGAACTCTGGCACGCAGACGAAGACCTTCGCTCGGTTGACGCAGTCATTGTCCCCGGTGGTTTTTCCTACGGGGATTATCTGCGCAGTGGGGCAATCTCAGCTCTAGCGCCAGTCATGCGTTCAGTCATTGATCGCGCTCGCGCTGGTATGCCGGTATTGGGAATCTGCAATGGTTTTCAAATCTTAACTGAGGCTGGTTTGCTCCCTGGCGCCTTAACCCGTAACCAGGGGCTACATTTCCACTGCGTAGACACCTATCTTGAGGTAACAAATAATCACACTGCATGGACCGGAAACTACGAGGTAGGCCAGAAGATCCTGATTCCCGCCAAGCACGGGGAGGGGCGTTTCCAGGCGGCCCCGGAAACCATCGAGGAGCTGGAACAAGAAGGCCGAGTGGTGTTCCGCTACACAGATAACTTCAATGGTTCACTTCATTCCATCGCCGGGGTGTGTAGTGCGGACGGTCGAGTCGTCGGACTCATGCCTCACCCCGAGCACGCCGTGGAGGCACTAACCGGGCCTTCCTCGGATGGCTTACCCATGTTTGTGTCGGCTATTTCTGCTGTCGCATCGGCTTAGAGGGAGAGTTTCATGACTGTTCATAATGACACCGTCTCAGCTGCGCTGGCGGATCCGGATCAGCCCCAACCTTATGCGGAACTGGGTCTCAAAGATGATGAATACGCCAGAATTAAAGAAATTTTAGGGCGACGCCCCACCGACGCAGAGCTCACCATGTACTCGGTGATGTGGTCTGAGCACTGCTCCTACAAATCCTCTAAGGTTCATCTCCGATACTTTGGGGAAACCACCACCGAGGAGATGGGGCAGAAAATCCTTGCCGGAATCGGCGAAAACGCCGGCGTCGTCGACATTGGCGATGGCAACGCGGTGACCTTCCGCGTGGAATCCCATAATCACCCTTCCTACGTGGAACCTCACCAAGGAGCAGCAACCGGCGTAGGCGGAATTGTTCGCGACATCATGGCAATGGGGGCTCGCCCGATTGCCGTCATGGATCAGTTGCGCTTTGGTGCCATCGACAACCCAGACACCAAACGAGTCCTTCCCGGCGTCGTCGACGGCATTAGCCACTACGGTAACTGCCTCGGCCTACCAAATATTGGCGGCGAAACTGTTTTTGATGACTCCTACGCCGGCAACCCCCTCGTCAATGCACTATGCGTGGGAACCCTCAAAGTTGAGGACCTTAAACTAGCTTTTGCTTCCGGCACCGGCAACAAAGTGATGCTTTTTGGATCACGCACCGGCCTAGACGGCATTGGTGGGGTGTCAGTTCTTGCCAGCGACACCTTCGAAGACGGGGCTGAACGAAAACTACCGGCTGTCCAGGTAGGCGACCCCTTTGCCGAAAAAGTCCTGATCGAGTGTTGCTTGGATCTCTACCGCGCCGGGGTAGTGGTAGGTATCCAGGATCTCGGCGGAGCGGGGCTTTCGTGTGCTACCTCGGAGCTCGCAGCTTCCGGAGACGGAGGTATGAGCATCAACCTTGATGCGGTGCCGCTGCGGGCGGAAAATATGACGGCTGCGGAGATCTTAGCTTCGGAATCCCAGGAGCGGATGTGCGCCGTGGTAGCCCCGGAAAACGTGGCGCAGTTCCGTGAGATTTGCGAGCACTGGGATGTGACCTGCGCAGAAATTGGTGAGGTCACCACGGGGAAGCACTTGGTGATTACCCACTGCGGTGAGGTAGTGGTAGATGCTCCGGCACATACTATTGCCAATGAGGGGCCGGTGTATGAACGCCCGTGGGCTAGGCCAACGTGGCAAGATGCCCTCCAAGAACCAGGGGAGGTCAAAGCCGCTGAGGATCTTCGACAAGCACTCCTGGATATGGTGTCTTCGCCAGCTTTGTGTTCGCGGGCTTTTATCACGGAGCAATATGACCGCTATGTGCGCGGAAACACCGTCAAAGCACTGAACTCTGATGCCGGGGTGCTCCGCATTGATGAAGAGACTCATCGCGGCGTGGCAGTGGCGTCGGATGCATCGGGGCGATATACCAAACTTGATCCCAACATGGGTGCTCGCCTAGCGCTGGCTGAAGCCTATCGAAATGTGGTAGTCACCGGTGCGCGGCCCGTCGCGGTAACGAACTGCCTAAATTACGGCTCCCCAGAAAACCCGGACGTGATGTGGCAATTCCGGGAGTCGGTTCACGGGCTAGCAGATGGCGCCAAGGAGCTAGGGATCCCGGTGTCTGGCGGCAATGTCTCCTTCTACAACCAGACTGGCGACGAGCCGATTTTGCCCACCCCCGTGGTTGGTGTGCTGGGTGTTATCGATGATGTTCGCCGCACCCTGGGTCATGATCTGGGTGCGGGCCCCAGCCCAGAGGTGATTTTCCTCCTCGGAGACACCAAGGAAGAATTTGGCGGTTCCATTTGGCAGCAGATCAGCGGCGGCGGTCTTCAAGGGCTGCCACCCCAGGTGGATTTAGCAAATGAGCAACGCCTAGCGGTGCTTCTTCACGGGGCCACGGATGTCACCGCCGCCCATGATCTTTCCGAGGGTGGACTATCTCAGGGGATTTTTGAGATGGTCCAGCGCAATCAGGTTGGAGTGAACGTGGACCTAGCTGCGGTTCATGAGGATCCTACTACTGCCTTGTTCTCTGAATCAGCTTCCCGTGTCCTTGTGGCGACGACGCTATCTCAAGCGGATTCCTTCCAGACGCGGGCTAAAGAGCTAGGAATCCCGGTGCGTCAGATCGGGACAACGACCGATGCTGGTGAGGGAGCAAACCTAGATTATGGCGTGGTGTCCATTCCACTTGTGGACTTGCTCACTGCCTGGGAGGGGACTTTGCCTGAGGAATTTGGTCACGCTGTCGGCGCAAATTCCGTAGTGGAATAAGCAATTCTTAATAGTTTTCATCTGAGAGTTGCTGCAGCGCTACCTCCGGCGTAGATTACGAAATCGTAACCTACTTTGCCGGAGGTTTTGCTATGACCCCTTCCACCTTGTCCTCCCATGGTGAGGAAAAAACCATTGAGGTCACCCGGCTCATCCTAGATCGCGGGCCTCGTCCCACTGGGCGGGGTTGGGCGCACGTCATCGCCGCCATGGTGTCAGTGATTGCCGGCACCGTCCTCACCACCGTGGCCTGGATGCTCCTGGTGTGGTGGGAAGCTCTCGGGGTTACCATTTACGCCTTAGGAGTTATCGCCCTCTTCGGTGTCTCCGCCGCCTATCATCGCGGTCGCTGGAAAAGCGCCCGAACAGTGCGATGGTGGCGCCGAGCCGATCACTCCACCATCGCTATTTTCATTGCCGCCACCTACACCCCCCTGTGTCTGATTATTCTTCGCCCCCTCAGCGCCGCCATCATCTTGTCCTTCGCCTGGGCCGGGGCAGCGCTAGGAGTGATCCTCAACATGGTATGGATAGAACATCCGCGCTGGCTAGACGTCGTGGTGTACTTGGTTCTGGGCTGGCTCATCATCCCGTTACTACCTGAGTTGTGGTCCAACGCCGGCCCCGCAGTAGTGTGGCTTCTTTTCGCCGGTGGGCTGGTCTATTCCCTAGGCGCCCTCATTTACGGTGTGCAATGGCCAGGGCGCAACGCCCGGTTTGTGGGCTACCATGAGCACTTCCACTCCGCTACCGTCATCGCCGCAGTCATTCATATGGTTGCCGTCTGGATGGTGGTGTGCGGCTAACCCCCACACCCACAACTATCCTCAACTCACCGCACTGTTTTATAGTTGAACAGTTCTGATATTCACCGCCCGGCGACGGGCATTTCTCATGCCGGAGCTGTCTATGTCTGATCCCTCGTCTCAGTCGTATCTGCACGGCATTGTCCCCCAGGCGCGAAGAGAAATCACTGCTTGCCGACGCCTTAAGCTCCCACTTCATCCTCGGTTCCACCTGCGTGACTGCGGTGTTATCGGGTTTATCCAGGGACGTCCGCTTTATCCCACGTGCCTGATCGGGCCGGGCTTTATCTCCCCTGGTGGTTTCTCTCATGCCTAGGGTGCTTATCATTGACAACCATGATTCCTTCACCTTCAACATCGTGGAGGAATTACGTCACCTTGGGGTAGAGCCCTTAGTTATTCCCCATGATCACGGCGATACTCTTCCGCTCCACGACGTTGCGGCGATCATTATTTCCCCCGGCCCTGGTAGGGCGTATCGCCCCGACGACGTCAGACTCAGCCGCGCCGCGCTGGCAACCGGACTCCCGGTTCTAGGCATTTGCCTGGGAATGCAACTTATTGCTCACCACTGCGGGGCGCACTTAGTCACCCACCCTCCCCACCATGGGATGGTGTCCGCTATCAACCACACCGCAGACCCACTTTTTTCTCATCTCCCTAACCCCTTTCACGCGGTTCGCTATCACTCGTGGATTATTTCCCACCTTCCCGAGGAACTCATCGCCCTCGCCCACAGTGAGGACGGAGTCATCCAAGCCATTAAACACCGGGATCACCCCTGGTGGGGAGTACAGTTCCACCCTGAATCCATCTCAACCCAGCAGGGTCGAGAACTCCTCAGCAATTTCTTGCACCTAGCAGGGTGGCGTCGAACCTATCGACAATCTATCCCCAACCCCTGGGGGTGGACCGCGCCCCAAATATTCTCCGAGCTCTGTCAACACCACCCCCAAGCGGTGTGGCTCGATGATCAAAGCGGCGGGTGGAGTGTCCTGGCGTTATTTCACGACGCCCCACCGATTCACTGCCGCGTTCACGACGCAACAGCTCACTCCATCGCCCACCATCTGCGTCCCGAACTAACTCAACACCACCTTCTTAAAGAATCGCTCCCGTTTTCCTTCCGCCCCGGCTGGGTGGGTTGGATAGGCTACCACCCCACCGACGGTGCGGAATTCCTCTTTGTCTCCACCGCCATCGTGGTCGGCCCAGGCCCCCACCCAGAGATCTATGTGGTGGGGTTAAAAGACGAGACAGCCACGGCGGCAACCTTCGCCACGGTGCTGTCTTTCCCTCCGCCAGCCAGCGTTCCTCTCGACGCTAATCCCATTCACCTAACCGCCCGGGATTCTCGGGAAAGCTACCTAGATAAAATCGCCCGGCTGCGCGCAGAAATAGCTGCTGGAGAAAGCTATGAAGCCTGCCTGACCACTCAGTTTCACGGTGTCGCGGAGCTTAATATCGGGCACTATATGAAGCTGCGCGAAGCTAACCCGGTTCCTTATGGCGGGTATTTCCGCTGTGGAGACACCCAACTCCTCAGCGTGTCACCGGAACTTTTTCTTCGACTCGACAACGCCGGGCAATTATGCTCAGCCCCGATTAAAGGAACCAGGCCAGCTTCTGCCGACCCTAGGGAATTAGCGAATAACCCCAAGGACCGGGCGGAAAATAGGATGATCACCGACCTGGTGCGCCATGACCTCGCCCACGTGGCAGAACCCGGCACCGTCACAGTCGAAGATCTGTTTAAGGTAGAAAGCTACGCTACGGTTCATCAACTCTTGAGTGTTATCTGCGCACAGATCAGGCCTGACCTTGATATTTTCGATGCCTTAGCTGCCGCTTTCCCCGGCGGCTCAATGACTGGTGCCCCCAAAGAACGCAGTTGCCATATCCTTGAGCGAATTGAGGAACACCCTCGTGGGATTTACTCCGGGTGCTTCGGATGGTTTGGCTGCGACGGTTCAGCGGAATTAGCCATGACTATCCGCACCGTCGTCGCCCAAGGCACCCAGGTGAGCTATGGAACCGGCGGGGCTATTCTCTATGCATCTGATCCGCACCAAGAATGGGAAGAGATTCTAAGCAAAACCCGAGCCCTCCAGCCTATAGCGCATCTTGAACAATGATTATTGATTCCTGGTTGATTTCTCGCCCTTCGGTTGACTCCCCGCCTAAGATCGCGGGACTAGCTCACCACCTTCACCGTTTTCGTCGCAGTGTGGAGGAGTTTTATGCTCGACGCCTACCCGACGATTTTCTTACTCACGTCCACAAAGAATGTCTCAACGCTCCGGTCGGGCAGTGGTTTCCCCGGGTGGAAGCAACCGCAACAACCCAGGATTTTCGGTGGCGGCGCAGTCCTCAGCGTCGTACTCACACTCGTTTGCTAGTGCGCGATTTCCCCGACGATCCCCGCCGATATCCACACTTTAAAGGGCCTGATTTGCCGACATTGCAGGTGCTGCGCACCCAGGCGCAAGAGGCCGGGGTTGATGATGTGTTGATGTGTGTGTCCGGAATGGTATGTGAAACTACCACCGCTGCGGTGGTGCTGCGTACTGAGGATGTTCTCGTGATTCCTGAGGCACCTCGCTTGTCCTCAGTCACTGAGGAGCTTCTGCTGGCTGGGGAGATTAGACACGCTGATCTGCGGTGGGGGAAAGTAGAACAGCGTCCCATTGAGATGACCGAGATTACTCAACCTCATCACCAGCTATGGGCATTGAATTCCCTGCATGGGATCACGCCGGTGACGTTGTGTGCCGGGAATTTTCTATAGTGTCAATCATGGCTGAACATCCACAGGCGCCGAGTGCGAAAAAAGAACCGGTCATTCGTAGTTTTCATGGTAGGGAGTTTGTTGATAATTATGAGTGGCTGAGGCAGAAAGATGCCCCGGAGACTCGGGCGTATCTTGAAGCCGAGAACACCTATACCGAAACTGTGATGAAACCCCTGGAAGGTATGCGGGAAAATATTTTCCAGGAAATCCGTTCTCGGATTAAAGAAACCGATATGTCGGTACCGCAACGCATGGAGGATTATTGGTACTACGGTCGGACCAAAGAAGGCTCTGAATACGGGTTTAGTTGTCGGGTGCGCGCTGCTGAAGGCAAAGACCGTTGGGTGCCTCCGCAGATTCCGGAGGATGGTTCTCCTGCTGAAGGCGAAGAAGTGTTGCTTGATCTCAACGCGTTAGCGGAGGGGGAAGAGTTTTTCAGTTTGGGTGCTTCTTCTATCACTACATCTGGGCGTTTACTGGCTTACTCCACAGACACCGTCGGCGATGAGCGTTTTGAGTTGGTGATTAAAAACCTGGAGACCGGGGAGCTATTGGAGGATCGCCTCCACAATGTGTTTTATGGAGCTACCTGGGCTGGGGAGGAATACCTCTTTTACACCACGGTGGATGACGCGTGGCGCCCTGATAAGGTCTGGCGTCATCGCATCGGAACCCCCCAAGAAGAGGATGTGTGTGTTTACCATGAACCCGATGAAAAGTTTGGGGTGGATATTGGTTCCAGTCGTTCACAGAAATGGTTGATGATTGCCTCGGCGTCGAAACTGACCAGTGAAGTGCGAGTATGTGATATGTCTACCCCCGAGGGGGAGTTTCGGGTGCTCTGGGAACGAGAATCCGGGGTGGAGTATGACGTTGACCACGCCATTGTTGGTGGAGAAGATCGCTGGTTGGTGATACATAACGCCACCGGACCAAATTCCGCGGTCGCAGAGTCTCCGATCACCTGGCCATTAGCTCCGCTCAAGGAACTCCATGAATTAGTTCCTCACCGTGACGAGGTCCGTATTGAATCCATTGAACCCTATGCTTCCTTCCTGGTGTTGGGGTATCGTCGCGGGGCTATTCCCCGAACCGCAATCATGAAACTCTCTGAGCGTGGCTACACCAGTTTCCAGGAGTTGGAATTTGAGGAAGAGCTCTATAGCTGCGGTGCTAGCGGAGGGCCGGAATGGGAAGTTCCCTTCGTCTTTATTTCCTACTCCTCTTTTACGGTTCCCACGCAGGTGTTCCAAGAAAACATCGCTACGGGTGACCGAGTTTTAGTCAAAGCTCAAGAGGTACGCGGAGGCTATAATCCCCAGGACTACACTGCCACCCGGTTGTGGAGTACTGCACCCGACGGCACCAAGATCCCGGTATCGCTTATCCACTCCGCAGATCTCGACCTAAGCCAAGGCCCTCACCCCACCGTGCTCTACGGCTATGGCGCCTACGAAGCCTCCCGCGATCCCGGTTTTTCCGTCTCCTTGCTCTCCATGATGCAGCGCGGTGTGATTTTCGCTATCGCTCACGTTCGCGGCGGCGGAGAAATGGGCCGACGCTGGTATGAGGAAGGAAGACTACTTCATAAACGCAACACCTTTACTGACTTCATCGCCGTAGCTGATGATCTCATTGCCCAAAAAATCACTAGCCCTGAGACGATGGCTGCCTATGGTGGATCAGCCGGCGGACTGTTGATGGGGGCGGTAGCGAATATGGCACCGGACCGATTCTGCGCTATCCATGCGGCCGTTCCTTTTGTGGATGCGTTAACGAGCATCCTTAAACCTGAGCTGCCGTTGACTGTGCCGGAATGGGAAGAGTGGGGAGACCCCTATCATGACCCCGAGGTCTATGACTATATGGCTAGCTACTCCCCCTATGAAAATGTGAGCACCCAAAACTATCCCGACATTTTGGCCACTACCTCGCTTAACGACACCCGAGTGCTATATGTGGAACCGGCCAAATGGATTGCCAAACTCCGGGACACCGCCACCGGAGGGGAATTCCTCCTCAAAACGGAAATGGTGGCCGGGCACGGTGGGGTTTCGGGTCGTTATCAAGCGTGGCGGCAAACCGCCTATGAATACGCCTGGTTGATCCATAAGATCACCGGTGTGGTGGATTAGTCAGACGTCGGGCCATAAAATCCACCCCATCTAGGGGTGGAAATGGAGTGTACTTTGGGGTGTTCCTATTCACTTCAGGGGAGGAGGATGGTCCGCGATAACGGTGGACATAGAGCTAAAGAGGGGTAGGGCGGGGGCAGGTAGAGGCGAAGGCAACACTACGGACGCAAAGGTGATTTGTCCCATGCTCGCAAGCGGAGGAAAATATGACCGAAAGGTTATATCCCCCTGTCTTCAGCCGTCTGCTCGCCGATCCGTCCTAGACGTCTGAGTTGGAGTTCGCGTCGGATCGGCGGCGCGCGGAAGTGAAGGACCGAGGACATGGCTAGCACCCCTCCCCACTCAAGTGGACCACGGATTGCCGACCCAAAGAAACCGCGGAAAGACCGCACACACTGGCTTTATATCGCGGTGATTATCGCCATTATCGCTGGTGTAGCACTAGGCATTATTGCTCCCGGAGTGGCGAAACAGGTGGAATTCCTCGGCACTTTCTTCATCAAACTCATCAAGATGATCATTACCCCGGTCATCTTCTGCACCATTGTGCTCGGTATCGGGTCCGTGCGTTCCGCCGCTGCGGTCGGTAAAGCCGGCGGTCTGGCGTTGATTTACTTCGTGACCATGTCCACCTTCGCCCTGACTATCGGCCTGTTGGTGGGCAATATCATCGAGCCAGGCAGTGGCCTTAATATTGAGCCTTCAGAAGAAGCAGTCAGCCACCTGGTTGGCGACGCTACCCATAGCACTGGTGGCGGCGGTCTATCTGGAATGCTGCTCGATATTGTGCCCACTACCTTCTTTAGTGCCTTTGTTACCGGCAACATCCTCCAGGTCTTAGCAGTTGCTCTGGTGGTGGGATTTGTCGTGCAAACTCTGGGTTCACAAGGAGAACCCATCCTCGGTTTCGTGGCCCATCTCCAGAAATTGATCTTCAAGATCTTGGGATGGATTCTGTGGCTAGCTCCCCTCGGTGCGTTCGGCGCCATGGCTGCTGCCGTCGGCAAATCCGGCTGGTCGGTTGTGGTTCAGCTCGGCGTCCTCATGTTGGCCTTCTACCTGACCTGTATCATCTTCATCTTCGTGGTATTGGGCCTGGTCCTGAAGATCTTTACCGGCCTGAATATTTTGTCCTTGCTGAAGTACCTTGGCCGGGAATTCCTGCTTATTTTTGCCACCTCTTCCTCCGAATCCGCCCTGCCTAATCTAATGCGCAAAATGGAACACGCCGGTGTGGATAAGTCCACCGTCGGTATCGTGGTCCCCACCGGCTATTCTTTCAACCTCGACGGAACCGCTATCTATCTGACTATGTCAGCTATCTTCATCGCTGATGCCATGAATATGCCCATGGACATTGGGCAGCAAATTGGCATGTTGATCGTCATGATTATCGCCTCTAAGGGCGCAGCCGGCGTATCTGGTGCGGGTCTCGCCACCTTGGCGGCAGGCCTCCAATCCCAGAAGCCGGAATTGGTGGGTGGTGTGGCCTTTGTGATGGGCATTGACAAGTTCATGTCTGAAGCCCGTGCCTTAACGAACTTCGCCGGTAACTCGGTAGCCACCCTCTTGGTGGGCCAGTGGACTGGAACCTTAGATAAAGAACGCGCCCGCCAGGTGCTTTCTGGTCAACTGCCCTATGTGCCGGCCGAAGACGATGATAAACCGGGTGATTTCCGCCGCAGCCCCTCGGTGGAAAACCCCGCCCAGGACCGGCTCCAACCCACCCCACAGGTGGATCTGGATAGTTATACCGTCGCCCCCGAAAAACCTGAGTAATATCCTCCCCGGTTTAATCAATATGCCGGGGAGAAGACAAGGTGATCAGTGGTTTCGGCGAGTACTCGGCGCGTAAATTACGCAAAACCGTTGCGTGCTCTGCCAGCCGCTGATCTTCTTCGGTATGGGGGTGGAATTGACGCGCCGGCAAGGGGTTGCCGTCGGGGTCAATGGCAATATAGGTAACGGTGGCGTGGATGGCTTGTTGTAGATGCTCCCGGCCACCACGGGGGCTACCAGAGCGCACATGCACACTCATCTGCATGGAACGAGCATCAGTACGCATGAGGCGAGCGTCAACCTCAATTAAATCCCCAATGGAAATAGGCCGGTAGAACCGAATTCCCCCGGCGTAGACTGCCACCGTGTGTTCCCCGGACCACTCCATGGTGCAGGCTGCCCCGGCTTGATCAATCCATTCCATTGCAGTACCACCGTGAACATTGCCGCCCCAGTTAACATCGGTGGGCTTAGCGAGGAAGCGGTGAATGAGCCGAGGAGCTTCAGACTCGCCATCATAGGTTTGCTTTTCCATCTCCGCTTCAATGGCTTTGCGCAGCTCAATCCGAGATAACGCAGCAGCGTGGGCCTCTTCCTCCGCAACATTGCGTGGCTGGAAACTAGGCACTGGCTGAGATTTCCCAGTCTCAGTGTTTTTAGCGACGAAAATCACGAGACAATCACACGCCCGAGTGAAAATGCCCTGCCGGGGATCAGCGGAAAACACTTCATTGACAATATGCATAGAAGAACGCCCGGTCATGGCGATCCGAGACCGCACCTCCACCATATGGCCGCTCGGAATAGGCCGGGTGAAGTGAATATGCCCCACGTACGCAGTAACGCAATATGTCCCGGACCATTGGGTGGCGCAAGCATAGGCTGCTTTGTCAATCCACTCTAGAACCCGGCCACCAGAGACACCATGACTGCCCGCCATAATGACGTCGGTCGGGGCAGCCATGAAACGCAAAATGAGTTGGGGGGATTTCTCGGAAGTCATGGCACTAAATCTATCTAAGCTAGCCTCATGGTGAAAAGAATCGACGCTGCGCGTCTGCGCGCGGAGGTAGAGGAAGTCCGCGCGTGGGTGGAAGACCGTAGTAACCAGGTAGAAAAACCACCGCGAGCTGCGATAGCGCGTGCGGTGCGCGGGACCGCGCGGTTGCTCGCTGAACGCGCTCCCGGTCATTGCGTAGAAGTCCGGGTCCCCCCATTTGTGGCAGTACAGTGCATTGAAGGCCCACGCCATACCCGAGGCACCCCTCCTAATGTGGTGGAATGCGATCCCCGCACCTGGCTTCGCTTAGCCTGCGGAATTGAGGATTTTCACCACTCTCCCGGGGTAGATAGCAGCGGCTCCCGCGCCGGAGAAGTTGCACACTGGTTGCCGCTTATTCGATAAGCAGCACTGAAGAAGGGTAGACTCAGGCCCCGTGGTATCTGATGACCGCCAGAAAACTAAGGACATGCGCCCCACCCCGATCAACGGCTTAGATGATCAGGGGGAGCCAGAACCCCGCGAAGAATGTGGTGTTTTTGGAGTTTGGGCGCCAGGGGAAGACGTCGCCAAACTCACATACTTTGGGTTATTTGCGCTGCAACACCGCGGCCAAGAAGCCGCCGGAATAGCAGTGGGTGACGGCGACAGCATCGTAGTTTTTAAAGATATGGGATTGGTGTCTCAGATCTTTGAAGAATCTGCTCTCAGTGCCCTCCAAGGGGACGTAGCCATAGGGCACACCCGGTACTCCACGGCAGGAGGAACCCACTGGGAAAACGTGCAGCCCATGTTTCGTAGCACCCCGGAGGGGGGCGACGTCGCCTTAGGGCACAACGGAAACCTAGTGAACTACCAGCAACTTCATGATGAGGCGGTGGAGCGTGGCCTCATTGACGGCAAAGCAGCAAGTTCTGACACCGCGGTGATGTCTGCCTTGTTGGCGGAAAAAATCACCGCCGATGTTTCCCTTTTGGATTCTGCCCGGCAATTGCTGCCGCGCATTAAAGGTGCGTTTTGTCTCACCTTCACTGATGGTTCTACCCTCTACGCCGCGCGGGACCCGTGGGGGATTCGTCCCCTTTGCCTAGGGCGGCTAGAACGTGGCTGGGTTATTGCTTCCGAAACATGCGCCCTAGACATTGTGGGGGCCAGCTTCGTGAGAGAGATCGAACCCGGAGAACTAGTAGCCATTGACGCTGGCGGCGTCTACTCCGAGCGCTTTGCCGATACTCAGCACAAAGGCTGTGTATTTGAGTATGTTTATCTGGCTCGTCCAGACTCCGTCATCCGTGGGCGAGCGGTCAACGCCACCCGCCTCGATATTGGGCGACGCCTGGCCAGGGAGTACCCAGCCGATGGGGATTTAGTCATCCCCGTACCGGAGTCGGGCACACCGGCAGCGGTAGGCTACGCGCAAGAATCCGGCATTCCGTTCGGACAAGGGTTAGTGAAAAACGCCTATGTGGGGCGAACCTTTATTCAGCCTTCTCAGACCCTCAGGCAGCTAGGGATCAGGCTGAAACTCAACCCATTGAAAGAAGTTATCGACGGCAAAAGACTCGTCGTGGTCGATGACTCCATTGTGCGCGGCAACACCCAACGCGCGTTGATCCGGATGCTGCGGGAGGCCGGCGCTAAGGAAGTTCACGTGCGGATTGCTTCACCACCGGTGAAATGGCCGTGCTTCTATGGCATAGATTTTGCTAGTCCCGGGGAGCTTATTGCCAACGCTGGGGATATTCGTAGCGAAGAAAAAATGGTGGAGGCTGTGTGTCGGGCTATCGGGGCGGATAGTCTGGGGTTTGTCTCGATTGAGGAGATGGTTCAGGCCACCTGCCAGAAGCGTGAAGAGCTGTGCGTGGCGTGTTTTGACGGGCACTATCCCATTGGCGTTCCCGAAGGAAACTCCAACGCGGAACTTGTGCTTCGGCTTCAATCTGGCCGGGCAGCCGGCACCGCTACCATCGACCGTGACCAGAATAATTAAGGGATTAGATAAACACCATGACTGAGAACAACCCGACCGCCGAGGGCGCTTCTTATGCCGTCGCCGGTGTGGATATTGAAGCCGGCGACCGTGCTGTGGAATTAATTTCTCCGCACGCTCAGCGAGCAACCCGCCCCGAGGTGCGCGGTGGGCTAGGTGGCTTTGCCGGGCTCTTTGCGCTGGGGAAATATCGGGAACCGCTGTTGGCGGCTGGATCTGATGGGGTAGGAACGAAATTAGCCGTGGCTCAAGCCATGGATAAACATGACACCATCGGTATTGATTTGGTGGCCATGTGCGTCGACGATCTCGTGGTCTGCGGAGCGGAACCGCTCTTCCTGCAAGACTATATTGCGATTGGCAAAGTCATCCCGGAGCATGTAGCCGACATAGTTTCCGGCATCGCCGAAGGCTGTGTACAAGCCGGATGCGCCTTGCTTGGTGGCGAAACCGCCGAGCACCCTGGAGTGATGGAGGAAACCCACTACGATGTCTCAGCCACTGCCGTGGGGGTGGTTGAAGCTGATGAAGTTCTCGGTCCAGAGCGGGTGCGCGCCGGGGACATCATTATTGCCATGAAGAGTTCTGGTTTGCACTCTAATGGTTATTCTTTGGCCCGCCATGTGCTCTTAGAGCGCGCCGGTTTAGCGCTCGACGCCTACATGGAGGAGTTTGAGCGAACCCTAGGAGAAGAACTCCTTGAACCTACCAAGATTTATACCAAGGACTGTTTAGCTCTAGCAGCCGAATGCGAAGTTCGGACTTTTTGCCACGTCACTGGCGGTGGATTAGCCGGCAATCTGAGCAGGGTCATCCCAGAAGGCCTGGTGGCAGATATTAACCGAGGGACGTGGACTCCGGGCCAGATTTTCCGCACCATCCAGAAGCTAGGCACAGTAGCCCTCGCTGAGATGGAAAAGACATTCAATATGGGTGTGGGGATGTTAGCGGTAGTCTCACCTCATGATCGTGATCGAGCCTTAGCCATGTTAGCGGCTCGCCACGTAGAGGCGTGGGAGGTCGGTTCCGTGCGGACGGCCGCCGACGAGAAAGAAGACAAAGTTGTCATGAAAGGCATCCATCCGGGATTCTAGGCACAGGAAAGGCCCCGCGCCCGATGATCTTGGTGAATCCTCGGAAGTGCGGGGTCAACAATGGCTTAAGCCGGTAGGTCAACGGCGGTAGCCGTCATCCTCGTCTTCGTCTTCGGCCCAATCAGCATATTTTGAGTAAAGGTCATCTTCATACTCATCGGCCTTCTCATCATGATGAGGGGCCTGAGCTGCGAGCTCCCGTTGAAGAGAGTCCAGATCCATCTCAGGAGAGTGGTACTTCAATCGACGAGCGACCTTGGTCTGCTTTGCCTTCGCGCGTCCGCGCCCCATGGCATTGACCCCCTCGGGTTCGAAAAGGGGCGATCCAGGGAATTCGGATGCCCCATCAACGTGCTACTTATCTCTTTTTTTCCTGTAGTCAGGATAGCGGTTCTTAGTGAAAATTTCCGAACCGGGTGACCTCACGGCGAGTCGCACCAGGTAGCAGGGGTCGATGGAGAACCAAAATTGACGCTCACCGTGCAGCGTGAGGGCGTGGTTGTCGGCCAAGATGGGTGAAAAAACTCTTCAGATGAACGCTGGAGTGACCACCCCCTGAAAGGGGGAGAGGCTAGAGTCCGCGAAGTCTATCAACTGCAGCTCGACCGGCGCGAGGACCTTCGTCCTGGGGCAGGGAGGTGGGGTCGACGGCTACGGCGGTATCTCCGATATGAAGATCGCTGGTGCCCAGTGCTGAGCGTTTAATCAAGGCGAAAGCAATGGGGCCGAAATCGCAGTCGTGGACGATGGTTCCGACTCTGCCGACGGTGCGATTGCCTCGCTGAACGGTCATCCCGGGGAGCGGTTCACGAGGGGCGGAACCATCTAGTTGTAAGAGCACTGCCACCCGTGGACTACGGCCCAGATTCTCTACCCGAGCTACGGTTTCTTGACCCCGGTAGCAGCCTTTATTGAGGTGGACGGCGCCGGGGTGTATCCCACGCCCGATCCAGTGGGGGACTTCGTGCGGGATACTGCGATGATCAAGATCTACAGATAGTTCTGGTTCTAGCGCACGTACCCGTTCAGCGCTAAAAGCCATCAGCCCGGCCCGAGTTATTCCCTGGGCCTCTAAATTTTGGGCCAGGTGCCGGAGATCATGCCGCGCTACAAAAAGATCCATCCTGGGGTGGGCAGTCCAGCTATAGCTCGCTGCGCCGAGAATCCCGGGGCTGGGGACGTCGAGCAACTTTTGGACGTCCTCTCCGATGAGGGTTATCACTCCCGCATCGATCATTTCGATGCTGACCTTGGACCAAAAGATCATCTTATGAAGAAAATCATAAAGAGTGTCTGCCTGCGCAGCGGTGGTGTGGATCAGGAAGCAAGGGGTGTGATCCGTAGAATCATCCGCAGCGCGCAGCACATCCAGGTGGTGCTGGATATGTCCTTGCATGTCGAGATCAAGGGCCGGGGAGTAAAACCCCACCGGGGCATCGTCTAATTTTTGACTCAGCAGATTATTCAAGAAGGTTGCAGAGTCGGGGCCGCTGATTCGAAAGACTCGGCGATGTGAGCGGTCAATCCACACGGGGTGGTTCTCAATCAGGCGCTGTTCGCCGAGAGGATCCCCGTAGTGCCACGCCACCCCAAACGCGTCTGGGTGGACAGTTGCTTCCGGTGGGGCCTGAAATTCAGTAGCGCCGGGCAGTTCCAATAAAGGAGATTGGTACTGAGTCATCACAGAACTGATGGTAGCGCCTTAAAGGGGGCATAATTCAAAGTATGGCCCCTCGCAGTGTGCAACCTGTCATTTTGATTGTGGAGCCCTTTGGTGGTTCTACCCGACTCCATAACCCCAATTTACCCATGGTGTACTGGGATGATGCTGCCGTCACCCGGGGAGACGGAGTGTTTGAGACCCTTCTTATCCGAGACGGCAAACCAGTTAACATTGAGCGACACGCTCGACGCTTCCTCGCCTCAGCCACCCTTCTGGGGTTGCCGGAACCGGACCTAAACTACTGGCATCGGGCCACCGATGAAGCAGCGATGGAGTGGTATCGACAACAGGGGCAAACCCCAGCCGAAGGGTTCCGCGGCGAAGCGCAATGTGTGTGGACCTACACCCGAGGCCGAGCGAGTACCGGCAACCCGACCGCCTGGATCCGAGTTAATTCTCTGCCTGCTGAGATGATTCAGCAACGAGAACAGGGCGTGGCGGTTATGACCACACCGCGGGGGTGGACAATTAACACCGAGCTCCCGGGTGTCTACGTCGCCGCTGAGGGCAAAGTTCCTCAATCCCCGGCGCCGTGGTTGACGGTGGGAGCAAAAACCCTCAACTACGCAGCCGCCATGGCTGCCTTGCGCTATGCCAAGGACCGTGGATTTGATGATGTGGTGTGGCTAGGGGCAGATGGTGAAAGCGTGCTTGAAGGAGCGACCTCGACCGTGGTGATGGAGAAGAAGGGTAAGCGACTGCGTACACCATCGAGTGGCGGGGAAATTTTGCCCGGCACCACCCAGGCGGCCTTATTTGATTACGCGCATAGTCAGGGCTGGAAGTGCAAAGAAAAGCCACTGACCGTCACGGATCTGAAGAGTGCCCGATCTGTATGGCTACTGAGTTCTGTTCGAGGGGCAGTGCCGGTCACAAGAATCGACGACACCTGCCTTGAACCTCATGACCTAGATGAACTCCGACAGCTATTCCAGGCGGCCATGCATTAGCCGGCAACCCGCTTCAGTTGGGCGGACATTCGGGGTTTTAGCTCACCATTAACCGCGCGTTCTTCCACCCACCCCAAGTCATTGTTAGGCATGAGCCCATAAAGTCGCTTACCGGCACCCAGCATCACGCTTCCGGTAGCGGTTGCTAAGCTTTGCGCGGTTTCCAATTGCCAGGCGCGTTCATTAAGCAGATCCCCGTAGAAAATCTCTACCGCTCCGGAGGAGTGGCAACAAATCATCTCTATTTCGTCTTTGTCATTAATGCGCCAAAAGCCACACTCACGAGACACCGCGCCGGCGGATTCACCGGATTCGTTAATCCGCCACACCCGGGATTCATAGGTGAGATAGTTTTCCCCATCGTGGGCGAAGGTTAATTGCTGGCCAAAGGCATACTCGCCATCTTCGACGGTGTCTGCTTGGCCTTCGCCTCGCCATACTCCCACCAGTGGCAATAAGGCTAAGAGGCCATCATGGAGACTAGGTCCTTGGCGCAGATTCGCCGTGTCATCCGGCAGCGGGATTTCCCCGCTCAACGGGATATTGCGGTGCGCAGTCTTTTGGGATTGCTCAGCCGCTAAATTCACCGCCTCATTGCCGTCGAGACGGGGAGAAAGGTTTTCAGGATGTCCAGTTTCATCAGCCATGCTCACCAGCCTAATGCTCTCCGAGCATCAAGGAACTCAAAACCCTTCCAATAAGTTACGCTGCACTGGGATAACCGGTAATCTGTGTGGTTGTGGATGTGCTGCTCATCGCCAACCCCAACTCCACCACTCAGTCCGATGCATTATTTCGGCAAATTATTCCCAGGCTGAGGGAGGTTCCGGAGTTGCATCTTTGTGCGCGTTTCACTCACTATCCAGGACACGCTGAACAAATGGTGCGAGGTTTGCGTCGCACTGACTATGAGCTCATCATCGTGGTCGGCGGGGATGGAACTCTCAATGAAGTTATCAATGGGCTTCTCGGCCCCGTCACCGATGACAACACCAGTGCTTTTCACCCCAGCCACATCCCCGCTCTGGCGGTCATCCCCACCGGATCAGCGAATGTTTTTGCCCGAGCCCTCGGCTTCCCCGCTGACCCCGTAGCGGCTGCGTTAGACTTGGCAGTTCTTATCGAGGGGGATTTTCGCCGAACTATATGTTTAGGGACATGGAATCATCGCTGGTTTGCGGTCAACGCCGGGTTCGGAATAGACGCTGATGTCATCGCTCGGATCGAGCGCGCCAGAGCTAAAGGTTTTTCCGCCAGCCCCTTGCGCTATCTCGCAGTGTCACTGCGCACCTGGTTCGACGCCCAACGATGCCCGCCAGCAATTTCAGCCTGGGCTCGAGACCGCCAAGGCGGGGAACTGGAGCTTCACCAAGTCCCGTTGTGCCTAGCCTCCAACACAAATCCGTGGACGTTTTTGGGCCCCTTGCCGGTAGTCACTAATCCTCGGAACTCTTTTGACCGGGGTCTAAGCATGTTTGTCCTTAGGGATCTTCGCGGGATTAAAGGGGTGCTCGCTATGGTTCACCTGATCGGTATTGGGCATCGGCGCTGGTTAGAAGAGCTGATCCGAGACCACACCATCCAATTTGATGACATCGTGGAGCTGGAGTTGCGGTGTGAGGGTCCGCAGCGCTTCCAGGCAGATGGGGAATTTGAGGGAGAGTGGGATCATATCCGCCTAGCAACTGTCCCGGATGCTATTGAGGTGATGGCGCCTCAATATATTCCCGAATCAACATCGCGGTCATGGCGGGTTTGGTTGAAGAATACGCTGCGGTTACTTAGAAATTAACCTTCTTGATGGGAGATAAGTCATCCACCTGAACCTGCACATTTCTTCGTTGAGTCTCAAAATAGATGGAACCGCCCCGCACATATACAGCTTCGGCTTGTTGCGCTAAAGGCAGGCGTCGGGTGTCTAAATCCCACTGAAACGCGGCCAGGGCATCTTTTTCGCGGCCCTCGGGGGCACTAATCACCTGACGAGGAATGAGATGAAACCACGGGCCGTTAAGCCTCAACGCAGCCACCACTGTTACCGGTTTATCAAACCCCACTGGTGTTCCACTTAGCTGGACTTCGCTCGCAACCCCACCACCTGGGGAAATATCATAGGGATTAGCTATCTCCAGGTTCGTGATATTCAGCTGGTTTCCTAAGGCAACTCCGTCCAGACTCAGGGTGCGGGAAAAAAGCTCTGCTACTGCGCTGGAGAAGTCCCCGGAGATGAGTTGGCTCGGAGTGATCTCTACTGTGGAGTAGCTGGTGCTGGCGTTGAGCATCCCAAATTCTGGGACATCCACGTCGAAGGCTACGGCGGAGATTCCGGAGACCTCGCCGGTGAGGGCAGAGAGAAGATAGGGAAACCCGCCGATGCTGACTCGCGGATCAGTGGCGAGACCGGCGATGCTGCGTACCTCCTGGGCTGTTTTTCGCTCCGCGCGGATAGCTAACCCCAGGTCAACAAGGAGAACAAGCCCCACCACGAGGACAATGCTGACCACTGAGAAAATAAGTCGCCGCGGAATATTCACTCTCTCAGGCTACCCTGGGGCCATGATCTCCCAAGAACAACACCGGCAGATTCACCATCTCCTTGAGCAGATAGCCTCGGTTGACGGGATAGAACCATTGTCAGAGCATTTCCTCAATGGTATAGCCGACCCGTCCTTAGGGCACCGTCACTTCATCCGATGGGAAAATTCCGTTCCCATTGCTATTGCTGCGCTCGACGTCGATCAGGTAGAGCTAAGCGTTCACCCGGAGTTCCGGGGCCGCGGCATTGGGCGTGGCCTTATTGAGGAGATTCGGGATACTCAGCCACAAGTCCAGTTTTGGGCGCATGGCAATTGCGCTGCTGCTCAGCATCTTGCTGCCAACTATGGGTACTCCGTGATCCGAGAATTATTGGTGATGTCCCTAAGCGAGGAGCATTTGGCCAAAGAATCAGAAGTATCCATCCCCGCCGGGTTTTTCGCGACGACTCTGTCAGAGGCGCAACGCCGCTGGTCCTCCGAGAGCGTGGAAGATGCGTGGCTAGCGGTCAATAACGAGGCTTTTAGTTGGCATCCGGAACAAGGCGGCTGGGATCGTCAGCGATTGCACCGAGCTCAACAGGCTGAGTGGTTTAGTCCCGATGACGTGTTCTTTCTCTGGGAAGAGAACTCAAGTTCTCAAACTCCGCCATTAGCTGGATTCCATTGGACTAAATGGCATGGTGGTGCCGACGCTGTGGGCGAAGTGTACGTGGTGGGACTATCCCCGAGGTTCCAGGGAAAGAAGCTGGGAACTCCGTTATTGGCGTTGGGGATACGTCGAATGTTTCTTGATCATCATGCCAAGAAAATTATCTTGTACGTGGAGTCAGATAACGAAGCTGCCGTGGGGTTATATCGGGCACGCGGTTTTAGCGTGAGTGAACAACACACGGTGTATGGAATCACCTCCTAACGCTAAATGTTCGGGGGAAGTTCACCGGCTCTTCATCTAGTGGGGCAGCGTTAGTCATCTGTGGGCCTTAAGTTGCTTCGGTGTGAGAATCGATCAATTGTGGAAAGGGTCCCACACCATGAACAATGTCCGTGCTGGTGTTTTATGTGCTGCTGTTCTTGCTGGGGCAATGACGCTTAGTGCCTGTAGCGAAACTGGGAGCAGTGGGGGAGGGACCACGATCCCAGGATTAAGTGGTGCTAGCGGAAACTTGGTCGGGGAGGGCGCATCTTCCCAGCAAAATGCGATGGACTATTTCGCCCACCGGTTCCAAGAGGCGAGTGGTGGGGCTAGCTTGTCCTATAACGCTTCGGGTTCCGGTTCC
The DNA here is from genome assembly GCF_014522205.1 of Corynebacterium poyangense. Lineage (NCBI taxonomy): Bacteria > Bacillati > Actinomycetota > Actinomycetes > Mycobacteriales > Corynebacteriaceae > Corynebacterium > Corynebacterium poyangense. The sequence continues at coordinate 2,146,751 of NZ_CP046884.1, read as the reverse complement.
GGTCGGACTAATTTCGTGGCTGGTCAGGTTGCTTTCGCCGGGTCTGATTCACCCCTTAAAGATGATCAAGTTGCTGCAGCAAAGAAGCGCTGCGGAGGTAACGACGCCTGGCATCTTCCGATGGTCATTGGGCCGGTTGCTATTGCCTACCACCTCGATGGCACCGACAATCTGAATCTCAGCGTAGATACCATCTCTAAGATTTTCAGCGGCAAGATTACACAGTGGAATGATCCAGCCATCGCCGCAGAAAACAAGGGCGTAGAGTTGCCGGACCGGAAGATTTCGGTGATTTACCGCTCGGATGAATCCGGAACCTCAGATAACTTCCAAAAATTCCTTGCTGCGAACACCGACTGGTCCGGTGAGGGCCAGCAATTCCCTACCGCGGTGGGTGCTGGAGCTAACGGCTCAAATGGCGTAGCAACTGAGGTGAAGAATATTGATGGCGCTATCACCTACGTGGAAGCTGGGTTTGCTCACCAGCAAGGTCTAGGAGTAGCGAACGTGGACTTTGGGCACGGTCCGGTTTCTCCCACTAAAGAGACCGTGAATTCCGCGTTAGATTCCTTAACCTTTAGCGGTGAAGGCCACAACATGGTGGTAGACACCAAGGCCTTGTACCGGATGAACCAAGCCAATACCTATCCTCTCGTGTTGACCACCTATGAGATTGTTTGCTCTGCTGGGTATGACGAACAAACTCGAAACTTGGTCAAAGATTTCCTCACGGTGGCTTTGAACTCCCAGGATGACCAATTAGCTGACTTGGGCTATATTCCGGTTGCTGGTTCCCACCATGATCGCCTCGTTGATGCTGTTAACGCTATCCACTAATTCTTTGGCTGAATCATGACTTATTCTTTTCCTTCTGCTCAGCGTCGTTCCCGACCGGCGCCGTCATCGACCCCGACAATTGTTCCGGAACCTGATCCGGGTCCTCTCCCAGAACACTCCTTACATCCAACCCGAGGGGTTCGACGCATAGGGGACCGGGTATTCAGCGGTTTGTCGCTATCCTCGGCTGGATTTATTAGCTTCATCATTGCTGCTATCGGTGTGTTCTTGCTGTGGCGGGCAGTCCCTGCGCTGAGCAATAACGCCAAGGGCTTGGTGGGTTTTTTCACCTACTCAGAGGCATGGAACACTACCGACACCTCCGCCATGTACTTCGGGATCCCCAATCTCTTGGCTGTCACAGTCATGATTTCCCTCTTGGCTTTGGTCTTAGCCATGCCGGTGGCTCTGGGAATTGCTATCTACCTGTCAAACTACGCGCCGAAAAATCTCGTCAAACCTCTGGGGCATTTGGTCGATATGCTGGCCGCCGTCCCCTCCATCGTCTACGGCTTATGGGGTTGGCAGGTCCTGGGCCCCTCCCTCAAAGAGCTTTATGTCTTTCTCCACGCCCACCTCAGCTTCATTCCGCTTTTTGCCACCTACCCAAATTCACCCTCCTTTGATACCGGACGCAACGTCTTTACCGGAGGGGTAGTGCTTGCGGTGATGATTTTGCCGGTGATTGCCGCCACCACCCGGGAAGTGTTTGTCCAAACGCCGAAGGGCCACATTGAGGCTGCTCTAGCCCTGGGTGCAACCCGTTGGGAAGTAGTCCGCATGACGGTTTTGCCTTTCGGTCGTTCCGCCTTTATCGCCGGTGGGATGCTTGGTCTAGGCCGCGCACTAGGTGAAACCATGGCCTTGTACATGGTGGTATCCCCCTCTACGGCGTTCCGGGGTTCGCTATTCGACGGCGGAACCACCTTTGCTACCGCCATTGCCAACGCCGCCCCCGAGTTCAATGATGACCTCAGAGCGGGCGCCTACATCGCCGCTGGTTTGGTGCTTTTTGCCCTCACCTTCCTCGTCAACGCCCTTGCCCGTGGAGTGATTTCCCGGAGGAAGAAATAAATGACTGTCCTTACGTCCCGTTCCAACACCAGGGTGGGTGTGTCCACCCGACGCCGATTCTCTAATCACTTTGCTACTGTGTTGATTAGCTCGACCATGTTTCTTGCCCTGATCCCCCTGGTATGGGTGCTCTGGGAAGTGGTGGCTCGCGGTATTGGCCCAGTGCTTCATCTTGAATGGTGGACTACCTCTCAGCGTGGAGTGATGTATCACACTGCTGGCGGCGGTGCCCTCCACGCTATTGTTGGCACCCTAGTTCAGACGCTTATCACCGCAGCGTTATCTATTCCTATTGGGATCTTCACCGCCATCTATCTGGTGGAATACGCCAATGGTTCACGATTAGCCCGGTTCACTACCTTCATGGTGGACATCCTGACGGGCGTGCCTTCCATCGTGGCGGCGTTATTCATCTATTCCGCCTGGATTGTGCTTTTCGGTTTTGATCGCTCTGGTCTGGCCGTGTCCCTAGCGTTGGTCATCCTCATGGTTCCGGTGATTATCCGGAATACCGAAGAGATGCTTCGAGTAGTGCCCCAAGACCTCCGGGAAGCCTCCTATGCTTTAGGGGTCCCCAAGTGGAAAACCATTGCTCGCATTGTGCTGCCTACGGCCTTATCCGGAATTATCACCGGCGTGATGTTAGCTATCGCCCGCATCATGGGTGAATCTGCGCCTGTTTTTGTGTTGGTGGGCTCAACCCAGGTGATTAACTGGGATGCTCTCAACGGCCCGCAATCATCCCTGCCATTGATGATGCTGGATATGTATAAGGCTGGGACATCTGATGCTGTGCTTGCGAAACTGTGGGGGGCTGCTTTTACGTTGGTGTTCATTATCGCCGTGTTGAACGTGGGGGCGCGGTGGATATCTTCCCATTTCTCGGTCAAAACTCACTAATACAAAAGTAAGGATCTCACCCGATGAGCAAGCTCAAACTCAATGACGTGAATATTTACTATGGTGATTTTCATGCGGTTCAAAACGTGTCGATGGATATTCCAGCGCGGTCAGTAACAGCTTTTATTGGTCCTTCCGGATGCGGAAAATCCACTGTGCTTCGTACCCTTAACCGGATGCATGAGGTGACACCGGGGGCCAGCGTTCAAGGAGAAATCCTGCTGGATGGGGAAAATATTTATGGTCAGCAAGTAGACCCGGTGTCGGTCAGAAACACCGTGGGGATGGTGTTTCAGAAAGCTAACCCCTTTCCCACAATGTCTATTGAAGACAACGTGGTGGCGGGGCTGAAATTAGCGGGCGAGCGGAATAAGAAGAAGCTCAAAGAGGTGGCGGAGAAATCCCTGCGGGGGGCGAATTTATGGGAAGAAGTGAAAGACCGTTTAGATAGGCCAGGTGGTGGTTTATCGGGCGGGCAGCAGCAGCGGTTGTGTATCGCTAGAGCTATAGCGGTGGAACCCGAGGTGCTGTTAATGGATGAGCCGTGCTCTGCCTTGGACCCCATCTCTACCCTGGCGGTTGAGGAATTAATTCACGAACTCAGGGAAAAGTACACCATCGTCATCGTGACGCATAATATGCAGCAAGCCGCCCGGGTGTCAGAGCAAACCGCATTCTTCTCCCTGGAAGCAACGGGTAAACCCGGCCGACTAGTGGAATACGGTCCGACGCGTCGGATTTTCGAGACACCGGAAAAGAAAGAAACCGAGGACTATATTTCCGGTCGATTTGGCTAACCGCCCCGCCAAGGGGGGGATTAAGAGGAAGATGAACGGCCCCGATGGTAGATCCGCTCAAGATCTTCAAAGCGGCGTTGAAAATCTTCCTCTTCTTTAGAGCGTTCTCGTTCTGCTAAGTATTCTTCTTTCATCATGCCGGTGGTGAGGTACACAATTCTGGCGGCCACATTGACACAATGATCGGCAAAGCGCTCATAATAGCGAGCTAGAAGAGTGATATCCACCGCGGCACACGTGCTATGCGGCCATTCCCTGAGGGTCAGCATACTCATGAGATGGTCGTGGAGATCATCGACGGCATCGTCGTCTTGACCGAGGACCACGGCTACTTCCGGGTCCGGGTCAACCAAAAGGTCTCGAACCCGCGCACCCATATCTGCCACTAAGCGGGCTAGTTCTTCAAAGTACCCCACAATGGGTTCGGGAAGAACAGCGCCGGGGTGGCGGCGTCGGGCACAACGAGCCACATGCATTCCTAGGGCGGCCATTCGGTCGAAATCTTCCACAATATAAATGGAGGAGATGACTTGGCGGAGATCCCGGGCTACGGGAGCTTCTAAGGCTAATAGTTCAATAGCTCGGGTATCGCAGCGGACGCGCGTTTCCTCCAGTTGATCAGATAAGGACAGCGCATCTTCTGCTGCTTCTAAGGAATGTTGTAATAACGCTCGAGATGCCTGCGTCATTGTTTCTTGCACGATATCGCACATCAAAATGAGATCATGGGCAAAGGCATCTAAATGTTCCCGATAAGCGGTTCGCATGGCTAACAGCATAGATGGAAGACACAGATTTCGCGCGTTAAGAAGTCTCCTGGGGCTCGACGCCTCAGGCGCATCGTGTGTACCTATCCGCCAGAGTTCTCAATTTCTGCTCCCTCAGGGACGGTGTCATCCTCGGGATCATCCAGCCACCCTTCCGGAAGGGCAACCTTGCCCGGCGATCCTTGACGGCCCCGAGCACCATCCGCATCGCGAGCAAGAGCCGTGGAATCTTCCCAGGGGTGCACAATCTTAGAGAGTTCCTCCAGACTTGTCACTTTCGCTAGAGCCGCTCGGAACTCACCACCAACCGGGAAACCGCGCAGATACCAGCCAATATGTTTTCGAATATCACGGCAGGCTCGTTGTTCTCCGTCATGGGCGGCAAGAAGTTCAGTATGGCGTTGAATAATCTGACATACTTCGCCAAGTGTCGGCTCGGCCGGAATGTCCTCACCACGCAGCTCCGCAGAAAGTTCGGCAAATAGCCAGGGCCGTCCCAAGCAACCGCGACCTACCACCACCCCATCGCAGCCGGTTTGATCCATCATGCGTCGGGCATCAGCGGGGCCAAAAATATCGCCATTCCCTAAAACGGGGATGCCGGTATGAACGAGGTGTTCTTTTAGTCGGGTGATTTCCTCCCAGCGGGCAGTCCCGGAGTAGCGCTGTGCGGCAGTTCGGGCATGTAGAGCTACTGCCTGGGCTCCTTCGTCAACGGCGATTCGCCCAGCATCTAAGTGGGTGTGGTGTTCTTCGTCGATACCGATCCGGAATTTCACGGTGACGGGAACTTCAGTACCTTCAGTTGCTTTGACCGCAGCAGCCACGATATTGCCGAATAGTCGACGTTTATAGGGGAGCGCTGAACCTCCCCCACGACGAGTGACCTTGGGAACAGGGCACCCAAAATTCATATCAATATGATCGGCAATATCCTCATCCACAATCATTTTCGCTGCTTCATAGGTGTATCGCGGATCAGTGGTATAAAGCTGGAGGCTTCGCGGATTTTCCTCCGGTGCGAAAGTCGTCATCTTTAACGTCTTTTCATTACGTTCGACGAGTGCCCGCGCGGTGACCATCTCACACACATATAAACCGGATACTGTTCCTGTGCGCTGCAATTCCTGCTCCCGACACAAGAGTCGAAACGCGACGTTCGTGACGCCTGCCATGGGTGCTAACACCACCGGGGAGCGAAGTTCCAGGGATCCGATCTTTAAAACCACGCTCCATATTGTGCTCTTTTCTCTCGTTTCCCCCAAACCGGGGTAGGCTACGTTGGGGACTAGTCCATGGCTTTGGCGGGAGGAAAGGACTAGTAGGCGAATCAGAGTGAAATAGGCTACTGTGGTTTCCGTAACTTGGGCGCAAAGATGTGACTAGCGTCCATTCATGAAGAACAAACAAAGGTCAGTCAAATACCCACTTCTCAGGGAGGCGGACTGGTCTTTAGGAGGTAATTACATGTCTGAGCGGATTGCGAACGATAAGCTTCGTGGGAAAGTTATGTCTCCGGAGGGGGCTGCCCAATTTGTTAATGCTGGTGACAAAGTAGGTATTTCCGGTTTCACCGGGGCTGGCTACCCCAAGGCGCTTCCTACCGCAATTGCTGAGCGCGCGAAGGCAGCCCATGACAAGGGTGATGACTTTAAGATCGATTTATTTACTGGCGCGTCTACTGCTCCGGACTGTGACGGAGTACTGGCTGAGGCGAATGCTATTAATTTCCGTACGCCTTATCAGTCCGATCCCAGTATGCGGAACTCCATTAACGCCGCCCAGATGAAATATGCTGACATCCACCTTTCGCACAGCGGTATGTACATGCAGCAGGGCTTCTTTGGGCAGCTCGATGTTGCGATTGTTGAAGCAGTGCGGATCACTGAAGAAGGACACATCATTCCTTCGTCTGCAGTGGGTAACAACGTCGAGTACTTAGACGCTGCTCAGCGCATCATCATCGAGGTCAACTCCTGGCAATCCGAACACCTTGAGGGAATGCACGATATTTGGCGGATGCCACAGCTGCCGAACCGCATCCCGGTGCCCATTACCTCCCCCGGCCAGCGCATTGGTTCTCCGTGGATTGACATTGATCTGGACAAAGTTGTGGCCGTGGTGGAAACCAACTCCCCTGACCGCAATGCCCCCTTCAAACCAGCTGATGAAGTGTCCCAGAAGATCGCCAGTAATTTCCTTGATTTCCTGGAGGGAGAAGTTGCCGCTGGCCGCCTGAGCTATGACGGATACATCATGCAGTCTGGCGTGGGGAATGTGCCCAACGCGGTGATGGCTGGCCTGTTGGACTCTAAGTTTGAAAATATTCAGGCTTACACCGAAGTTATCCAAGATGGCATGGTTGATTTGATTGACGCCGGCAAGATGACCGTTGCCTCTGCGACGGCCTTCTCCTTGTCCCCGGAGTATGCCGAGCGAATGAACGACCAGGCTGAGAAGTACCGCGATTCCATCATTTTGCGTCCGCAGCAGATTTCCAACCATCCTGAGGTCATTCGTCGTGTCGGATTGATTGCCACTAACGGCATGATCGAGGCTGATATTTATGGCAATATCAACTCCACCAATGTTTCTGGTACCCGCATGATGAATGGCATCGGTGGTTCCGGTGACTTCACCCGCAACGGTTATATTTCCTCGTTCATCTCTCCCTCCGTAGCGAAAGACGGAGCGATTTCTGCCATCGTTCCTTTTGCAAGCCATATTGACCACACCGAACATGATGTGATGGTGGTTATTACTGAATATGGTTACGCAGATCTTCGCGGTCTAACCCCGCGTGACCGGGCGAAGAAGATGATCGCTATTGCTCATCCGGATTACCGCCCATTGCTGGAGGAATACTATGAGCGGGCCAATAAGGGTAAATTCCTTCACACTCCGCATGATCTTCCCACGGCATTTTCTTTCCACACCAACCTGGCAGACAAGGGCAGCATGAAAGGCTGATCTTATAGTCTGATCACCAACAACCCGTAGGATCATCCTGTGAACCTACGGGTTCTCTTGGCATTGTGCGAGGTCAGGGGGTTAATTCCACTTCAGCCAAAAAAGGCGTTATACTGTTACAGTTGCTTTAATCAATACTAAGAAGCAACGGTTGGGCCTTTAGCTCAGTTGGTAGAGCTACGGACTTTTAATCCGCAGGTCCCGGGTTCGAGCCCCGGAGGGCCCACTTATTTCCCCGGCATGAACTGCCGGGGTTTCTTTTCTTCTCCAGAGCCCAAAAGTTGCTGTGCTCTTAGTTAAGGGGAACACCTCGACCATGACTCGCATCGAGGAAGTGCTGGCAGTGCCGCCCTCTGTACCAACCCTTAACCACGGCAGGATCGCAAGTAAGGGCGCGGAGAACACCAAGCACACGAGTTCTCTTCGCATCGCGAGAACTTGTACTGAGGGCAGCGCTTAGTGTGTATTAGCCCTCATGGACTACGGGGTCTGCTCCTGCTCCCCGAGACAGAACAGTATCTACGGTTCGTTGCCGGGACTGGTGAATTCGGTCCAGATCTGCGTCGGGCATATTTATCAAGGAAGAAATAGGGGACACAGTGACGGGCATGACCTTGGGGGCGCTAATAATGGTGGGAATATAATCCAAGCGAGAAATCTCCCAGCGCCCATGATCAGTGGGGGCAAAGGTGAAGCGCACAGTGAGGCCATCATAGGCCAGGAAGTTATCTGGCAGCTGAGAAGCCACCATATTCCCCAGACCATAAACGACCCATTTCCCATTGACTTTCTCAATGGGTTGCACGGCATGAGCATGGTGCCCGTAAACCACGTCAATATCCGGGGAAGCAGTAAGGATATGGGCTAATTCGGTCTGTTGCTCGGTGGGCTCGGTATCGCCTTCGTTGCCGGCGTGAATAGCCGCCATAACAATATCAGCGCCGGCCTCACGAGCAGTTTTAGCTTTGGCCAAGAGCGTATCCGGATTAAGGTCCTGGACCATCCAGGGTTCCTCCACCGGTAAGCCGTTAGTGCCATAGGTGCCGTTGACGACGGCTACTTTTACCCCTGAGGCGGTGGTGACGATCCGCGGGGTAGCGTCTTCTTCCGGGGTGCGAGACGTACCAGAGGTCATAATTCCGGCTGCCTGAAAAGCATCCATGGTGCGTTGAATGCCGGGGAATCCGCCATCTACTGAGTGATTGGATGCTGTGGTGCACAGGTCCCATCCTGCTTGGGCTACGCCTTGGGCAATCTGAGGAGGGGCTTGAAATTGCGGATAGCCGCTAAAGGGACCTTCGGGCGGGGCAAACGGTACTTCTTCATGGCAGATTGCCAGGTCAGCGTTGTCAATAATGGGCTTCATGGGGGCGAAGACTGGAGAAAAGTCCCAGATGCCGTCCGGGTTGTGGCCGCTTTCAAAAACATTTTCATGCCATAGGAGATCTCCCGATACGGTGATGCTGATGGGCTGTGGTTGCGAGGCGGGGAGCTGCGCGTGGTCGATGGTGGGGGATCCTGGTTCCGCGCTAATGAGGTGGGTCCCGAGGCCAGCGGCGATTGTCCCGATTACTGCTCCGGAAAGCAGGGGCACGCTGAGGCGTTGAGCTTTGTTGAGGCGCGCCGCATGAGGGGCGCGTTGAGGTCTCATGATGTATTTAACCTTAAGAGATATTAAAAAATTTATTTAATAGAAAATTATATGTTTGAGCTAATAAGGGTCAATAATGGCTAGCTTGGTAGTACTTTTCCTGGCTTAGGGATTGAAGCTGCCAGTAAAGAAACAGAGGTTATGGTTTTTTGAGGAAGATGACTCACCGCGGGTTTTGGGGCCGGTGATGAAGCTATTCAGGAATCTCATAAAGCACCACAGTATAACTAGGTAAGTCATCTGCGGAGGGGACTTTTCCCCTGATGAGAAATGGTCTTTATGGTTGCGTGGGTTGCCGAAAAAAGAAAAAGCGCGCCGAAATATCTTTTCAGCGCTTGGATAGTATAGGTTTGTTTTCTTTATCTCGTGGCGAGTTCCTGGCGGGCGCGTTGATTATTGCTGCGTTCTTATCTTCTCATTAGGAAGAAAGGCTATCTCAGCCGTGGAGAGTAGGTGAAAACTCTCTGAAAATTGTGAAATATCGGCAAGAAATGGCAGCAGGTAAGGTTCGCTGTTCCCCCGAGGGCAAGAGTGATGAGGTGTTTAGTGCACCCTGGCTCTGACGGCACTGAGTGCGCAGGCAATGACGACGAACCCGCCGATCACCGTTCCTAGAGTGATGTGTTCGCCCAGCAGTAACCAAGCCCAGAGCAGGCTCATGACCGGTTGAGAGAGTTGGATTTGGCTTACTTGAGACATTGGCCCAAGGGCTAAACCGTGATACCAGGCAAAAAACCCGAGGAACATGCTGATGACGGAGAGATAAGCGAAAGCCAACCAGGTAGTTAAGCCGCCACTTGGTGGATGGTGAACTAAAGCTACGCCGGAAAATAGTGTCATCAAGGGGAGAGAGATAACTAGAGCCCAGGAAATGGTTTGCCATGATCCGAGGCTGCGGGAGAGAACTCCGCCTTCGGCGTAGCCAATGGCGCATAGTGCCACAGCGAGGAAGAGAAGAAGGTCCGGCCACGTCAATGTGCTGAGACTGCCGCTGCTGTGGAGAGCAAAGATCACGGCAGCTATCGCCCCGGCTAGGGCAGAACCCCAAAACAGTGCTCCGGGTTGTTCTTTGGTTCTGAGCACGGCAATCACGGCGGTGGCAGCAGGCAAGAGGGCGATAACCACGGCCCCATGGCTAGCGGGAGTGACGTGCAAGGCATAAGAGGTCAAGAGTGGGAAACCCAGAACTGCCCCGATAGCCACTACTGCTACCTGTATCCATTGTTGCCCGCGGGGGAGTGGCTGGCGGGTCCAGCGCAAGGCGATGATGGCTAGGATGCCGGCGATGACTGAGCGGCCTGATCCGACAAAGAGAGCAGAGAGATGATCGTCGCGAAGGGCAACTTTGGTGAGTGGCACGGTGAAGGAAAAGGCGATGACGCCTAAGAGGCCCCACCATAGGCCGGCGTGGGATCGCCGTGAGGGGGATAACGGTTCCTCGCTTAAAGCGAAAGCGCTACTATTAATACTCATGTTTAACAGTAGCACTATCGGAGGATTTCTCCTAATACCTCCCCCATGGTTGCAGCTCCTTCATGGAAGCGAGAAGGGGCAGGAGAGGAATAGTTTAAGCGAATAAACTGTCCTGGCGGATCACTGGGGAACCATTGTTGACCTGCGGCGATATAGGTTCCACGGGAGCTACATCGGGAGGCAAGATCTTGCTCGTCTATCCCCTCGGCTAAGCGTAACCACAGGTTTAATCCTCCGGCTGGAATATGCACCAAAGAAAGAGCGGGAGCAAGAGGGCTTAAGGCTGCGATGAGGAGATCTCGCCGTTGGGCAAGCTGGGACCGGAGGTGTCGCAGATGCGTTTTCCACGCAGAATTCATCACCACATCTGCGGCAACCTGTTGGAGTAGTCCACTGACGTATAAAGCATCGGCTCCGATGCTTCCTAAAATCCGGTCTCGTGCTGGTCCGCGGGCAATGATCGCCCCCACCCGGATGGCTGGAGAAATACTTTTAGTTAATGATCGAAGATAGATGACGTGGCCGGAATCATCTAAAGCCGCCAGCGGAAGCAGCGGTTCGGCTATGGCGAAATCCCGTGCCCAGTCATCCTCAATGAGAAAGGCGCCATGTCGGCGAATAACCTCGAGGACTTCTTCACGGCGGGAAAGTGACCACTGGGTACCCGTCGGGTTGTGGAAGGTAGGTTGAGCATAAAAAACCTTGGCGCCCGTGGTGCGTAGTGCTGTACCAAGATCAGAGATGAGTGGCCCGTCAGAATCGTGCCCGACGACCTTGAGCCGCACATCACCTTGTCGAGCAGCGAGAATAGCGCCCCAATAGGTCGGGGATTCGCACAGAACTGCTTGACCAGGAGCACACAATGAGCGAAAAACTGCCACTAAGCCGCTTTGGGTTCCCGGGACGATGGTGACATCACGCGGCATCGGGGGTGAGATTGTGGCTGGGCTACGATGAGCCAATTCTTGGGCAAACCATGATTGCAGTTCCGGAAGTCCGGCGCTCGGGCTACGGTCGGCAAGACTTGGGCTTCGGGTTACTCGGTTAAGGGCTGAACGAATCAGCCGTAGCGGCAATAATTCCGGAGAAGGATAACCAGAGTGAAAAGCAATGCTGGTGTTGTCTGCATTGTGGAGCGGATCAGATAACCCCATTACTCGGGGTGGAGCTTCCCTTAAGGCGGCAGCTTGCCAGGTAAAATCTAGGCTCTTTGCGGTGCGCTGTTGTCGTACGAAAGTGCCACTGCCGGGCCGACTTTCTACTAAACCCAATCCTTTAAGGATGTCCATTGCCTTGTGGACAGTAACCGGGCTTATCCGGTACTGCTCCACGAGACGGCGACTGGATGGAAGCTGAGTCCCGGGAGCAGCTGAATCTATCCACTGGCGTAAGTGGCCCACGAGGTCATCAACACTACTCATAAGACCATGATAGACAATAGCGCTATCGTCTCAGAAGGTGAGAGGGAGTATCACATTTTCTCTTTTAGCTGACTGGAAACGGAAAGATCCTGACAGAGTGCTTCTACGGATCCTTTGGCATCACCGAGGAGCATGTCGGTGTTGTCTTTGCTAAAGAGAGGGTTAGCTACGCCTGCATAGCCTGCGCCCATGGAGCGCTTCAAAACAATAACGCGGTGTGCTTCCCAGACTTTGAGGACCGGCATTCCAGCGATAGGAGATCCTGGTTCTTCAGCAATGGGATTCACGGTGTCATTGGCGCCAATGACTAGCACCACGTCGACGTCGGGGAAATCATCATTGATCTCATCCATCTCTAGAACAATGTCATAGGGGACCTTGGCTTCTGCCAACAACACATTCATGTGGCCAGGTAACCGCCCGGCGACCGGATGGATCGCGAATACCACATCGACGCCGAGGTCTCTCAGCTTCCGCGTGAGTTCTGCTACGGGGTATTGCGCTTGCGCTACCGCCATGCCGTATCCCGGGGCGATGACTACGCGTCGGGCGTCGTGAAGCAGCTCTGCGGTCTCGGCGGCGGAGATTTCGCTGTGCTGGGCATGAGGATCAGCCAGGGTGCTTGATGAGGAACTGGTGTCAGACCCGAAGCCCCCTAATACGACGGAGAGGAATGAACGATTCATCGCCTGGCACATAATGGCGGACAGGTAGGCACCCGAAGAACCAACGAGTGCGCCGGTGATAATGAGCAGCGGGTTTCCCAGCATAAAACCGGCGGCAGCGGCCGCCCACCCGGAGTAGGAATTAAGCATACTGACCACAACGGGCATGTCTCCGCCACCAATAGCGGCGACGAGGTGAACCCCAAGAATAAGGGCGAGGACCGTCATGATGATGAGTGCCCACCATGAGGCGGAAGAAATAAAAGCCACCAATAATCCAGCACAGACGATGAGGATGAGCAGATTAATGAGGTTTCTTCCAGGAAGAGTAAGTGGGGCACCGGAAATCTTTCCGGACAGTTTTAACCAGGCCACAATGGAACCAGTGAAAGTCACCGCGCCAATGAATATTCCCAGGTGGATCTCACCAAGATGGAAACCATAGTGATCAGGCTCGTGGCCTAAAGATTCTACGAAGGAATTGTAGCCGATGAGTACTGCCGCTAAGCCCACAAAGCTATGCAAGATCGCGATGAGCTCAGGCATCCCGGTCATTGCGACGCGGCGGGCCCGCCACACTCCGATGACGGCGCCACCGCCCATGGCGGGCGCAATGAGCACCAACGTCATGAGGATGGAATGTGCCGAATTTTTTAGGCTCAGTACAAGTGCTGCCGCAACCGCGATCATCATGCCGACAGCGCCGAAGAAATTGCCGCGTTGAGCAGTGTCTTGTTTCGCTAATCCAGCCAGCGCCACAATGAAACACAAGGCAGCGATAACGGATGAGATTGTGCTCAAGGAATCCATCTTAAGAATCCTTTCGGAACATTGTGAGCATCCGGTGGGTGACCGTGAAGCCGCCGAAAATATTAATTGATGCGACGAAAATCGCGATCATGCTGATGATTTGAACAGCAAGGTGAGGAGAACCGATTTGTGGTAGCGCCCCTACCACAATGATCCCGGAGATAGCGTTGGTTTCCGACATGAGTGGAGTGTGGAGGGAGTGGGTGACGCTGGTAATAACGTAGAAACCTACGACGATAGCCAGCATTAGCACCACATAGTGGCTGGCGACCGCGGCTGGGGAGAAGGCCATGAGCACCACCGCGAGGATGGTTGCTAACCCGATCCAGAGAAGCGGGGAGCGTCGAGTCTTTTCTTCCGCTGGCACCGCGGGTTCAGCCACAGCTTTCTGATCTGCGGGGGCGGGGGCCGCCGAGACCTTGACTGGTGGGGGAGGCCATAAAATATTTTCTCCCTGGCATAAACACACGCCACGGATAATGTCATCATCCAAATTGACCTGCGGACAACCGTCTTTATCCGGAGTTAATAGTGCTAAGAAATTAGCGAGGTTCTTAGCGTAGAGATGAGATGCCTGAGCAGGAAGACGGCCAGCAAGATCGGTGTACCCGATGATCTTGACTCCGTTGCCGGTTTCTACTACCTGGCCTGGTTGAGTGAGCTCACAATTACCTCCGCCTTGGGCGGCCATGTCCACGATGACACTTCCTGGGCGCATCTGTGCCACATCGGCAGCTGTTAACAACACCGGTGAACGACGTCCAGGGATATTTGCCGTGGTAATAACAATATCTGCGCGGGCTGCTTGTTCAGCATAGAGAATTGCTGCGGCTCGGGCCTGGTCTGCGGTCATTTCCTTGGCGTAGCCGTCTTCGGATTCTTCAGTAGCAACCGGGATGGCAACAAATTCCGCACCCATGGACTGCACTTGCTCAGCCGTTTCTGGGCGGACGTCGGTAGCTTTGACCACGGCGCCCATGGATTGTGCTGTTCCAATAGCAGCTAAGCCAGCAACACCGGCGCCAATAACATACACCTGAGCAGGAGGAAGTTTGCCGGCTGCGGTGACTTGTCCGGTAAAGAGTCTGCCAAATTCTGAGGCCGCCTCAATTACTGCTCGATATCCGGCGATATTAGCCATGGAGGATAAGACATCCATGGATTGTGCCCGGCTGAGCCGAGGAACAGCATCCATCGCCATAGCGGTAATGCGATGCTGACGGCATTGCTCAATAAATTCGGGGGAGGTTGCCGGTGCCAGGCGAGAAATCAATAGCGCCCCGGGTTTCATGAGCTCTAGCGCTGAGAGCGGGGGTTGGTCTAAGCACAGAACAATATCTGCGCCCCAAGCGGCAGCGGAATCAACAAGTTCCGCCCCGGCATCATGATAGGCCTGATCAGGGAAATGCGCGCTAGTGCCGGCGCCTTTTTCCACCGCCACCTCATATCCCAATCTCTTGAGTGAGGCTATGGTTTCTGGGGTGGTGGCAACCAGACGCTGGTCCGGGTGCGGATCGCGGGGAACGCCAATATGCATGAGGGCGGCTCCTGGGAGTAAGGGACACAAGAATCCATTAAGGATTCATTACTACTCCCAGTTATATTCCCCTTAGCAAGAGCACAGCGAATTCTGTGGGAGAAGTCACCGAAGCAGAGCTCGGGGACCGGTTGGGTTTGGCGGGTTAAGGCAACTATCCGGAATGGTAGAAGCCGAACATTGCGCTAGAGGAAGAACCGGATGGTAATCCGCGGGAACCCCACCATCGGCAATGGCTTGCCGGTAGGCGTCGACGCCGGAGCTGGGTCGGCGAGTTAATTGAGGATCACTCAGGACATCTACGGTGTAGAGACCAAACCGAGGTGCGTATTTCCCCCACTCGTAGTTGTCGACAAGGGACCAGTGGTTATAGCCGATAACGTTGTAGCCATCGGCACGTGCACGCTGAAGCCAAAATACGGTGTCCTTAATAAAATCTCCTCGTTCTACGCCATCGGTTCGAACCCCATTATCCGTAGGCATACCGTTTTCCACGATGTAGATGGGTTTACCGGGGAAGGCTCCAGCAAAGTGCTGAATGGCTTCATAGATTCCTTCTGGTTGGGGGCGTACCGCAGCAAATTTGCCGAATGCGGCATTGATGGTCGTGAGATTATTGGCGGCTACTCCGTAGTAGTAGTCAATGCCCACATAATCCAGAGCATCTGCTACCCGATTAAGCAGCATGGTGTCGGTAATGCCCGTGACCGCAGGTAAGAATGCCTCGTTGGTGGTAACCATGGTAGCTGGGTTGGCCCGGTGGGCGGCCTCATAGCCTAGCCGGTGGGCGCGGGCTATGTTATCGAGGAAGCGTGGCATATCAGCTACATTGATGAGGCCGATTTCTACTTCATGGCCAAAGAACACCAGGGGTTCATTAAAGGTTACCCATAGGGTGTCCTGTCCGGGGCCTCCCCAGCGTTGGGTAATTAAATCCGCGAAACGGCCGAAATGCTCAATAGCGTCCTCACTGAGGAAACCACCGCGGTCAGCTAGCCATCCAGGATAAACGTAGTGAACCATGGTGATCATGGGGGTCATGCCATGCGCCCGAATGCTGTTAATGATGTCATCATAATGGGCGAGGGCGGCCTCATCGTACTGATCGGGAGTGGGTTCAATTCGTGCCCATTCCACACTGATTCGGAAGGTGTTGACTCCCATATCGGCAGCGCGTTGGATGTCCTCGGGATAGCGCTCCCAAAAATTAACGGCGTCATTGACTGGGTCGTTTTTCCCGGTGGGTGCCGTCGCGTCGACGTACCGTTTCCAATTGGAATCTGGGTTGTGGCCTTCAACTTGGAATCCGGAGGTTGCCACCCCCCAGTGGAAGGTAGGGGAAGCAGTAGGCGCAGCGGCAAAACCTCCTGCCGCAGCCGGGGAGGTGGGCAGGAGGAAAAGGGTGAAAAGTAGCGCCGCCGCGGCCATCAAGCGGGCTCTAAGGTTACTCATAAGCCCACTCTAGCAAGGGCTTAAAGAGTGCCGATATCTTCTGCAACGGTCTTGAGCCCCTCGACACAACGGCTGCCCGAGGAGGCTCCAGTAGTGTTTTCCGGAAGATACTTAACTTGCTTATTCTTTATTGCCGGAACATCCGCCAACGCCGGATTCTCTAGCAATTCCTTAAATTCTGCCTGAGCCTTCTGCTTATG
Source organism: Corynebacterium poyangense (assembly GCF_014522205.1). NCBI lineage: Bacteria > Bacillati > Actinomycetota > Actinomycetes > Mycobacteriales > Corynebacteriaceae > Corynebacterium > Corynebacterium poyangense. The sequence goes on along the minus strand of NZ_CP046884.1, from coordinate 2,130,197 downwards.
ATCTGAAATCAAAATCACATCCGGTTTCAGCTGGGCAATGACTTCCGGATCGGCTGGGGTGACGCCTTGACTTCCTACTTCATCAATGACCGCGGAACCACCAGCCTCACGCACCAATCCATTGAGCAAAGTATTAGCAGGCATCAACATCTTGGTGCCACCTCGCGCCATTAAGATCATCACCCTGGGTTTATGGTCCCTTTTAAGGTTCGACGTCACCTCATTGCGCTTCTGCTCCATCTGCCCAATAATCTCATCAGCTTTTTCCTCAGCCCCGGTAGCCTGCCCGAGGATCCGGATATTGTCTTCAATCGAATCAATCTTGGACCACGCGGAAGAAGCAAAGCTCACCGTCGGTACCCCTGCTTGCTTCAACAACTCAGAGGCATCTTTTTCCTGACCATGCCGAGACGTCAACACCACTAAATCAGGTTTAAAAGACAGCAATTGTTCTGGGTCAACATGAGCTGATCCGGTAATTTTCGTGGCCTGAGAGGGGGTTTTATCGCCAATATCCGGGGTGGCGATAATGCGTTCCGGTTCAATAAGGTCAGCGAGAACGGAGGCTCCATCAGTGGAGGCGACGACGATGCGTTGAGGTTCAGATTCAATGTGAACGCTATTGTCTCCCACCTGAATGTCACGGGGAAAACTAGCTGAATCCGCAGACGCGGAACGGGTAGTTTCCGAGGTGGCACTATGATCTTCGGACTGTTCCGGGGAGCTGCTACATGCTCCTAAAAGAAGTGTTAAAGATGCCAGGCTACACACTGCTAGGCGGGAGTGTATCTTCATTCGAGTTCTCCTTATTTTGGTCTAGGGGAAGCGGGACAAGGGGAGTAATCATCACTGAATCCACATCAGGATCGTGACGGACCCTGGCGCGAACAGAGTAAAACTGAGCCAGTTTTTCTTCTGTCAGCACCTGATCCGGAGGGCCCTGACACGCCACGGTTCCATGATGAAGCAGAATTACTTCATCGCAGAATCGAGCTGTGGAGGCTAAATCATGTAGAACCACGACCACTGTATTGCCGTCGTCGGCAAGCTGGCGCAACAGGGACATGACCAGGAGCTGATGGCGGATATCTAAATCACTGACTGGCTCATCAAGCAGAATCACCGGGGTTCGCTGAGCAATTGCTCTGGCTAGGTGAGCTAGTTGTCGTTGGCCTCCAGACAGGCTTTGAACTGGCCGATCTGCAATATGGCTTATCCCCGTTACGGTGAGGGCCTGATCCACCGCAGCGTGGTCGGAGGGGTGAAAACGGCCAAAGCGCCCCACATAGGGACTGCGAGCTAAGGCCACCATGTCTTTGACCCGCAACTCTCCGCCGGTGGAGGTGTCTTGAGGCACGAGTGCCAATAGCCGTGCCCGTTCTGCGGCACTGATATGAGCAATATCGTGACCATTAATAGCAACTGATCCGCCGCTACGTGGACGTCGTCCATTGATGGCTGCTAAGAGGGTAGATTTTCCTGCACCATTTGGCCCGATGATTCCGGTGACGTGGCCGGTGGGGGCGTGGAAACTGATTCCCGGAGGGGGAAGAATTCCCGGTACACACAGATTGGTTGTGGTCAAACTCATGGGTGGCTCCATTTCCCCCGGGAGCGAAGCAGCAACCACAGGAACACGGGAGAACCCAGAAACGCAATCATGGTGCCGGTTTGGAAAACGAAAGGGGATACCCATAGCCGGGCTAGGGTATCTGCGAAAAGGAGAAAAGCAGCTCCGGCTATGGCTGCACTGGGAAGTAATAATCCATGGCGTGGGCCAATAACCAGCCGTATGAGGTGAGGGATGACTAAACCGACGAAGCCAATGATTCCGGCTACGGACACTGCTCCAGCCGTAATTAGAGAGGCAATAGCTAAAGCCAGGAAGCGAGTGCGACGTACATTGACTCCAGTGGAGTGAGCAATATCTTCACCTAGAAGAAGTAAGTCCAAACGTCGGGCCATTGGAATGATACCGAGCACCCCGATAAGAAGGAGGAGGAAAACCATCGGGACGTGACGCCATTGTCGAGCAACTAAATCCCCATTCATCCAAAAGGCGATACCGCGAAGATCTGAGTCTTGTGGTGCGTTAGCGACCAAGGAGGCGGTGATGGCGCCCAGAAACGCGCTGGCGGCAATGCCGACCAAGACGAGGGTGATAGGGTCTGCTCCGCGCCGGGAAGCCACAGCGTAGACCAGGATTGCGGTGAGGATAGCGCCCAGAAACGCTGCGGCGGGTAATGCCCAGTGGTAGGTGGCGGTGGCTCCGGAGACCATGGCGATGACAGCTCCGAGCGCGGCACCAGAAGACACCCCGATAATCCCTGGGTCAGCAAGGGGGTTATGGAAGATGGCTTGGAGAATGGTGCCGGCTAGGGCTAAGGCAGCACCTACTCCGAGGGCTACGAGGGCGCGAGGGAGCCGGATGCTGCGGATGAGGGGAGAAGACCATAGGTTGGCCCAGTCGGGAGAGCTGGGGCCTAGGCTTAGAGCGCAGAAAAAAGCCACCACAAGGAGGATGAGAAGAAGAGGAAGAATAACTCTTCTTGAGGTAGGCATTGAGCCTCGCCCTCCTTAGTGGTGGCCAAACTTATGTGAGCAAATTTAGCCTACCCCAAGTGATTGAAGTTTTCATAAGGGGTTTAAGCGGAGGCCGGCTTAGGCAGCTCCATCCCTAGATCCTTCATGACCTGACGAAGCTTAGAGGGGAAATCGGTGATGATACCGTCAACCCCAGCCTCGGTGATCATCCAGCGCATGGTGGCTTCATCATTGACGGTCCAGGGAAGAACTTTGATCCCAAGTTGATGTGCCTTTTCGACGTATTCCCGCGTAGTAACGGGAGAAAAGTCTGGATCCTCAGCCTTCTGGCCATAGGGAACTGAATAGCCAGGCGACACATAATCTGCTCCCAGTTGGGCGGTGGCTTCCAGAGCGTCTCCATTGACCTTGTCATAGTCAATAGAGCCGAGCCACGGAGATCCGCTGTGCCAAGTAGTTTCATCATAAAGGGCAGCCGTCCGGATCTTCGGGTTGTGCTGCTTTACGAGCGGCAAAGAGCGCCAATCGAAACTCTGGATAGTGACGCGATCAGCGACGTTAGCCCGGTCCACCTCAGCCAAAATGGTGTTAACGAACTCCTCGGGGGAGGCAGAACGCTCCGGCTTGTCACCTTCAATCTTGGTTTCGATATTGAAGTTCACTGTGGAGTGGTGGGCGGCGCTGAGCTCAAATACATCTTTGAGTTGAAGCATACGATTGTTCTGAGCTACCTCCGCATCCGGGAAATCCTTCAATTTTTGATCGCAACTTAAGGTTTGCAGCTGGGCAAAAGTGAGATCATGAAGGTCCTTCCCCACATAGGGGAACTGGGGATCTCCCTCCTGGACCGGGGCTGTGTCTCGGCATTTTTCTGCCTTCACATCCGGGTCATGCCACACCACTGGCACCCCATCCTTAGACAAGACAATGTCCATCTCCAAGGTGGTGACTCCCAGTTTCAGCGCCTTTTCAAAAGCTAAACGTGACTCCTCGGTGCTTTCGCCACGTCCGCCTCGGTGTGCCTGAAGATCTAAAGGTTCTTGGTAGTGCACAGCGGTACTACTTTCTTGAGAAGCTGAAGACGACGGGGTGGTGGAGTCCTGCGTTGAAGAACATGCCGCTAATCCTAGGGTCAGCGACAACAAAGAAGCTTGAACCAGCGCAATAACTGTGGTTTTTTTCATTATTTCTGCTCCTGCCGCAGTTGGGCGTCTCGGTGAGCGGCTGCATGAGATTCCATCAGCCGCTTTTCATCTTTACCCACCCCAAGAAGGAGGGCAACCGCTAGAACGGTGCAGATGATGAGGAAAATAAAAGTGGCATTCCAGCCGTAGTGTTTGATGATCCAACCCACCCCGGTAGAAGCCAGGGTTGCGCCGATGACATACCCCATCAATCCGGTGTACCCGGCGGCAGTGCCAGCGACGTTGCGCGGTGCCATGTCAATAGCTTGGAGACCAATGAGCATGACCGGTCCGTAGATCAGACCACCAATCATGGCCACAATCACCATGAGCACCCAGATAGGGGTTCCGGTGGGAACCAACCAATAGGCAGCAATGAAAATGCCCACTCCGCTGAGGAAAAGCACTCCGGTGCCAGTTCGATAGCCGCGGAAGAGATGGTCAGAAACCCACCCGCACAGCAATGTGCCGACGATGCCAGTGATTTCGAAGAATGAAAAGCCTGCGATTCCCGCGTTGAGGTCGGCGTGGTGAAGATCGTGAAGATATACCGGTGTCCAGCTTAAGACGCCGTAGCGCAGGGTGTAGATAAACACATTGGCGAGTGCCAAAAAGAGCATGGTGCGGTTGGAAAGCACATGGCGCCAGACAATGGACCAAACGGATTGTCCGGCAAGTTCTGACTCATCTATCGCTTCGGTTTTGGCCGGATCATTGCGGTATTCCTCGATGGGAGGAAGCCCTTGGGATTCGGGGGTGTCCCGGATGAGGACGAAAGCGATTGCCGCCACAATGAGAGAAATAATGCCGGGGAACCAGAATGCGGATTGCCATTGGTTAGAGCTAAAAGACAATGCCCACGCAGCAGCTATTCCCACTCCGGCGCCGCCCACATTATGGGCGCAGTTCCAGATGGCTGTTTTTGATCCACGCTCACTGGTGGAAAACCAGTGAACTAAAACTCGCCCGGAAGGAGGCCAGCCCATTCCTTGGAACCAGCCGTTGATGAACATGACCAAGGCGAAGATAGTGACTGTGGCAGACAGCGCCGGGAGAGTGCCCAGCAAGATGTTGGTGAGGCCAGAAAGAGCTAGGCCGATGGGCATGAAGAGCCGGGCATTAGCTCGATCCGAGAGGGTGGCCATGAAGAACTTGGAAAGTCCATAAGAAACGAAGACGGCGTTGCCGATAATTCCGATGGCGACGGTATCGAGGATTCCTTCACTTTTGAGGAGTGCGGATACCAAAGATATGTTGTTTCGGACCAGGTAAAAACCTGCGTAGCCAAGGAAAATACCCATAAAAACTTGGAATCTTAAGAATGGGTATTTCCGGGTGATTTCCTCCGCATTGAGCCGCGGAGCTGGTGGAAGAGCGCGCAAGAATGTAGGCACTCCACCAGATCTAGACTGTGAACTCATAAAGCTATTATGAGGAAACCTCAGGGGCACCTAAGAAAATCGATCAAGATTTTCGCTAGCTGAGATATTCTTCACCGGATTCCGCCCCTTTTAGGGGGTATTTTGTGGCCGTTGTGAGCGCCGATGAAGTGTGATTTGGATGGCAGAGTGAACCCAGGCTACGGCATAGAGTGCTAGGCCAGAACCGGTAGCTAGGAGTACTGCCCCTACTCCCCACAGTCCGGTGCTATCAGTGGAGGAAGCGTCGAGCGACCACAGTAGGTGGAAGCCCCACAGGGTGGCGGCGGCAGCGACAAAGGGCCCTGCTACCCGGTAGCGAGCACTTTGCCCCACGGCAAGAGCAACGATGACTAAGGTGAGCGCGCAGCACACAACCTGGTTGGTGTCATAGGGCTGGTTAGCTGGATTTGTTCTAAAAATACTGCCGGGTGCAGGGGACCACGTTAACCATGCCAGCCAGGTTATGGCTCCTCCGAGCCAGCCCAAAAGCCCAACCTGCCATAGCTTCAGACCGGAGGGTTTAGCGTTGGCGGGGTTACGCAGGGCCTGCCGCGCCTTTTTTAGGCCATAGCCTATGGGGACAGCGCACAGAACTAGACTCACGACGACGGCGTAGAGAGAGGCCGGATCGCTTAGCATTTCTAGAAGAGTGTGCAGTTTCATAGGAAAAATCTTAATGAAGTTTCCTTTATTCCTTCCAGGAAATGTTTTCGAGATCAAGCAAAAATCTTTTTCGTTCGAGTCCCCCGGCATAGCCGGTGAGGTTTTGATGTACTCCAAGAACTCGGTGACACCCCACGATGATGCTCAGTGGGTTAGCGCCGACGGCTTGCCCTACTTGACGGGCAGCTCGTGGCTGAGCGATCCGGCGCGCTAACTCCCCATAGCTGATCCAGGTGCCAAAGGGTATCTTCTCAAGTTCTGACCACACCTTCTTTTGGAAGGAGGTGCCGCGGAGGCGGTATGGGACCTCGAAGATGCGGCGTTGACCAGCGAAGTACTGCTCTAGTTCCGTGGCGGCTTGGCAGAGAATGGGATGATCGGCTGCGGCATCATTCTCTGTTAGGGGTCCGGTATGCGGGTAATAAACCCCTAGCAATGCCGTGTCATCGGAGATTAACCGTAGCTGCCCCAAGGGGCTAAGAAACTCAATCCAGCTGTGTTGAGACATCAGTGAGCCCGCAGTCCACGATGCCGGTTCAAAGCAGCCATAATTTCTAACACTCGCACCTCTGCCAGGCGGCCGGGGTGCCCGCGATGAGAAGAAAACTCGCCGGGGTGGGCGTCGGACAGTGCACTGATTTGGTCAACCAGGGCGGTACGGTCATTATCTTCGCGCTCTACCCGTGCCAGGAGGGCGGCGATACTGGCTGTTTGGGACGAATCCACCAGCTGCTGAAGGGCGCTGAGATCGAGGTCATTACGTCCGTCTCGGAGCGCGTGAACCCCGTGCGCCCGGGGCGGTTTAGCCTTTCCTTTCCCGATATGTCGTTTAATATGTGCCCGACGTTTCCGTGGCGCTGGAAATTCCGGTTGCTCTGGAATAGGCTGGGACAAGGAGCGGGCACGTTCACTAATATCCTGGGGAAGATAAGCGTCAAGACAAATGACCTGATCTGCTACATCGATGAAAGCTCCGGACCCGCCGGCCACCATGATGGTAGACACCCCCAAGTCTCGATACAACGCCCGCACCCGGCGAATAAGCGGGGTAATGGGTTCTTTGGCTTGGGGTACCAATTGGCCCATGCGATCATCGCGCAACATGAAATTCGTGGCGGAGGTGTCCTCATCAATGAGGAATGCTCCGGCACCGGCTTCAAGGGCTTCGATAAGCGCTGCGGCTTGGGAAGTAGAACCAGAAGCATTGGTGGTGGAAAAGCTGCGAGTATCTGTGCCTGAGGGAAGAGCACCAATAAAGGGACTGATGTCTACTCTACTAATCGACCGCCCCTCCTCTGCTCGAAGAGAGACAGCGTCTTCGCGAGTAACCACATATTCTCGGCCATCACCGGCAATATGGTGGTAGATGCCGCGTTCAATAGCGTGAAGAAGAGTCGATTTTCCGTGGTAACCTCCACCAACAATGAGCGTAATTCCTTCGGGGATCCCCATCCCACTGATATTTTTCCCAGAAGGTAAACAGACGTGGTGTCGAAGCGACTCTGGACTAATAAATTCTTGGGCGTGGGAAGCCGGCAAGTCCGAGTTGCCAGATTCCCGCGGCAGCACAGATCCATCAGCAATAAATGACACTAGTTTGTGCTCATCAAGGTACTCACGCAGTGCCACCTGATCTCGATAAAGCACCAGAACTTGGTGCAGCTGAGTGATCGCTGCTGAATCTAGGTTCAGTGCTCGACGTAAAGCGTAGGGCAAGGAAGACGTCATTAAATCAGCAGCCGCCAGGCCACGAATCCTGCGCCCAGAGGCAGGAAGTGCGATTTCCAGACACACCACGATGGGCCGCTGGGGTGAAAGCTGGACTGCTGCCCTTCGAAGAATCTGTTGGCCAGGGGAATCTATAGAGATGCTGCCGTGATCCTTAGAGCCTTGCTGAGGCAAGGCGCGGTTGAGACGTCGCAATAAAAAATCAGCGAAGGCCGGGCAGGATAGATCTTCGGCTGCCCATTGCCCCTTGTCCGGCTGAACCCAGGCCAAAGGCACTTCCACCCGGGCCAAGGAAGGGGAAGCGAAAGGATCAGATTGGATTCGGTCAAGGTGAAGTTTTAGACCAGATCCTAAATCATGGCTACCTTTGAGGCTTTTATAGGCCCCATAGCTTTTCTTGTCCAACGCCTTAAGGCGAGAACTCAGCATGAATAACAACACCGTCCTTCGATAGTTCCTGGGCCTGATGCCGCACGTCATTTGCGATTCTCAAGCGGAGAATCCAGGTGTGCGAGAGGTGGTCCTTAAGAATACCGATACCGCAGTACGACTGATGAGCGAAACACCCCAGGTAAGCACCAGCGAGAGAATAGATGATCCGTACTCACCCCCAAAGCCCAATCTGACCTGTGGTTTTGTTTCTTCGCTATGGCACGGTATATTCTCACATGGTCACCACGCGACACGGGAACGTGTTGAGTGCATTAGTGACAGGCTCCCATCGTCTAGAGGCCTAGGACACCGCCCTTTCACGGCGGCGACACGGGTTCGAATCCCGTTGGGAGTACCAAGGCCCTGTGGCGCAGTTGGTTAGCGCGCCGCCCTGTCACGGCGGAGGTCGCGGGTTCAAGTCCCGTCAGGGTCGCCACAAGAAGAAAAATTATCCGGTCTCACCAGGAGTTAAGATTTTCCTGGAGGAACCGGATTTTTTTGTTGTGGGGGTCTTGGTGAGGCCTCGTGGAGTAGTTCCTTAGCTCCCTCAATGATGAGCACTAGTATGCAAGTGCGAGAAAAACCGTATTAACGTGGCTATTTGTGACGCGCAGGTGATTCTGTGTAAAGTATCAACTCGTGCAACAGGCACTACGTAGTAGTGCTTTTAGGCCCTGTGGCGCAGTTGGTTAGCGCGCCGCCCTGTCACGGCGGAGGTCGCGGGTTCAAGTCCCGTCAGGGTCGCGGAGAAATTCCTCCATAGGATATCCTTGGAAGTGTTTCTCGGCCAGATAGCTCAGTCGGTAGAGCGTCCGCCTGAAAAGTGGAAGGTCCGCGGTTCGATCCCGCGTCTGGCCACTACAAAGCCCTCGGTCCCCTGAGAACCTAGGGCTTTTAGTGTATGGTTCGGAGCTCAACGTAGGGCTATGGAACTGCGAATGCTTCGGGAAAGAGTAGTGCGTTAAGAACTGTAATTCTCAGACCTTGAGTTCTGACCTAGTTAGGGGTGGGGCTTACTAGGGGCCGTCGTTTTAGAAATAATCGAGCCTTGCTGGCTTGCCCTATTCTCAAAGTGCGTCTGAAAACGGTTATTGAGGCGTTGTTTAGACGTATCTCACGTGCATAATGTCATTGTGCACGGAAGGCCTTGGGTGCTTTCCGATGAAAACACCACCTTCACCAGGTATTTTGTATCAATATTCAGGATGGTGGCGCAGATGGAATAAATCCGTTGGTGTCGTGGGAGTTTTATCAAGTTCTTGGTTGGCAAACTCTGCTGCTGTGCCGGAAGAACAGGTCTATAAATAAGAGTGCGAGCTCAAGTTGGGTTAAAAATAGTGTTCGGTGGTGGACAATCTCATTAAACTTAAGGCGCAGAACATTCTTAGGGTCTTACCGGCCTTAGAACGTCGCACAAGATGAGGAGATATGTGCAATGAGTACTCAGGTTCAGCACCAGCCAGACAACTCTCGTTTTGTCATCATGGTTGATGGACAAGAAGCAGGTCTTGCTTTATACCAAGAAAGCCAAGGTGTACGAGATTTTCATCACACTGAGATTTATCCGCAATTCCAAGGTCAAGGCCTGTCTTCCCCGCTGATAAAAGCTGCACTTGAGGACACTAAAAACGTGGGCCTAAAGATTAAACCCACGTGTTCTGCTGTGGAGCATTTCCTCCGCAAGGAGGCCAATGCCCAGTTCCGAGCTCTCATCGCTGACTAGCGGCTCGATGACGGGATCAGAATGCCCGTTGACACTTAAATCTCGTAATAGTCCGGGTCCACTAACTTAATGCACTCATCCTTGTGACGAGGCCGGGTGGTAGCGGGGATTCCAATGGCGATGCTATTAGGCGGAACATCCTTGGTGACTACGGCATTTGCGCCGACTGCTGAGCCCTCGCCGATATAAATTGGTCCCAGAACTTTTGCCCCTGCACCGATGGTGACATTGTTGCCGATAGTGGGGTGGCGTTTCGTTTGGGTAAGTACTTGTCCTCCCAGGGTTACGCCGTGATAGAGCATGACACCGTCGCCTATTTCGGCGGTTTCGCCAATGACTATCCCCATCCCGTGGTCGATGAAGAAGCGTCGCCCTATCGTGGCTCCCGGGTGGATCTCAATGCCCGTGAAAAAGCGGGTGAGTTGGGAGAGTATCCGAGCTAATCCTCGGGCCCCGCGGAGCCACAGCCAGTGAGATACTCGGTGGGCCCAGATAGCGTGCAGGCCGGAATAGACTATGGCGTTTTCGAGATCCCCGCGAGCAGCAGGGTCGTGGTCGCGAGCGTTCGCTAAATCTTCTCGGATCCGCTTCCAAATGGTCAATAGCATGGGCCTGATCCTAACAGCAAAAAAGGAAGCCCTGGAGGACTTCCTTGCGCTGGGGGTAGGACCGTGCAGTCTTTAAGCGGTGAACCTAGTCGCGAAGATCTTCGTACAAGATGGTAGACACGTAGCGCTCACCAAAGTCTGCGATTACAGTGACGATGGTTTTTCCAGCGTTTTCTTCCCGCTTGGCTAGCTGGAGGGCAGCATAAACATTGGCTCCGGAGGAGATTCCTCCCAAGATGGCTTCTTTGGTGCCTAATTCACGAGCGGTAGCTACAGCATCTTCGTGGGATACGGTTAAAACGTCGTCGAGGATGCGTCGATCTAATACTTCCGGAATGAAATTTGCGCCTAGCCCTTGGATTTTATGTGGGCCGGCCTTGCCCGTGGTCAGCAGCGGGGAGGCGGCAGGTTCTACGGCATAAATCTTGGTGTCTGGCTTGCGATCTTTAAGAACCTGACCCACGCCGGTAACAGTTCCCCCGGTGCCCACGCCGGCGACAAAAATATCGATCTGGCCGTCGGTGTCGTTCCAGAGTTCCTCGGCAGTGGTTTTCCGGTGGATATCCGGGTTGGCAGGATTGGCAAATTGAGAGGCCAAAATGGCGTTGTCCTCACGGGCCACAATCTCATTGGCCTTGTCTACTGCTCCCTGCATTCCTTCGCTGCCGGGGGTAAGTTCAATGTGTGCCCCATAGGCGCGCAGCATGACTCGGCGTTCGGTAGACATAGTTTCTGGCATGGTCAAAATGACCTTATATCCGCGGGCAGCGCCTACCATGGCGAGGGCTATTCCGGTATTTCCGGAGGTTGCCTCCACGATGGTGCCGCCGGGTTTTAGCTCCCCGGAGCGTTCAGCGGCGTCAATGATGGCAAGCCCAATCCGGTCTTTCACGCTGTTGGCCGGGTTGAAAGATTCCACTTTCACCAGGACATCGGCCTTGAGGCCTTCGGTCAGCCGGTGCAATTTTACTAGCGGGGTGCCACCGATTGTGTCGGCGATGCTTTCATAAACCTGTGCCATGAGAGTGGCTTCTCCTTATAACCAATGATTCGTTGACAAGAAATATCTGTTCTTCAGGCCACCATACACCACTACAACAGACATATCAGTTTCTTTATAATAGACAGAGTGGTCTTTGGATATTCAAGCGATTATGAAAATGACCACACTTACAGTCTTTCCTTTTTAGGTTCGACGCCCAGCTCACGGTTTGTTTGCCTGGTTCATAGCCCATTAACCTGGGAAAATAATGACAATTTCTCAGCTTTCGGGGTTAAGGGGGAGGGAGAAAAGTTGTGTTTTATGCCCGTTCATAGTTTGTTCTGTGCTTTGGGGGGATTTTCTTTACCCCCATTGTCGGGATATACTAGCCCCTAGTTGGCAATTGCTGGTTTTCAAGTTCGGAAAATGGGTGCCCCTTTATAGGTGGAACTCTGGGAGGTGTGACGGTGGATTTCCAGCGCATCAGAGATGATGATGAAGCAATTAGGGCGGCCCTGACCACCTTAAAAACAACGACGGGCATCCCCGTTACGATGTATGCCACGCTGCTTTCTGACAACCGATTGCAGATTACTCAATGGGTTGGATTAAGAACCCCCGCATTGCACAACCTCATTATCGAGCCAGGGGTTGGGGTAGGTGGCCGAGTGGTCAGCACCCGCCGGCCAGTTGGGGTCAGTGACTACACCAGAGCCAAAGTGATCTCTCACGAAAATGATCGCCATATCCAGGACGAAGGTCTTCACTCCATCGTGGCTGTCCCGGTGATTGTGCATCGCGAAATCCGCGGTGTGCTGTATGTCGGTGTTCATTCGCCAGTGCGGTTGGGGGACAAGGTTATTGAAGAAGTAACAATGACTGGCCGAAACTTGGAGCAAGATTTGGCAGTCAACTCCGCTATGCGTCGGGTGGAGGGTGGAAAGCCTGGAGTGGCTAAAGCTGGCAGGGTCATGAATGGTGCCGAGTGGGAGCAGGTCCGCTCAACTCACACGAAATTACGCATGTTGGCAAATCGTCTGGAAGACGACAATGTTCGCAAAGAGCTAGAAATTCTCTGTGAACAATTGGTCACCCCAGTTCGGGTGAAGCAATCAGCCAAGCTCTCCGCACGGGAACTCGATGTCCTTTCTTGTGTGGCTTTGGGGCACACCAATGTTGAAGCAGCAGAAGAAATGGGGATCGGAGCAGAAACTGTTAAAAGCTATCTGCGTTCGGTGATGCGGAAGCTAGGAGCACATACGCGCTATGAAGCGGTAAATGCCGCACGACGAATCGGGGCTTTACCCTAGGGTCAAGGTGTCAGGAGGTGGGGTAGCGCCTGACGGCTCTGGGGAGAAAACGCTACGCTAATGGGCGTGAAGGACAGTTTTCTTGTGACCGGAGGCGCCCGGCTTCAGGGTGCGGTAAAAGTTAGCGGAGCAAAAAATAGTGTGCTGAAGCTGATGGCGGCAGCACTGCTGGCTGAGGGGACCACCACGCTGAGGAACTGTCCGGAAATACTGGATGTTCCACTCATGAAGAAGGTGTTAGAAGGCCTCGGTTGTGAGGTCGTGATCGACGGATCTACGGTGTATATCACTACCCCCGGTCTCCCGTGTAGTGATGCTGACTTTGAAGCCGTCCGGCAATTCCGGGCTTCGGTGTGTGTTCTCGGCCCGTTGACTGCTAGGTGCGGTAGGGCGGTTGTCGCGCTGCCGGGAGGAGACGCCATAGGCTCTCGGCCGCTAGACATGCATCAGTCAGGGCTAGAGAAAATGGGCGCTACCACGAAAATTCGACATGGGGCCGTAGTTGCTGAGGTTGCAGATCGCCTTCATGGGGCCCGAATAGCGCTGGATTTCCCCTCTGTAGGGGCCACGGAGAATATTCTCACCGCAGCTGTGCTTGCAGACGGGCAAACCATTTTGGATAACGCTGCCCGGGAACCGGAAATCATTGACCTTTGTGAAATGCTGATGTCTATGGGGGCGCAGATTCATGGGGTGGGGACAAGCACCATCACCATCGACGGGGTAGGGAAACTTCACCCCACCGAGCATGAGGTGATTGGGGATAGAATTGTGGCTGGGACGTGGGCTTATGCTGCCGCCATGACCCGCGGGGATATTACTGTTGCTGGCATCGCTCCCAGCCATTTGCACTTGGCTCTAGAAAAGCTCAAAGTTGCTGGGGCAGAGGTAGAGACCTATAACCACGGTTTTCGGGTAAGAATGGACCGACGTCCAAGCGCGGTGGACTATCAAACCCTGCCGTTCCCAGGTTTCCCCACCGACCTTCAACCCATGGCTATTGGGATCGCAGCCATTGCCGACGGAACCTCCGTCATTACTGAAAACGTCTTTGAGTCGAGATTCCGTTTTGTTGATGAGATGCTTCGACTCGGGGCAGATGCCAGCGTTGATGGTCACCACGTCGTTATCCGGGGAATAGAGCAACTTTCTTCAACTGCGGTGTGGAGCTCAGATATCCGAGCCGGGGCTGGTTTAGTTCTGGCGGCACTAGTAGCCGACGGCCAAACCGAGGTTCATGACGTCTACCACATTGACCGGGGCTACCCGAATTTCGTCGAAAACCTCCAAAGCCTCGGTGCACAGGTCGAAAGAGTCCACCACTAATCTCCATTTTTTATAGGCTTTGTGCTGGGGATTTGTGTGTTGTGTGGTGGGTGTGTAAGTTTAGTCGGGTCACCGCGTGGGGCTGTGTTGTGGTTTCGTGTGGGTGATGTGTGTTGTGTGAGAACTCAATAGTGTGCCAGTAGTATTTTTTGTGATGGATTCACGCGTTATTGGTTGTGGCTTGTTGTGTGATGGGCCTCGTGGTGCTGTGGTGGGGTTGTGGCTATTCCTTGCTGTTGTGGTGTCACGGTGATCAATAATGTTTTTTTAATTTAGCTTTGGCTGTTGCTGGTGGTATGGTGTGTTGTCCTCGTCGGATGTGCTGTGTCATTGGTGATGGTTTTTTGTTTTTTGGTTAGGTTTTGACTCTTTGTTGTGGAAGGGTTTTTTCCTTTTTTATGGAGAGTTTGATCCTGGCTCAGGACGAACGCTGGCGGCGTGCTTAACACATGCAAGTCGAACGGAAAGGCCTTGCTTGCAGGGTACTCGAGTGGCGAACGGGTGAGTAACACGTGGGTGATCTGCCTCATACTCTGGGATAAGCCTGGGAAACTGGGTCTAATACTGGATAGGACTGCATTGTAGGTGGTGTGGTGGAAAGTTTTTTCGGTATGAGATGAGCCCGCGGCCTATCAGCTTGTTGGTGGGGTAATGGCCTACCAAGGCGGCGACGGGTAGCCGGCCTGAGAGGGTGGACGGCCACATTGGGACTGAGATACGGCCCAGACTCCTACGGGAGGCAGCAGTGGGGAATATTGCACAATGGGCGCAAGCCTGATGCAGCGACGCCGCGTGAGGGATGACGGCCTTCGGGTTGTAAACCTCTTTCGCTAGGGACGAAGCTTTGGTGACGGTACCTAGATAAGAAGCACCGGCTAACTACGTGCCAGCAGCCGCGGTAATACGTAGGGTGCGAGCGTTGTCCGGAATTACTGGGCGTAAAGAGCTCGTAGGTGGTTTGTCGCGTCGTCTGTGAAATTCCGGGGCTTAACTTCGGGCGTGCAGGCGATACGGGCATAACTTGAGTGCTGTAGGGGAGACTGGAATTCCTGGTGTAGCGGTGAAATGCGCAGATATCAGGAGGAACACCGATGGCGAAGGCAGGTCTCTGGGCAGTAACTGACGCTGAGGAGCGAAAGCATGGGTAGCGAACAGGATTAGATACCCTGGTAGTCCATGCTGTAAACGGTGGGCGCTAGGTGTAGGGACTTTTTCACGGTTCCTGTGTCGTAGCTAACGCATTAAGCGCCCCGCCTGGGGAGTACGGCCGCAAGGCTAAAACTCAAAGGAATTGACGGGGGCCCGCACAAGCGGCGGAGCATGTGGATTAATTCGATGCAACGCGAAGAACCTTACCTGGGCTTGACATACACCAGATCGCTGCAGAGATGTAGTTTCCCTTGTGGTTGGTGTACAGGTGGTGCATGGTTGTCGTCAGCTCGTGTCGTGAGATGTTGGGTTAAGTCCCGCAACGAGCGCAACCCTTGTCTTATGTTGCCAGCACGTAGTGGTGGGGACTCATGAGAAACTGCCGGGGTTAACTCGGAGGAAGGTGGGGATGACGTCAAATCATCATGCCCCTTATGTCCAGGGCTTCACACATGCTACAATGGTCGGTACAGTAGGTTGCGATATCGTGAGGTGGAGCTAATCCTTGGAAAGCCGGTCGTAGTTCGGATTGGGGTCTGCAACTCGACCCCATGAAGTCGGAGTCGCTAGTAATCGCAGATCAGCAACGCTGCGGTGAATACGTTCCCGGGCCTTGTACACACCGCCCGTCACGTCATGAAAGTTGGTAACACCCGAAGCCAGTGGCCTAAACTCGTTAGGGAGCTGTCGAAGGTGGGATCGGCGATTGGGACGAAGTCGTAACAAGGTAGCCGTACCGGAAGGTGCGGCTGGATCACCTCCTTTCTAGGGAGTTTTGTTTTTTGTTTTTTTGGTTGTGAAACGTCATGCGTGGTCATGGTTGGTAGCGTGTGGGTTTGTTGTGGTGCTGCTGGTGGCTGTTGGGTGTCTGGGATGGCACAGTTAAGTGTTTTCCTTGTTGTCTGGCTGTGGTGTGCTGCTGCTTGTTTGTGGGTGGTGGTGTGCTGTGGTTGGTGTTGTGTGAGAACTGTATAGTGGACGCGAGCATCTTATTCTATTTTTCTGCAGCATGTTGTGTGTTGTGTAGGGCGTATAGTGGATGCCTGTGGTATATCGAGCCGATGAAGGACGTGAGAGGCTGCGTTAAGCCTCGGGGAGTTGTCAGCTAAGCGTTGATCCGAGGATGTCCGAATGGGGTAACCTGGCCATCGTTATGGGTGGTGACCACGTGGTGAATGTATAGCCATGGTGGGGGTAACGCGGGGAAGTGAAACATCTTAGTACCCGTAGGAAGAGAAAACAATTTGTGATTTCGTGAGTAGTGGCGAGCGAAAGCGGATGAGGCTAAACCTGGTGTGTGTGATACGTGGCAGTGGTTGCATGCTAGGGGTTGTGGGGTTTTTTGCGTAACAGTTCTGCCAGGCTGTTGATTGTTGTGGTTGCAAGAGCGGAAGTGGTGTGGGAGCACTCGTCGTAGAAGGTGATAGCCCTGTACGTGTACTTGTGATTGTGATGGTTTGTGAATTGTCCCCGAGTAGCAGCGGGCTCGTGGAATCTGCTGTGAATCTGCCGGGACCACTCGGTAAGCCTAAATACTTGATATGACCGATAGTGGATTAAGTACCGTGAGGGAATGGTGAAAAGTACCCCGGGAGGGGAGTGAAATAGTACCTGAAACTGTGCGCTAACAATCCGTCAGAGCCTCTGTGTGGGGTGATGGCGTGCCTTTTGAAGAATGAGCCTGCGAGTCAGCGGCATGTCGCTTGGGTTAACCTTTGGTGGGTAGCCGTAGCGAAAGCGAATCCTCATGGGGTGTGTGTGGCATGTCCTGGACCCGAAGCGGAGTGATCTACCCATGGCCAGTGTGAAGCAATTGTAAGAGGTTGTGGAGGCGCGAACCCACTTAGGTTGAAAACTGAGGGGATGAGTTGTGGGTAGGGGTGAAAGGCTAATCAAACTCCGTGATAGCTGGTTCTCCCCGAAATGCATTTAGGTGCAGCGTTGTGTGTGCTTGCTGGAGGTAGAGCTACTGGTTGGTTTAGCGGGACGATCATCTTAGCGATATCAGCCAAACTCCGAATGCCGGTAAGTGTGAGCATGGCAGTGAGACTGTGGGGGATAAGCTTCATAGTCGAGAGGGAAACAGCCCAGATCGCCGGCTAAGGCCCCTAAGGGTGTGCTAAGTGGAAAAGGAT
Organism: Corynebacterium poyangense; assembly: GCF_014522205.1. Classification (NCBI taxonomy): domain Bacteria; kingdom Bacillati; phylum Actinomycetota; class Actinomycetes; order Mycobacteriales; family Corynebacteriaceae; genus Corynebacterium; species Corynebacterium poyangense. Next base: position 2,112,992 of record NZ_CP046884.1, on the reverse strand, counting down.
GTGGGATCGCGAAGACAGCCAGGAGGTTGGCTTAGAAGCAGCCATCCTTGAAAGAGTGCGTAATAGCTCACTGGTCGAGTGGTTCTGCGCCGACAATGTAGTGGGGCTTAAGTACACCGCCGAAGCCGCGGCAAGAACACATGTTTGTGTGTTGTTGGGTAGGGGAGCGTCGTGTATGTGGTGAAGTTGCCGGGTGACCGTGTGATGGAGTGTACGCGAGTGAGAATGCAGGCATGAGTAACGATTGATAAGTGAGAATCTTATCCGCCGTATGACTAAGGGTTCCTGGGTCAAGTTCGTCTTCCCAGGGTGAGTCGGGTCCTAAGGCGAGGCCGTCAGGCGTAGTCGATGGATAACGGGTTGATATTCCCGTACCTGTATGCATGCGACCATGATGAATCAGTGATACTAACTTTCGTGCTGTTGCATTATTGTGCTGCGCATCCTTTTGTGGGTGTGTGGTTGGTGTGATGGTGTTGGGAGGGCCTGATCTGGTAGTAGTCAAGTGATGGAGTGACGTAGTAGGGTAGCTAAGCCATCTGGTGGTTATGGTGGTGTAAGCGTGTGGCCTAAAGGCTAGGGAAATCCGGTCTTTGTTTGTAAAGGTGAGGCGTGATGCGTAGCCCTTTTTGTGGGTGATGTTAGTGATCCTGTGCTACCGAGAAAAGCTTCTAGCGATGTGTGTGTACGGCCCGTACCCGAAACCGACACAGGTAGTTGGGTAGAGCATACTAAGGCGTTCGGGTGAACTGTGGTTAAGGAACTCGGCAAAATGCCCCCGTAACTTCGGGAGAAGGGGGGCCGCTGGTGGTGCCCCATGTTGTCTGTGGTGGTGCTGTTGGTGGTCGCAGAGGATAGAGGGAAGCGACTGTTTATCAAAAACACAGGTCCGTGCGAAGACGGTTAAGTTGAGGTATACGGACTGACGCCTGCCCGGTGCTGGAAGGTTAAGAGGACCTGTTAAACCTGTTGTGGGTTGAAGCGGAGAATTTAAGCCCCAGTAAACGGCGGTGGTAACTATAACCATCCTAAGGTAGCGAAATTCCTTGTCGGGTAAGTTCCGACCTGCACGAATGGCGTAACGACTTCCCTGCTGTCTCAATCACAGGCCCGGTGAAATTGCAGTACGAGTAAAGATGCTCGTTACGCGCGGCAGGACGAAAAGACCCCGGGACCTTTACTATAGCTTGGTATTGGTGTTCGGTTCGGTTTGTGTAGGATAGGTGGGAGACTGTGAGGTTATCACGCTAGTGGTAGCGGAGTCGTTGGTGAAATACCACTCTGGCCGGATTGGATGTCTTAACCTTGGCCCATGATCTGGGTTGGGGACAGTGCCTGGTGGGTAGTTTAACTGGGGCGGTTGCCTCCTAAAAGGTAACGGAGGCGCCCAAAGGTTCCCTCAGCCTGGTTGGTAATCAGGTTTTAGAGTGTAAGTGCATAAGGGGGCTTGACTGTGAGACTGACAGGTCGAGCAGGAACGAAAGTTGGGACTAGTGATCCGGCATCTCATTGTGGTTTGGGTGTCGCTCAACGGATAAAAGGTACCCCGGGGATAACAGGCTGATCTTCCCCAAGAGTCCATATCGACGGGATGGTTTGGCACCTCGATGTCGGCTCGTCGCATCCTGGGGCTGGAGTAGGTCCCAAGGGTTGGGCTGTTCGCCCATTAAAGCGGCACGCGAGCTGGGTTCAGAACGTCGTGAGACAGTTCGGTCTCTATCCGCCGCGCGCGTGGAAACTTGATGAAAGGCTGTCCCTAGTACGAGAGGACCGGGACGGACGTACCTCTGGTGTGCCAGTTATTGTGCCTATGGTATGGCTGGTTAGCTACGTGCGGGAGGGATAACCGCTGAAAGCATCTAAGCGGGAAGCCTGTTTTAAGATAAGGTTTCTTTTGAGGTTCCCTAGAGATGATGGGGTTGATAGGCCGGGGTTGTAAGCCTTGTGAGGGGTTGAGATGACCGGTACTAATAGACCGATAACACACAAAAAATGAGTGTGTGTGGTTTGAGAGTAAGTGATTGTGTTTGCGTCTGCTGTATAGTGTCTGGCATGACACTGCCACCCCGTGGGGGTGGTGGGTTGTGTTGGTGGGTGTGTTGGTGGTTGATGGTGGCAGGGTCACGCCCGGTCCCGTTCCGATCCCGGTAGCTAAGCCTGTTTACGCTGATGGTACTGCACTTGTGAGGGTGTGGGAGAGTAGGTTGCTGCCAACACGTGATAATTTGATTAATTCCCTGTGGGGTGGGGTGGTATGGTGTGATCCCGTACCACCCCCTTTTTTTTTCGTGCCCTGCGGGGGGGTAGAGGCATAGCCCGGGGATGGCGCGGGGTATGCGGGGACGATACCCGCCAACGGCTCTGTGGCAAAGCAACCACAACCGGAGAAATACATCTGGGGTTACATTTTTATAAATGGGGGTGTGTTCTCCGGACTCCGAGGGTAGCCTAGAACAGTCCGAATCATTGTCATTGATATCGAAGGGCTGACCTTTAACCGTGGAAAAGTATAATTCCCCTAATAATGGTTTTACTAAAGAGAATAAAGAATTTGCTGCACAAGCTATTAACTTACAAAAACAATATGGACACGGCGATACTGCTGTTACTGCTTTGCATAATATCAACATCGGCTTTTATCAAGGAGAATTTACGGCCATCATGGGCCCATCCGGTTCCGGAAAATCCACGTTAATGCATTGCATGGCTGGATTAGATTCGGTTACTTCTGGTCAAGCCATGATTGGTGATACAGATTTATCGAAACTGGGGGATAAGGAACTGACGGTCCTAAGAAGAGACCGCTTAGGTTTTATTTTTCAATCCTTTAACCTGGTGCCGACTTTAACTGCGGAGGAGAATATTACCTTGCCTGGTGATATTGCTTCTCGGGCAACCAATGGCGAATGGTTCGCAGAAATCACTTCCCGCCTCGGCCTTAGTGAGAGGCTGAAGCATCGGCCGTCTGAGCTTTCCGGTGGTCAACAACAGCGGGTAGCTTGTGCCCGTGCTTTAGTTTCGAAGCCAGAGATTATTTTCGGTGATGAGCCAACCGGCAACCTAGACTCCAACAGTTCGCGGGAAGTCTTAGAGATCTTGCGGACGTCGGTAGACCAAGACGGACAGACAGTGGTGATTGTTACCCATGATCCCAGAGCAGCATCGTATGCGGACCGCGTAGTTTTTCTGGCCGATGGGGAAATTGTTGATGAATTACGCGGCGGTTCGATGGATAATATTTTAGCCACCATGACTAGCCTCGAAAAGGAGGATTAATGGGTTCCCGCTCTGTGCTGTGGAAAATTAGTTTCCGTAACATCGGCGCCCATAAACTTCGGCTGGTTCTCACCGTTCTTGCGGTAGTACTAGGCACTGCGTTTATCGCTGGCGCCATGATGTTCACCCGCACGTTGTCTACCGCCTTTGACAGTACGGTAGCTTCTCAATTTGATGGCGTGGATGCTGTGCTGTCTGGGCAAGGTGGTGTGCCGCAGGAGATTCGTCAAGAATTGGCGCAGGATCCACAGGTGAAAAGTGTTGCGCTAGAAGCCTCGACCACCGTGGTTTTAGCTACTGAGGATCATCAAGCTATCCAAACTCGTGGGCAGACGGTAAGTTTGCAACCCTGGGCGGAAAGTGAAGACGTCGTCGGACTCCAGCCTCAGATTAGTAGTGGACATGCCCCGGAAAACGGAGAGCAAGCGTTGATCAACGCCAGTGCCGCTGAACATTATGGAATAAAGGTTGGGGATAGGTTGCTGGTGGTAGACCCCCAGCAACGGTATGACGTGACCATTAGTGGTGTGACGACCTTGTCTGCTGATGAGGGTGGCACGAGTGGGGTGAATCTTTGGCTCAGAGAAGCTGACTATATTCAGCGATACACCGATGGTGAGCATCTTCCTCAGTTGAAAGTGTCTGCAGCTGATGGGGTAAGCGACGTTGACCTGGTACAGCATTTGGCGTCCCGGTATCCCAACGTCAAAGTGGAGCAGGGTAGTGTCCTGGCCGAACGTGCCACTGAATCGATAACTCAAGCGTTGCAGTTTGTGAATTATTTCCTGGTGTCCTTTGGGCTGGTGGCCTTATTAGTAGGAACCTTCTTGATCGCCAACACATTCTCCATGATTGTGGCGCAGAGAATTAAAGAATTTGCCCTACTGCGAGCACTCGGTGCGACCCGACGTCAAATCACTAGATCTGTGGTGATTGAAGCAGCGATCGTCGGATTTTTTGGTTCGATCCTCGGTGTCCTCGGCGGTATTGGGTTGGTAGCGATAATCCGAGCTGTCCTTAAAGCTTATGGGATGCCGTTGCCGGGCTCTAGCCTTGGTATTACTGCGTTATCAGTTTTTGTTCCGCTGGTGATCGGGGTTGTGGTCACCATTGCCTCCGCCTGGGTGCCGGCGCGTCGAGCCGGACGGGTAGAGCCTGTGGAAGCCATGCGCGTCGCCGAACAAGAATCCGCAACCTCGTTATGGGTGCGAAGCATCATCGGTGCGGTATTGCTGATCTTCGGCATCATTATCGCTTTAGTCCCGCTCGGCATGGAAGATAGCTCCACGAAGACCCGCGCCTGGATGGTCGGAGCCGGGGCCCTATCCCTAATTCTTGGGTTTTTCCTGGCCTCCCCAGCTATTTCCCTCCCTCTTGTCCCCACATTAGGTCGAATCATTGGCGCACCCTTCGGTGCGGTAGGAAAACTGTCTGCCACCAATGCTCGACGCCACCCGCGCCGCACCGCCACCACAGCCTTTGCTCTTACCTTGGGGGTTGCTCTGGTCACCGCTATCGGAGCCTTTGGTGACACCATGAAATCCACAGTTGAGGATATGGCGAAGAGCTCCATTTCTGCGGACTTTGTGCTTTCTGGTCCGCAGCAAGGTAATTTCCCGGTGCCCCAAGGGGTGAGCGAGGACATTAAGAAAATCGACGAGATTGATAGTGTGACCACGCTGTCTGCGGTCCCGCTGCGAGTCGCTGGAGTAAGCAGCCACCCCATGGGGTTAAGCTACGTCATCAGCGGCAATCCCGGAAAGCTTTTTGAATTGTCCATCGAAGATGGAGTCGCTGATTCCGGCGATCAACCCGGAGTACTAATTGACCAAGATCTTGCACATCAACAGGGATGGAAAGTAGGCGACAAACTTCCGATCACCACCGGTGTGCCACCCATGTGGATGGCGTCGGCTAACCCGACGGCAGCAGGACAGATAGTAGGCGAAGTCCCCATAATCGGGATCTATCAGCCAACGACGCTACTAAAGGGGCCGGTGCTGAATCGAGCCTCCGTGGCTGGAATTATTTCTGATCAGAGTATGCAGGTGCAGATGGTCGGAGTGACTGCCCAACCTGGAGTAAAGCATGAGGACTTGCGCCAGAAATTGGAAGACACGGTAGCTGACTACCTGGTAGTTCAGGTGATGGATCGTGACGATATGGCAGATGTCAGCGCGAAATCTATCGATCAAATGCTGAATATTTTGTATGGGTTATTGGCTCTAGCAGTAGTGATAGCCATTTTGGGCATTGTGAATACCTTGACGCTTAATGTGATTGAGCGTCGTAGGGAGATCGGTATGCTCAGGGCAGTAGGTATGAAGCGCCCGCAGGTGCGTCGGATGATTACCCTTGAGGCTGTTCAAATCGCGATTTTCGGCGCAGTCTCGGGCATCCTCATCGGCGCTTTCTTAAGCTGGTGTTTCTTGAAAATCATGGCTGGGGAAGGCCTCGATACTATTTCCTTCCCCGTCTGGGAAATCCTGGTGATGCTGGTGGCTTCTGCTGTTGTGGGAGTAGCCGCAGCCATATGGCCAGCACGTCGCGCGGCGTCCACCCCACCGCTAGAGGCCGTGGCGGAGTAGTACTAGCTGAGGTGTATCCCGACGAGCATCAACCCCATCCCCCCCATTACGCTGGCTAGTAGATGGACAGCGAGGTGGGGGTATTTTCGGTGCTGCCATAGTTGTCCTAACTCGGCGGCCAGAGTTGACCACGTGGATAACGCCCCGGCAATGCCCGTTCCTAGGGTGACAAAAAGAAAGCTCGACGTCGGCTTGGTGCTGGCCCAGCCCAGGAGTGCACACGCCGCCATATTGGCGATAAAGGTGCCTAGGTATCCGCCCGGATATTTTTTCAACAGCCATCGCACTATTCCACCAAGAGCCCCGCCGATGGCGACGCAGATAATCGCGAGGGTACTAATCATCGTGTTTTCTCCCCTAGTAGCCAGGAGCACATACAACCGAGGATGGTAATGAGCATCCACCATAATCCGTGATCGTTTTGGTACAGCAAAATGAAGGCGGAGAAACTGGTGAAACCACCCAAAAACCCGGTCCCCAAAAAGGGGCCGGGTTGGAATCTCCCCATGGCCCAGGAGCCGAGGCAGTTAATGAGCACGAGGGTGAGAGCGGAGGCTGGGAAGAGCGCGGTGAGAAGAAACCGGGCGATCGCGCCGAGACTAGCACCCAGTGATACTAAGAATCCTTCACGAATCACCAGGTTAGATTACACGGTGAGGTTTATTTCCAATCAGTGCCCTGTTCTTGTAGGAATTGTTGAACCTCCGTGGCGCTTGCCCGCAGCATAGGATCGAACTTCAGGTAGGCACGAGTTTCTCGGACAATGAGGCCAGAAAGAATAAGGATACCGATGAGGTTGGGGAGTGCCATAAGACCATTAGCGAGGTCCGAGAACGTCCAAGCAAGCTCAAGTTCGCTGGTGGCTCCGACAAAAACCATGATGGTGAAAATCATGCGGTAGGGGAGGGAGCCGCGTCGGCCGATGAGGGATTCAACGCAGCGCTCACCGTAGTAGGACCATCCTAGGATGGTAGAGAACGCGAAGAATACCACCGAGATGGAGACGATGGTTCCGCCGTATTGACCGGGGAGGACGGTAGAAAAGGCGGTAGCTGTCATCGTGCCCGCAGTATCTGATCCTTGGTCCCAGACGCCGGAAGCGATCACCACTAAACCGGTGATGGTTACCACAATGATGGTGTCGATAAAGGTCTGCGTCATGGAAACGAGCCCTTGCCGAACAGGGTGGCTGGTTTTTGCCGCAGCAGCGGCGATGGCTGCTGATCCCATACCGGATTCATTCGAGAAAATCCCTCGGGCTACACCGTATTGGATAGCCATGGCTAAAGATGAGCCAACGAAGCCACCAGCAGCAGCTGTGCCGGTGAAAGCGTCAGTGAAGATGAGAGCCATGGTGCTGGGGAGCTTATCAATCATGAGGGCAAGGACAACGAGGCCGCCGACTACGTAAATCAGAATCATCATGGGAACGAAAGCTGCAGTGATTCGACCGATGGCTTGGATCCCGCCGAGGAGAACTGCACCGACAGCGACAAACATCACGACCCCGGAAATCCACGGGTCAACGCCAAAGGTGTCGTGGATGCCTGCGGCTACGGCGTTTGCCTGGGTGAGGTTGCCGATGCCGAAGGAGGCGATGATGGCAAATACAGCAAAAGAAAAAGCGAGGATTTTCCCGATGGGGCCGTTGATGCCTCGGCGCAAATAGTATTGCGGGCCGCCTGATTGTTCACCGGCGGCATCAGTGGTACGGAAGCGCACACCCAAGAAGGCTTCTGAATATTTAGAGACCATGCCTACGACGCCGGTTACCCAGATCCAAAAAAGGGCACCCGGTCCACCTAGTGAAATAGCGGTAGCAACTCCGACGATATTGCCCACTCCGACGGTGGCGGCCAGAGCAGTGGTAAGGGCCTGATAGTTAGAAATATCTCCGGCGCCACCGTGATCATTGCGATCAATTAAGCCGTGCCGAAGAGCGCGACCCAACATACGTACTTGCAGACCGGTGAGCCGGAACGTCATATATAGGCCGGTACCTAAAAGCAGGGGAATAAGGAGGAAAGGACCCCAGACAAACCCGCCAAGTGTAGATAAGAAATCATTGAGAGCTTCCATGGCATAAAACTACTTTTGGATAGATATTTGGTAAAGCCCAACAAAGAAAACCCATAATGTGAGCCACATCATTGCCCCCGCACGGGGGTAAGTTCTCTTCTATCCTGGGGTTGGCGCTGGGCTTGGGAGGTTCCTCGGCTGCGGGAGCAGCTGAGAAGGAGGAAGATGGATAAGGAATATCTTTATAGTTTTTCGACTCGAACCTTTCGAAGGAGCCTCCATCCATGGCACATGAGCGCGCCGGCCAAGTAGCACTGCCTGAAGACCTTATTGATATAGCCGAGCTAGTCACCGCATACTTCACCCGCACCCCTGATCCGGATAACCCGGATCAGCAAGTCAGTTTCGGGACATCTGGGCACCGGGGTTCTGCCTTAGACACCGCCTTTAACGAGGCTCATATTCTGGCGACTACCCAGGCGATCGTTGAGTTGCGTCAACAGCGTGGTATTCAAGGCCCGATATTTATTGGTCGAGACACCCATGCGCTAAGTGAACCAGCCATGATCTCTGCCCTGGAAGTGCTCCTCGCTAATGATGTTGAGGTGTTAGTGGACGCAGCTGGCCGCTACACTCCTACGCCGGCGGTTTCTCGTGCTATTTTGTCCCATAATGCAGCTTTAGACGGTGGGGTTACCGGAACAGACCCGCGCCGGGCTGACGGAATTGTTATTACCCCTTCACACAACCCGCCTCGGGACGGCGGATTTAAATACAATCCACCCAGCGGGGGACCAGCTGCTGCGGAAGATACTGATCGGATTGCAGCGAGAGCTAATGAATTGCTGCGCGAGGGATTGGCAGGGGTGCGTCGAACCCCAGTCAGCGGAGTGCTTGATGACCGAGCGCGCAAATTTGATTTCTTGCAGAACTACGTTGCCGATCTACCGTCGGTCATCGACATTGCAGCTATCCGAGAATCTGGGCTGCATATTGGTGCTGATCCGATGGGAGGCGCCTCAGTGGACTATTGGGGAGCTATTGCCGAAACCCACCAGCTGAACCTTGATGTAGTAAACCCGCATGTGGATGCTACCTGGCGGTTTATGACCCTGGATTCAGACGGGGCCATCCGGATGGATTGTTCTTCCCGCTATTCCATGGCGTCACTCGTAGCTAATCGGGACAAGTATGACATTGCTACCGGTAACGATGCCGACGCTGATCGCCACGGCATAGTCACCCCCGATGCTGGATTGATGAATCCCAACCACTACCTCGCAGTCGCCATCGACTACCTTTACCGCAATCGTTCTCGCTGGCCGGAGCACACCGCGGTAGGTAAAACTCTGGTCTCCTCCTCCATGATTGACCGAGTGGTAGCAGATCTTGGCCGAAACCTGGTTGAGGTTCCGGTGGGATTTAAGTGGTTCGTGCCCGGACTCATAGATGGTGGAATTGGCTTCGGCGGAGAAGAATCCGCCGGCGCGAGCTTCCTGCGCCATGACGGAACGGTGTGGTCAACTGATAAAGATGGTCTCATCCTGGATCTACTCGCTGCAGAAATTACTGCTGTGACGGAGAAAACACCCTCTCAGCGTTATGCAGAATTAGCTGAGAAATTTGGTGCACCGGCGTACGCTCGCACCGACGCCCCGGCTAACCGAGAGCAAAAAGCTATCCTCAAGGCGCTTAGCCCAGAACAAGTCAAGGCGGAGACTTTGGCTGGGGAGCAGATTACCCAACGACTGACTGAAGCCCCAGGAAACGGGGCTGCGATTGGCGGTTTGAAGGTCACTACTGAAAATGCCTGGTTTGCGGCCCGGCCCAGCGGAACGGAAGACAAATACAAAATCTATGCTGAGTCATTCAAAGGCGAAGACCACCTCAAGCAAGTCCAAGAAGAAGCAAAAGCACTGGTCAAGGAAGTTCTTGAAGGTTGATTTTGGGGGCGCTACTGTCAATCTGAACCCTGGCTCTTACCAAGTTGGGGTTCAGGTGAGAAAACCCTATGCCCGAAGGAATGAGAAATTAGGGAGTGCTTGACGCCTGGATTGCCCCGGGGCACCTTGCTGCCGAAGTCGAAGCGGTGCACTAAAGTCGGGGGAGTAAAACACGTCAACAACCTTAAAGGTGAACAATGAGCAACCGGGTTAAGTCCCCGACGCAGGGGGGCGGAGCCGGATTCATCTGGGGAATCCTGGCTATTGTGGTGATTGCAGCCGTCGTGATCGGCTACATCGTGGTGAAAGGGAGAAAGGGCGACGAGGATCTAGGCGTCGACATCTCTCCACCTCAACAGGTAGCGTTTACCGTTGAACACACCGGTGACACCATCACTCTGAAATCCGATAAAGCTACTGACCAGACGAAGAAGCTCGAACTCTATGAGGATTTCTCATGCCCGCACTGCGGTGAGCTATCGGTAGCTTCCGACGCTGACCTGCGCAGAGTGGTGGAGTCTGGGGAGGCTGTGCTCATCATTCATCCCCTACATTTCCTAGATAACAACAACACTGATGGGCACTCCCACCACGCTCTTGCCGCCATTTTGGCGGTTGCTGATAGCGGCGATGCCACTGCATATTGGGGGTATCACACCCTGCTCATGGAGCACATGCAGCAAATCTACAACCAGTGGGATGATGCGAAATTCGCAGCTGCGGCAGAGCAAATAGGTGTTTCCTCTGATGTTGCATCCGAAATTAAAGACGGGCAATACCTGCAAGAAGCTGATGATATAGGTCAGAATAATAAGGACAAACTGGAGAAAGACACCGGAACAGTGTCCTCGCCACGAATCTTTGTCAATGGTAAAGAGTTTGACCTGCAAAAGCATGGGACGCTTCAGGGCTGGGTGGACGCCGCGTTGAAGTCCTAGGCTAGGTTCTCAAGGCCAAAAGTGTGACCTGCTGATTTGTTGCCTACCCCTTCGGGGGTGTAGGGTTGCAAAGGTCCACAACGGGGCTATGGCGCAGCTGGTAGCGCACCACACTGGCAGTGTGGGGGTCACGGGTTCGAGTCCCGTTAGCTCCACGGTGAATCACCAATAAACGGTGGTGACCATAACTTAATATCGCACACCTAGGGGCTATGGCGCAGCTGGTAGCGCACCACACTGGCAGTGTGGGGGTCACGGGTTCGAGTCCCGTTAGCTCCACTTACTTACACAGTCATTCTGTCTCGGAACCTAGCTTGGCTGGGCGGAGTTGCGAGATGGACTTTTTGTATTCCCTGCGCATGGAGCCTGGTTTAGCTGATAGATCAGGCTGTTCTGGGCGTCAGGTTTGTCACTAATATGATCTTCCTATCTAGGAGTAGGGTTAGTTCTTCTAGTCTGACTTGTCGAACCAGTTCGCAGGTGATTCAGCCACTAAGTCAAACCATATTATGTACATCAACTGTCTGCCGTGCACACAGTAAAAATATTTGAAGTCAAACAAGTCGGCTATGGGGGTTAAAGTGCTGATCAACAAGTAATTTCAAATGCCCGGTAAATCTCTCTATTTTATCAGGATGATGGATTGTGAGGGGCGATCCCGGACCCGGCGATCGTAAGACTTAATTCTTTATTGTGCTCGTTGAACCTTCTAGTGATCGGTGAGGTGCAGGGTTCGAAAAGTAATCTGTACATAAGCTATTTGGCCTTGCGGACTGTGATTTGACTGAATTGATTACAAGTGCCAACTACGGGCTTTACTTACCTCCAAGGCTTGGATTCGTAGGCGATTGACGTGGTAGGTCCTCTTCGTTGGTCACTGTCCACAATTGCCAAAGCAAGAAATTTGATCTCTATAGACGATCAACCACAAAATCTGGTAAACCCCGGAGTCAAATGAGATGTTGCGGGAAAGTAATACTTCAAGTCATATCTATTCATTATTGTTTTGACACGGTAATTTCCTGAGCAATATACTTTTGCCAGACAAGTGATATAACTTACAGTCTGGAAGGGAGTATGTGCTGTGGGTTCTAAACGATCAACGCGTTGTATGCTCATGCGAGGGGGAACTAGCAAAGGGGTTTTCTTTCTAGAAGATGATCTTCCTAAGGACCGGGACAGTAGAGATCGGTTTCTTTTGAGAGTGATGGGGAGTCCTGACTCAAAGCAGATTGATGGGCTGGGTGGGGCCACCTCAGTGACCTCAAAGGTGGCAATTATCGGTGTTTCCCGCCGACCAGATGCAGATATTGATTACACATTTGCGCAAGTCTCGGTCGATAAGCCATTAGTGAGCTATAAGGGTAACTGTGGTAACATCTCGTCGGCTGTAGGACCTTTTGCGATCGAACGTCGCTTGGTGGCAATTGAAGAACCAGTAACAACTGTTCGTATCTACAACACAAACACTGACAAAATAATTGAGGCTGAAGTCCAAACATCGGGTGGGCACGTTAAATATGACGGGGATTATGAAATTGGGGGAGTGCCAGGATCTGGATCACCTATAAAACTAAAATTTGTAGATCCTTCGGGGACAATTTCACCAAGGCTGTTAACTACCGGAAATGCCGTTGACGAAATACAAATTCCTGGGATGTCTTCAATCCGAATGTCTCTAGTAGATGCGGCAAATCCTTTGGTATTCGTTTCAAGCAAGGATGTAGGGCTAAAAGGGACTGAACTTCCCTCGGAAATCGATCAGAACCCCGAGGTGCTCAAAAAGCTAGAGACCGTGCGAGGAATGGCGGCAGTCAGGCTAGGGCTAATTGATGACTACCAGACCTCAGCATGGGAATGTCCTGGACTGCCAAAAATGACCTTAGTTTCTCCTCCACAGGATTATGTGACAAGTAATGGCCGGCACGTAAAAGCCGGTGAGGTCGACATCGTGGCTCGAATGATGTCTATGCAAAAGGCTCATCCCTCATATGCCATGACAGGGGCTATGTGTACTGCAGCAGCTGCAGCTGTTCCGGGAAGTATTGTGGCAAAAGCTATGAGGGATAGTGTCAATTTGAAGAAGATCAGAATTGGCCATCCCGGCGGGATATTAGAAGTAGGGGTGGAATATGAGTCGGGTGAATCTGAGCCGAATATCTTAGGGACATTTGGTTATAGAACCGCGAATCTACTTTTAGATGGTAATGCATTCTGCCGCGTTTAAATTGTCTGAGCTTAATGGTTAAGAAAGGCTTCTGAAATGGCAGTTGCATCTCTCTGTGTGCTAGCAATAGTTGTAGCAATAGGATTTATTAAAAAAGTTAATATAGGTTTTTTGGCTCTAGGGGCAGCGGTACTCCTTGGAATGATAGGCGGGATGGCTCCTAAGGAAATAGTAGCAGGTTTCGACCGATCGCTATTCGTCACTTTGGTAGGCGTAACTTTTCTCTTTGGAATGGCCTCAATAAATGGAACTCTAGAATTGCTCTCAAAAAAAATTGTAGCCTTAGTTGGTCGACATACATTTTTGATTCCTATTCTAATGTTTGTGCTCTCTGCCGCTATCTCTGCGGCGGGTCCAGGTCATATCGCTGCGGGAATATTGATGACGACGTTTGCTATATATCTAGCGTTGGAGATGAATATTAATCCCTTTTCCACAGCGTTATTTGCAAAGCTGGGCGCCAATGCTGGATGTGCTTCGCCGATATCATTAACGGGAGTTTTGGCTGCTAGCTTGTCTGAGCCCTTAGGGTATAGTGATTTTGGATTACATTTATTTTTAACAACCTTACTCTCTGGGTTTGTTTTTACTCTAGTTGTATATTTTCTTTACAAGGCATATAATGTAAAAGCTGAGAATCCGATGAAACTATCTGAGCTGCCTAGGTTTAATAGAAAACAACTTTTTACCCTCTTGGTTATGGCTGTGTTGGTAGTTCTTTGTATCGGTTTTCAAATGGATGTTGGTACAATCTCCTTTGTCGGCGCTGCCTTATTGGTTATTACAAAGTGTGTCGATGAGAAAAAGGGAATCCAGAATATTCCTTGGGGCACTTTGATGATGATTACTGGAGTTGGTGTCTTGGTGCACGTTATGGATACGTTGGGTGGAATTTCTATGATTTCTAGCTTCCTAGAAAGTCTAATGAACCAGTCCACCGCCGTGCCGATCATTGCTGCTACTTCAGGAATTTTGTCATGGGTCAGTTCAACAACCGGTGTAGTTATGCCAACCCTTTTTCCTGTAGCTGCAGATATTACAGCAAATACCGGTGTTGATTATGTTGAGCTTATATCGGCTATTACTGCGACATCGTTCGCGGCAGCGATAAGTCCCTTATCTACCGGTGGTGCAATTATTTTGTCGGCGTACACGAGCGCGAAGGGTTTAACTATTCAACAGCAAAACACTATGTTCAAGAATCTGTTTTTACTCTCTGTGGCAAACGTGGTGATTAATATTATCATGGCGGCTCTTGGAGTATTTAGTCTAGGCGGTATAATTTAGGCGAAGTTTGCAGAAGCTAGATCATGCGGGAATAGTTAAAGTCCATTTCATATCAGTCTTCAAATTGTTAAACCTGAATTGATGCACCTTCTTTGGATTGTGGCATTCTCCGCCTAGTATGGTCAGGTGCACCTTTGGCGCTGCTTTTACGCGAAATACGGTGAGGCTTGCTGCGGAATGTTCTCACGAGCCCTATTGGTGAAAAGCGACGCTATCACATAAGATGAACATGTTCAGTGAACATGTTCAGGAGTTGTGGATGGTTAGCACTAGAGCTGAGGCGCGGGAGGCAACCCGTCGAGCTGTTCTTGACGCAGCAAGCCAGCTGTTCGATGCACGCGGGTTTCATGCAACAACCATTAGGGATATAGCCCACAAAGCCGGAGTCAGCGTTGGCACAGTGATGGCTGCCGGTGATAAGGAAGCGCTGCTGGTAGAGCTATTTGACGGGCTCATCGAGGAGCGGCAGCAGGAAATCGACGCCCAGCCTCCCCATGCTAACTCCCGGCGCGTCGCAGACATAGTCGCTGTAGTGGCGCCATTTGTTGACCTTTTTGAGGAACGACGACAACTAGCGCAGACCTATGCTTCGATTCTTGTGGGTGGGAGGCATTCCTCTGTTGTTTTTACTGATCTTGCACGTCGACTAATTGAGGTTTTTAAACAGATACTTACAGCCGGCGGGTGGTTTACCCCCAGTGACGCTTCTCAACGGGCGCAAGCCCTCCACGCGGCCTATGTCGGGAGTTTATTCATGTGGGCTGCTACCCCGGAAAGATCAGCCGCGGATTTTATAGACCAGCTCTATAAGGTCTTCGCTGCTATTTGTTCTTATGAAGGAGAGTGACAATGATTTTACTTCCCTCGTGGTGGGTGCTACCGGTTCTACTGGCGCTCGTCCTTTTAGTCGATGTGGCGTTATCAGTGAAGCCGGTGGGCTTTATCCGCGATTGCCTTCACAGTGTTCATTTCCCAGAGAATTGGTGGTGGGTCCTCCTTGTGGTTAAGACTCTTGCTGCCATCGGCCTTATCGCTGGGATATGGATTCCGGGGGTAGCCTTCGCGGCCAACAGCGGGGTCGTCGGCTATTTTATCTGCGCTGCGGTGGCCCACCTTCGAGCCAAAGCGACCGGTGCTGCATTCTGGCTAAATTGTGTGGGAATGCTGGTGTTGTCTTGTGCAATTTTGGCACTGAGTTTTCGTTAACCTGCTATAGCAAAGGCCATTGCCCCTACGGGAAGATGAATTTCCCGGGGTGGACGAGACTGTTAACTCTTCCTTCTCCTTGCTGGATAGAAGTGTATTTGCGCAAAATCCTTCGTCGTCGCAATGGGGGCCTGTGCTGGGGAGAATTGCCCTGGGTTTCTTGGCGCAGGGTGGGTTACACTCGTGACATGCACCGTGAACGTGACTTGAATAAGCTTTTAGAGCAACGTGAGCAAGTAGTAGCTGGAACTTTTCAGCCTACGTATCAATCTGGCCCTCGTTTGGTTATCGGTGGGGAGCTAGCACGGGCAGAAGCTAGAAATGATTTAGAGCTCAAAGAAGCGAAGCTGGCAGAAAACACTCAGGCGCTCTTAGATACTGCAGACGAAGTGAGCAAGTTACCCTCACTACAGGAGCATCCTAAGCCGATTGTCCCAACCATCGCGTGGGCTGTGATCGGCCTAGTCGGGGTACTCGTGGGAATCATGATGATTTCTGGCGCAACGTCAATCTTCTAGGCTCATGGCTTTAAGGAAACGTCAATGGCTAAGAGCAATAGTGGTAGCGGTTGCCTAATATTCGGGATCTTTGTCCTGGTCTGTGTCCCCATAGTTTTTTCAGTTCTGGGTTTTCTTTTCGGCACCGCCCTAGCGGTGGGGGCGGCGGGATATTCCGCGTGGCGGATCTACAATCTATGGCAAAACTATCTCAAGGCGCGTGACGGTAATGCCTTAAGAACCCAATTTGGAGAAGTCCTCAGAGAGCAGCAACGACGCTCGCAACAGGCACTACGTAAAGCAATGGACCAATGGCAAGTTATTCAGGACAGCAGAGGTGTTGGAACCCAGCTAGAGCAGGCTTTTTATTCAGGTCAGGTGGACCCGGAATCCCGGCAATTAGTAACAGAGATCAATAAAATACTGATTGATGCGGAAAATCTTCAAAGCAAAATAGCGGTGCCACTATCTCAGGTGGGTGCAGTACAACGCCTTTACGAGCTTCACCAGGCGGATCAATTGACGCTGCGTCTGGATCATTATCGTCGCCAAATCAATGGGGAATTCTAAACTGTAAATACTGTCCCCCCGGATGGGAGGAATAGGACCTTTCCCACTGCCCAGCTTTCAGAGATAGTGAGATAATGGGGTGCATGAGTTTCAATGGAGATGTATTCGAAGTTTTAGACCGTGAGGCCTGCCTTGAACGCCTCAAGCGTGTCCAGTTGGGCCGAGTCGTTGTTCGCCGTTCTGATGAGATGGATATCTTCCCGGTGAACTACGTCGTTGATAATAAAGGAGATATTTATTTCCGGACTGCTGAAGGCAGTAAACTTTTCACGATTAACCTTAATCACGATGTGCTCTTTGAAGCCGATGATCGCGAAGGTGAAGTGGCATGGTCTGTAGTAGTAAAAGCCAATGCAGAAATTGTTGAGGACCAACAACAGCGGGCATACGCGGATCAACTTCCCCTTAAACCTTGGGCACCCACGTTGAAATACAACTGGGTCCGGATCAGTACTGAAGAAGACATCAGCGGCCGTGAATTTGAGGTAGCCGAAGAACCAGAGCGTTACTAACAGCTACACCAGAGGAATGTTCTCCTCCCGCCCAGTCCTAGGATAAAGTTGTCCTGCCGTTTTTTTGAGGAGGAGATCTTTAATGACTCGTGAGTCTGGAGCCCCGGCTGGCACCTACCGGTCAACCCGCGCCTATGCCTGGGGAATAGTCTTTTTTTCCGCTGTCGCTTTACTATTTTCGTCGCTCTTAATATACGAACGAATCTTTACGCTCGAAGATCCCACCCACATCCCCGCCTGCACCATCAATTCCTTCATCAGTTGTACTGATGTCATGAATACCCCCCAAGCAAAGGTGATTTTTGGCATCCCCAACACCATCTTTGGGGTTATCGGCTATAGCGTTTTCCTGACCTTAGGGGTCATCATGCTGGCCGGTTTCCACCCCCCGAAATGGATCTGGTACGGGATGCTTGCGGGAACGCTCATCGCTGCTCTCGGTAGCCATTGGTTGTTTTATCAATCTATTTTCGTCATTGTTGCACTGTGTCCCTATTGTGGCGCTGTCTGGGCATCCTCGATGGGAATGTTCATCAGCACTGTCGTTACCCTTTACCGCAGGCGTCGAGAAGCTGCAGGTTTAGCAGTATCCCGCGACATATGGCTTCCTACCGTGATCTGGGTGGTCTGGGTGTTGGCCATTGCTTTCCTGATTGGGGACCGGCTATTTTTCTAGTATTTTTCTAGGCAGCGCCCCCAAGGCGGCGTTCCTGAATAAGCTCCTCTAGAAACACAATGAGGTCACGCCAGCTGCCTTTCGAAGACATCAAATCGGCCGCGTCAATATTTCCGCATGTGTGGGCGCTGAGCTCCGCCTTTTCCGCGCGCCAGAGTATTTCCTCTAATTCACGCAGGGTTGCTTGGCTGAAATAGCGGTATAAATCCTTCATAGCCGAGTTCGACGGCGGACTATGATCTCCATTACCTTCCAATCCCATGGTGTTTTGCCTTTAGAAGAGCGCGTATCCGGCAATCCCGAGTCCGGGAATAGCGAGGAATACGGTCACCACCCAAATGAGAGCATAAATTTTTCGCTCCGATGCTAGCCACCCAAGGAATTCTGCGCAGCGTACAGGAACCTCACGCATGACAGGAATGACATAGAGCAGGAAGATGCCAAACACATTAAAGAGGGTGTGTACTAAAGCAATGGTCAGTGCCGCATCGGCGTGGGTGCCAGTAACGGCCATGGCGGCAATCAACGCGGTTGTGGTAGTCCCTACATTAGCCCCCAGGGTCATGGGATAAATCTGTCGGACGGTGAGGGTTCCCGCCCCCGCAAAGGGAACCATGGAAGAAGTGGTGACAGATGATGACTGTGCTGCCACGGTGACGATGAAACCAGCAAACATGGCGACCAAGGGCTTACCAGCGACCGCATTTTGCAGGAAGGTACGGGCCTTACCGACCATAATTGACTGCAGTACTTTCCCTAACCACGCTACGGCGAGGAAGATCATGGCGACGCCGAGCAGCATGGTTCCGATAGCAGCCACCTTATCTGAACCAGGTAAATAGCCCATGGCGCCGTCTACTCCGAGTTTGCTCGCGACAGGTTCGGTAATGGCACCAAGGAAATCCGCCTCACCAGGATCGGGGAGTACCGTCCCCTGCAACACGGAGCTTAACCAGGTAGCGGAGCGTTGAATGGGGTGGAAGATTAACTCCAGGGGAAGGAGGATAATCACCGCGAAAAGATTAAAAAAGTCATGCACCATAGCGGCGGCAAAGGCTCGACGGAACTGCTGCTTGGATCCAACCATGCCAAGCGAAGCCAAGGTGTTGGTGACCGAGGTACCGATATTAGCTCCCATGACCAGGGGAATAGCAACTTCTACTGGCATAGCTCCAACACCCACCGCGCTGACCACGATGGCTGTGGTCGTTGAAGAGGATTGCACTAAAGCGGTAGCGAGAATACCGACGAAGAGCCCGATGAGTGGGTTAGCGGCGAAATCGAAAAGCCCTTCTGCTGCTTGTCCACTGAGGGTTTTAAAACCATCTCCGATGACGGTGATAGCAACGATGAGCATGTAGAGGATGCCCACTGCAGCTATCCACAAAATCCACGAGGGAAGGGTTTGAAGGAGAGTGCGCGGGGCAGAAGGCTGATGGTGGCGAAGAAATTCCTCATCACTCATGTGTGAGCCCGAGGTGCGAGGTTGCCCCAGGTGCTTGCCCGTCAGATCTTCACGAATAAGAGTGTTCTCCCCACCATGATGAGGAGAGATACGCGCATTATCGGCTGTGGCGGTCATCTTCTGTCTTCTTTAATCACAACTAAAAAACCTAACAACAGTGATTTTCCTGGCGGGAGGTAACGAAAAGGTAAACGCTGTCCGGCCCGATTGTGAACATTCATAGAGAGCTTGGCAACATTGCCGCTGAGCGGATGCGAGGATGCTCTCCATCGGGTATAGGATGGTCCTTCATGGTTGAGATTCACCGTAAAAGAACGTCAATCCCCGGAGCTGCAGGAGCGGAAGCTGCCGGGTTGAGATGGTTAGCCGAAGCCAGTGACATTGTGGTGGCGGTCCACAAGGTGGGGGAGAATTATCTTGACATCACCCGTATCCCCACGGTGTCTCCGACCCCAGATGCGGCGCGCAGGGTGGGGCGGGAATTGGCTCGGATCCATGACGCTGGGGCCGCAGCACATGGATGCCCACCCGAGCATTGGGATGGTCCAAATTTCATTGGGACTCAACCTCAGGAGTGTTCACCCACCGAGGATTGGGCGACATTTTATGCTCAGCAAAGAGTGCTGCCCTTTGCCCGGGCGGCAGCTGACCAGGGGACATTGCGCCAGTCGGACCTCGGGGATGTGGAACATGCCCTGGAGTTGTTGGTGAAACAGCGATGGGATGTTGAACCTGCGCGACTTCACGGTGATTTATGGTCGGGCAATGTGTTATTTGGGTGCGACGGTCCGGTGTTGATTGATCCTGCCGCCCACGGAGGGCACCGGGAAACTGATTTAGCGATGCTAGCTTTATTTGGGGCGCCCTATCTGGCGGACATTCGGGCTGGTTATGAAGAAGTCCACCCGCTTCCTCAAGGGTGGCTGGACCGTACGTGTATTCACCAATTGCATCCCCTGGCCGTCCATGCTCTTACCCACGGTGCAGCCTATGGGGTTGAGTTAGGACACCAGGCTCGGGCAGCGATCCGGGTGTTGAGTTAGGTCAGGAGGAAGTCGTCTGCCACCAGGCGGCTGTAGGCCCAGGGGGAAGGTGCCGCTTGTGTTGGCCGTTACGCCATAGCTGCTCAATACGACCTTGGGCTTGAGGGCTCACCTGGCGGCCTTCCAAGTAATCATCGATATCCTGATACGTCACCCCTAATGCTTCCTCATCAGGCAGAGCTGGCCGGTCATCTTCTAAATCTGCGGTAGGAATTTTCAGCCAGGTTGATTCCGGGGCCCCTAAGTATTTCAAGATTTGCGCACCTTGACGTTTATTGAGGCCCTCCAAGGGCAATAGATCTGCTGCGCCATCACCAAATTTCGTGAAGAATCCGGTGAGGTTTTCGGCCGCGTGGTCTGTCCCTAGAACCAGGAGTCCATACTCGCCCGCCAAGGCATACTGCGCCACCATGCGCTGTCGAGCTTTGATATTTCCTCGATTGAAATCGCTAAGTTCGGTGCGTCCCAGTGCCTGCGCTACCGCTGAATCCAAAGCCGACGTCGCGCTTTCGATATTGATGGTGAGTCGGTGGTCAGGTTGAATAAAATCCAGTGCTCGTTGGGCGTCAGCCTCATCGGCTTGGATACCATGAGGAAGCCGAAGAGCCCAAAACTCTGCTTCTAGGTTGTGGTGTCGAGCCTGTTCTACCGCCATTTGGGCGAGTCTGCCGCAAAGCGTGGAGTCTTGTCCCCCAGATATTCCTAGGACGTAACCCCGCGCCCCGGTTGTGCGGAGGTAGTCAACTAAAAAGTTGCAGCGGTCCTGAACTTCCTTAGCTGGATCGATCAAGGGGCGGACATGCAGGGTAGATATGATCTTTTGCTGAAGAGTGCACTCGGGTGAAGACATGACCTTACCTTAGCTGAGGGGATAGGTTGCTGAATATGGAATCACAGACCCAGCAATCCCGCTATGTGCGCACGGTGTCCAGCGTGGCTGCGTTAGGCGGACTGCTTTTTGGTTATGACACCGGAGTAATGTCCGGGGCACTGCTATATATCACCCCAGAATTTCACATGACCCCTACCCAAGAGGGGCGAGTAACCGCCATGCTCCTTGTGGGGGCCGCTATCGGAGCCTTGCTTGGTGGTCGAATAGCAGAAATGCTAGGGCGCCGGCTCAGCCTCATCGTGGCTGCGGGGGTTTTCATCCTCGGATCACTATGGTGCGCCCTCTCTAGCTCGGTGTTCATGCTGGCTTCCGCTCGTACCTTTTTGGGCGTCGCGGTAGGCGCAGTGAGCATCGTCGCACCCATGTATATCGCCGAAATGGTACCGGCACGAGTCAGGGGACGTCTGGTCTCTCTCAACACCCTGATGATTGTGGTGGGACAACTTGTTGCCTACCTGGTCAACTCCGTATTGGCGTCCTCGGGAAATTGGCACCTGATGTTGGGTATGGCAGCTATCCCCGGAGCTATGCTGGGAATA
Organism: Corynebacterium poyangense; assembly: GCF_014522205.1. NCBI lineage: Bacteria > Bacillati > Actinomycetota > Actinomycetes > Mycobacteriales > Corynebacteriaceae > Corynebacterium > Corynebacterium poyangense. Next base: position 2,091,314 of record NZ_CP046884.1, on the reverse strand, counting down.
GGGATGGTGCTTTTGCCCGATACCCCCTATTGGTATGCCCGACACAACCGTGTGGACCGTGCCCACGAGGTGGCGAACCGGGCGGGGATGCACTTAAGCGAATTTCTTGACGCGAAGGAAGAGCAGGGGCCATCGCGACGTAAAGAATGGCGAGCACTGCAACAACGATGGTTATTGATCACCGTAATGATTGCCATTGGGGTGGGTATAACTCAGCAAATCAGCGGAGTAAATGCAGTTATCTATTTTGCGCCGACCATGATGAGCCAAGTCGGAATTTCCACCACAAACTCGGTATATACCGCAATTCTTATTGGCGTAGTCAGTGTTGTTGCGTGCTGGATTGGTCTTAAAATTGTGGACCGAGTTGGTCGCCGTCGGCTCCTGACCATTGGTCTCAGTGGGAATGTTATCTCCCTCATTTTGGTGGCAATTATGTTTCGTCATGCCACCGAGTCCACCGCCATGGCTTATCTTTGCCTTGCTTTGATGGCCTTATTCGTCGCTTTCCAGCAGTCCGCGGTATCGCTGACAACGTGGCTGTTGATGAGTGAAATTGTTCCAGTACAGGTCCGCAGCATCGGCATGGGTATGGCGGGGTTGATGCTGTGGATCGCTAACTGGTTTGTGGCGCAGTTCTTCTTGCCTATGGTTGATGCCTTAAGCGCTACCGGGGCTTTTGGGGTATTTGCCGTCTTAGGAGCATTATCCCTGGTCTTTGTCCGAATCTTCGTTCCAGAAACAACCGGCCGCAGCCTGGAGGAAGTAAGCGAAGAATTTAGGCGTCGTTGGTCCTGAAGTTTAGACAGTTTGGTATAAGAGCCGTGGTGAGGTAACATGTACCCCCGTGTCATGACCGTGATGTCATGATTTTATCGAACTACGAGTCCCAGGAAAGGAGCGCCCGATGAAGGTCCGCAAGTCACTTCGGTCGCTGAAGAATAAGCCGGGCGCCCAGGTCGTGCGTCGCCGCGGCAAGGTCTACGTGATCAACAAGAAAGAGCCGCGCTTTAAAGCCCGTCAGGGTTAATGAGCCCGGGAATTGACCGCACTGAGTTTTTGAGATTCAGTGCGGTTTTGTTTTATTGTCCGACGCCCACCTAAATGTGATTTATACCACTATTTATGGTTTCATCCTGGGAGAATGACGCGAGTGTAGTTACATGCCCGACAGCTTCAAATTCTTAAGCCGCCACATGTGGGGTTCGGGGAACTACCATCCTGGGAATTCCCTCCGTGTAACTACTATATCTAGTGTCACTTGCAGCATATTCCCACAAAGTATAGTGTTATCCGTGTTGCCGCCAGCCGGTAGAGGAACAGCTCTTGGCGGCGAATGAGACCGGGGAAGGTCCCATTCACTAGGCATCCTGAAGCTGATTTTTTGAAGGACGGAACCATGGCTATCACCTTGTACACCAAGCCCGCTTGTATGCAGTGCAACGCCACGAAGAAGGCTTTGGATCGCGCCGGGTTGGAGTACACCACCGTTGACATCAGCCTTGATGATGACGCACGTGATTACGTCATGGCTTTGGGGTATCTTCAGGCCCCGGTCGTAGAAGTCAATGGACAGCATTGGTCCGGCTTCCGTCCTGATCGGATCCGCTCCCTGGCTGCAGAAGTTGCTTAACGCAGCTAGCCCCTGTTCGTACCGTCTCTGAATCTTTCGAGGCGGTCTTTACAATATCTAGCCCCCTAGCTCCCACAATATAAGGAAGTGATCGACGTGCTGGTGGTGTACTTCTCCTCAGCTACGGAGAATACCCATCGCTTCGTCCAGAAGCTTGGTTTACCTGCGCAACGAATTCCCCTGCGACGTAGCGATCCGCCGCTTATTGTCGATGAACCCTACGTGTTGATTTGTCCAACCTATGGCGGTGGGGCGGGAATCCTGAACCAGAATTCTCGTCCAGTACCACCCCAGGTCATTCGGTTCCTTAATAACAAGCACAATCGCAGCTTGATTCGCTGTGTGGTGGCGAGCGGGAACTCTAATTTTGGGGTGGATTATGGCAAAGCCGGAGATGTGATCTCAGAAAAATGCCATGTCCCTTATGTCTATCGATTTGAGCTGTTGGGCACGGATGAAGATGTCCGCGTCCTCCGTGCAGGACTGCGCGCTCATGCGCGAGCTCTTGGCTTTGAAAATCCAGTATTGAGTGATTCTGTGGGGTCTGCTGCCCAACCGGGATCCGCCTCTTAACTTGAAAGGTTCTTTCCTATCACCATGTCCCAGAATGCCCACGCTTCATCGGTTACAGAACCCACTATCCAGCACCAGCAGATGGACTATCATGCATTAAACGCCTTGCTCAATCTTTATGATGAGGACGGCAAGATCCAATTCGATAAAGATCGCGCAGCCGCGAGGCAATTCTTTTTGCAACATGTCAACCAGAACACCGTTTTCTTCCATGATTTGAAAGAAAAACTCAATTACTTGGTTGACAATGACTATTATGATCCGGAAACCCTAGAGCCTTATAGCTTTGAATTTATTAAATCTCTCTTCCAGAGAGCGTATGGCTATAAATTCCGGTTCAAAACTTTCTTGGGAGCCTATAAGTACTACACGTCTTATACCCTGAAAACATTCGACGGCCGGCGCTACCTAGAGCGCTTTGAAGACCGGGTCTGCATGGTGGCCCTCTATTTGGCTCGTGGCGATGAATCTTTAGCTGAGCATTTGGTCGATGAAATCATTACTGGTCGGTTCCAGCCCGCAACTCCAACGTTTTTAAACGCCGGCAAGGCCCAGCGCGGAGAACTGGTTTCTTGTTTCTTGCTGCGCATTGAAGACAACATGGAATCCATTGGTCGAGCAATTAACTCTGCGCTGCAGCTATCGAAGCGCGGAGGCGGTGTGGCGCTATTACTTAGCAATCTCCGAGAAGCAGGAGCCCCCATCAAAAAGATTGAGAACCAATCATCCGGGGTCGTTCCCGTCATGAAGCTGCTCGAAGATTCCTTCTCCTACGCCAACCAACTGGGGGCTCGCCAAGGGGCTGGGGCGGTGTACCTCAATGCTCACCACCCAGATATCTTGACCTTCTTGGACACCAAGCGGGAGAATGCTGATGAAAAAATTCGTATTAAGACTCTATCGCTGGGTGTGGTGATCCCGGATATTACATTCGAATTGGCGAAGAAGAACGATGACATGTACCTCTTCTCGCCCTACGACGTAGAGCGGGTGTACGGCAAGCCTTTCTCAGATATCTCTATTACTGAGCATTATGCAGAAATGCTCGAAGACGACCGTATTCGAAAGAAGAAGATCAACGCCCGGCAATTCTTCCAAACGTTGGCGGAGGTGCAATTTGAATCCGGTTATCCCTATATCATGTTTGAAGATACCGCTAACCGGGCAAATCCCATTGAAGGTAGGGTAACGCACTCTAATTTATGTTCGGAGATTTTGCAGATCTCCACCCCTTCGGTGCTGAATGATGATCTCACCTATCAGGAAGTCGGAGAGGATATCTCCTGCAATCTTGGGTCCCTCAACATAGCTCTATCTATGGATTCTCCCGATTTTGCACGCACCATTGAAACAGCTATTCGTGGGCTCACTGCTGTATCCGAACGGACCTCAATTGATTCTGTTCCCTCAATCCGTAAAGGCAATAATGCTGCCCACGCTATTGGGTTAGGACAGATGAACCTTCACGGTTTCCTTGGCCGGGAACGAATCCATTATGGTTCTGAAGAAGGCCTCGATTTTACGAACGCATATTTCGCGGCTGTGCTTTACCAGTGCCTGCGGGCGTCGAATAAAATAGCTCGCGAAAAGGGGCGGAGCTTTGAAAAGTTCGAGACTTCTGACTACGCCAGCGGAGCCTATTTTGATCGCTTTGACCCTGCGGATTTTGCCCCTAAAACCCCTAAGGTTCAGGAACTTTTTGAGCGTTCCTCGGCCCATATCCCCACCGCGGAAGATTGGGAAAACCTCAAACATGATGTCATGAAAGATGGGCTATACAACCGCTATCTTCAGGCGATTCCACCTACCGGATCCATCTCTTATATCAATAACTCAACGTCGTCTATTCACCCCATTGCGTCGAAGGTGGAGATCCGCAAAGAAGGCCGAATTGGCCGGGTCTATTACCCAGCCCCCCATATGGACAATGACAACCTGGAGTACTATGCCGACGCCTACGAAGTCGGTTACCGGAAAATCATTGACACCTATGCGGTGGCGACAAAATACGTTGACCAGGGCTTATCTTTGACCCTGTTCTTCCCAGCAGACGCAACTACCCGCGATATTAACCGGGCACAAATCTACGCGTGGTCTCATGGGATCAAAACGCTGTACTACATTCGGCTTCGTCAAATTGCGCTGCAAGGAACCGAAGTGGAAGGGTGCGTAAGCTGTATGCTCTAGCGCACCGTGAGCAGGCGGCCGCCATAGGGAAAGAAAAGACCTAGGCGGTCGTTTTTTGTTCGCTAAGACTCTAAGAACGCATTGACTTCAGCCAGAATCGCGTGAGTAAGCCGTTCAGCTTCGGCACCATCTCCTCGGGCGATGGCTTGGGCTAAGTCCACATGATGATCCATCACACCCTCAGCGGGGGTTGCCGGCTGCAGGCGATGTGCGGTGCGGGCTTGCAAGACCATCAATAACAGGGGTGTTAGCCCGGAGAACATCTCATTGTGGGAAGCTTCCAAAAGCACACTGTGGAATTCACAATCGGCGATGAGGAATTCCTGGGTGTTGGCTTTCCGTTCATTGCCAAGGCAGGCAAGTTCTGCGGCTAGCTCTACTAACCTTTCTCGCTGTGCCTCTGAAGCAAATTCCGCACTTCGACGAGCTGCTAAGGGTTCAATCCCTATTCTTAATTCATTTAAAGAACGAAGTTGAGGGATTCGTAGCTCTCGGTCTTCAAGCCGCAGCCTAATAATTAAGGGATCAAAGGCATTCCAGTGGCTTCTATCTAAGACGGTGATTCCCACCCGCCGTGAAGCAGAGGCGAGTCCACGTTGTTCCAAAGCCCGCATGACTTCTCGGGAAACAGTACGAGAGATATCAAAGCGTTGACCAATATCATTAAGGGTAAAAACCTGGCCTGGTTTAATCCGACCGGTAATAATGTCCCCGGCTATCACATCAAGGACTGAGTCCAGGATGGGTACGGCAGTGGGGTAGACGCACTGTTGATCTTTCATGACGGACAACTCCGAGAAACTAGGTTGGTTCCTTAAAAGTTTAAGGCAATTTTCTTAGAAAGATAACGGAAAACGGCTGTCGATCGACAGCCGTTGGGGGAGCGGGGGTAATGAATTTCTTAGCGGGAGCCCAATTCCGCGTCGATTCTCAGGATGCCAGAGCCGGAATCTCCGGCAATCCGCAGGCGATCCAAAATTTCGTTCACAGTCGCCTCTTCTTCGATTTGTTCCTCCAGGAAAGAGTTAATCAACGGGCGAGAATCCCAATCTTTATGCTCATCTTGAAGCTCTGCTAACCGACGGATTTTTGCCGATACTGCACGCTCATGGTTGAGGGCAGCTTCGAATGCCTCGACGGCATTGGAGATCTTCAGGATAGGAGCATTGATGTTATTGATTTGGGGCAGGATCTCACGGTCAAGAAGATGCTGAGAGAATCGTGCGGCGTGCTCTAATTCTTCTTCATGCTGCTTTTTCATCCATGCGCTCATCCCCAGGAGGCCTAGGTCATCGAGAATGTAGGAGAGCTGAAGGTAGAGCATCGAGGCTTCGATCTCAGCAGTTACTTGGTCATTGAGTGCATCCTGAAGTTGTTCGTTAATAGCCATAACAGCAATCTAAACCAGTCCCTGATAGGTTGCACCTAAGGTAAGCGTCGGTTTACCTGGAGATTCGCACTATTTAAGACAACTATTCCCGTAATATGGGATGTCTAAGGTTTGGCGATGATGGCTTTGCCCTCTTTGTGAAACCTAAAAAGTGCAGGTGGTTGAAGTGGTTACTATGGGGTATGTCACATAGTTTGTGGCGGGTGAGATTTTGCATTTATCACGTCTGCTCGGCTCAGTTGTTGATCGCCGCGGCTCTACCGGCAGCTATTGCCGTGATAATTGGGTTGTCATATCCCAGAAATGCGGCGGAGGATCGGTCTGCCCTGATCACCGTCTGAGGTGACGGGTAGACTGAGGGAACCTGCTATCCGGCACCTCAGCCTCCTGGGGTTCTTGCCGAGTTGGCGAAAATGACGTGAACTTTAGGGAGTAAGCATGACGGCAGATACGCCCTCACAACACGATTGTGGTCCTTTCTTTGATCGCTATCCCGGGCCAGTTGAAGCGATCAACTGGAACGAAATTCCCGATGAGAAGGACCTTGAGGTGTGGGATCGCCTCACTGCCAATTTCTGGCTTCCAGAAAAGGTGCCGGTATCCAACGATGTCAAAACCTGGGCCACGCTCAGTCCGGTAGAGAAGCAAACCACCATGAGGGTTTTTACTGGTCTTACCTTGCTCGATACCATTCAGGGCACGGTGGGGGCAGTGTCGTTATTGCCCGACGCGGAGACGCTGCACGAAGAGGCGGTGTACACCAACATTGCCTTTATGGAGTCAGTTCACGCGAAGAGTTACTCCAATATCTTTATGACCTTGGCTTCTACCCGGGAAATTAATGACGCCTTCCGGTGGTCAGCCGAGAATGAAAATCTGCAGCGTAAAGCTAAAATCGTTATGTGCTATTACGCCGGTGAGGATCCGCTCAAGCGGAAAGTTGCCTCCGTACTATTGGAGTCTTTCCTTTTTTATTCAGGCTTTTATTTGCCGATGTATTGGTCTGCGCATGCAAAGCTGACTAATACTGCAGATATTATTCGGCTGATTATTCGAGATGAAGCAGTCCATGGATATTACATCGGTTATAAGTTCCAGAAAGGCCTAAAAAAGGAGAGCGAACAACGCCAAGAGGAGATCAAAGAGTATGCCTATGATCTTCTTTATGAGCTCTATGAAAATGAGATCCAATACACCGAGGATCTCTATGATGAGCTTGGCTGGACTGAGGATGTTAAGCGTTTTCTTCGTTATAACGCCAATAAGGCTTTGAACAACCTGGGCTTTGAAGGTCTATTCCCGGCCGATGACACCCGAGTTTCGCCGGAAATTCTCTCTGCGCTTTCGCCCAACGCCGATGAGAACCATGACTTCTTCTCAGGTTCTGGGTCCTCCTATGTGATGGGCAAAGCTGAAGATACTACTGATGAGGATTGGGACTTTTAGCCCGCAAAGAGGTTCGATGCCTACCCGGCGTCGAAAATCACGCACTTTCACCCTAGCTTTCCTGTCTAGGCGAGGTAGTGGGTAACCGCTACCTCGCTTTTCTCAGTCTTGATCAATCTTTGGGTTGATCCCAAGAGGGGGGTGAAAAACCTTTCTCGCTTCAGGGCGCCCAAGTGAGGAGTGTCACAAAAAAACAATTCCTGCTGCCGTTTTTTCTCAGGAAACCCGGCATTCGGGCTGGAATCACTTGAGCTCTGCCTCATAACCAGGTGGTCTTAGATATTTTCCACCCCCGTTGGAACCATGCCGAGCTGGATTAGTTCCTCATGCTCTCTTAAGATAGATCCGTGAAACCCTTGGGCATTTCTGTAACCTTCAGAGCTGCCCACGTAGTCAGGAGGATCATATGACCGCTGTGGAGCCACGGCTTGACAATTACGTCGAGCCTACCCGGCCTAATCCCACCGGGCATGACCGTAAAGGGTCTAGAGCCTGGATGATGCTTACCACAACTGATCACAAGCAGTTGGGCATCATGTACATCATCATGTCCTTCAGCTTCTTCTTCCTGGGAGGGCTGATGGCACTGTTGATCCGTGCGGAACTCTTCTCGCCGGGTCTGCAATTCTTATCCAATGAGCAGTTCAACCAGCTGTTCACCATGCACGGCACCGTCATGCTGCTGCTTTACGGCACCCCCATCGTCTGGGGCTTCGCTAACTATGTGCTTCCGCTCCAGATCGGAGCGCCCGACGTTGCTTTCCCGCGTCTGAACGCTTTCGGCTTCTGGATCACCACCGTCGGTGGTGTAGCCATGCTCGCCGGTTTCCTTACCCCAGGTGGAGCCGCTGACTTCGGCTGGACCATGTATTCCCCGCTTTCCGACGTGCTCTACACCCCAGGTATTGGTGCAGACTTGTGGATCGTGGGTGTCGGTGCAACTGGTGTAGGTACCGTTGCATCTGCCATCAACATGCTGACCACTATTCTCTGCCTACGCGCACCGGGCATGACCCTGTTCCGGATGCCGATTTTCACCTGGAACATCTTCGTCACCTCGGTCATCGTACTCATGATCTTCCCCTTGCTACTGGCCGCCGCCCTGGGCGTGCTCTATGACCGCAAGCTCGGCGGACACATCTATGATCCCGGTAATGGTGGCGCTATCCTGTGGCAGCACCTGTTCTGGTTCTTCGGACACCCCGAGGTCTATGTTTTGGCTCTGCCCTTCTTTGGCGTGATCTCTGAAATCATCCCCGTCTTCTCGCGGAAACCGATGTTCGGCTACATCGGCCTGGTCTTCGCGACCTTGTCCATCGGTGCTCTCTCGATGGCAGTGTGGGCACACCACATGTTCGTGACCGGCGCCATCTTGCTGCCGTTCTTCTCCTTCATGACCTTCCTCATCGCGGTCCCCACCGGCGTGAAGTTCTTCAACTGGGTTGGAACCATGTGGGGTGGCCACATCACCTGGGAGACCCCGATGATCTGGTGCCTAGGCTTTATGGCAACCTTCCTTTTCGGTGGTATGACCGGCATCATGTTGGCTTCTCCTCCGTTGGACTTCCATATCTCTGAGTCCTACTTCTTGATTGCGCACTTCCACTACACCCTCTTCGGTACCGTGGTATTCGCGTCCTGCGCTGGCGTCTACTTCTGGTTCCCGAAGATGACCGGACGTATGCTGGATGAACGGCTCGGCAAGATTCACTTCTGGTTGACCTTCATCGGTTTCCATGGCACCTTCATGGTTCAGCACTGGCTGGGCAACATGGGTATGCCACGTCGTTACGCTGACTACCTCGACACCGATGGCTTCACCCTGCTGAACCAGATCTCCACGGTATTTGCCTTCTTGCTGGGTCTTTCTGTTCTCCCGTTCATCTGGAATGTCTTTAAGTCCTGGCGCTACGGTGAAGTGGTCACCGTCGATGATCCCTGGGGTTATGGCAACTCCCTGGAGTGGGCTACCTCCTGCCCGCCGCCGCGCCACAACTTCGTATCCCTGCCGCGAATCCGCTCCGAGCGTCCCGCTTTTGAGCTGCACTATCCACACGTGGTTGAACGGATGCGTGCTGAAAACCATGGTGGAAAGTTTGAGCCCTCAGGCACCGCCGGTAAGCACGACGAAACGGTCGGAGTTCGTTAAAAAGTTTCTAGCGAAACTACCTACCTGACTACACAGCCCCTGGTTCTATCCTCGATGGAAGGAGCCAGGGGCTTCGGTCGTAGCTGAGAAGTGCCATGACAAAATAGAGTGGTGACTGATCAGCCAGAAAAAATTTCTCCACCTCTTCAACCCGGGTTCGCGCCAGCTGTCATTACCGTAACTGGTCCAGATCGACCAGGAGTTTCCGCGGCGACTTTCCGCGTTTTGTCCTCACACGACGTTCAGCTTCTCGACGTCGAGCAATCTCAATTCCGTGGTCGACTCTCCCTGGCGGCGTTCGTGGCTTTCCCCCCGGAAGCAGAATCAAAACTACGATCCGGATTACAGGGAACACTTAGTTCCTACGGGCAGTCAGTAACTGTTGAAGTCAGTGATCGGGTCCAAAAGTCTCACCCGCGTTCCACCCACATGATGGTGGTGCTTGGTAATCCCGTCACCGCCCGTGATGTATCTAGGATTGGGCAGACCTTGGCAGATTTCGGGGCGAATATTGACCGCATCCGTGGGATTGCTGATTATCCGGTAACCGGGCTAGAGTTTCGACTCCGGGTCCCCAACCCGAATCCTGGGGGATCACGCACATTGCGCGCGGCGTTGGCAGCCCTGACCCCTGAACTGGGAGTGGATATTGCGATAGAGCGAGCGGGCCTGTTGCGTCGCTCCAAACGACTGGTCTGCTTTGATTGCGACTCCACCTTAATTACCGGAGAGGTAATTGAAATGCTCGCCGCTCATGCCGGGCGTGAAGCTGAAGTAGCCGCGGTCACCGAGCGGGCCATGCGGGGGGAAATAGATTTTGCTGAATCTCTCAGAGAACGAGTCCGGGCTCTTGCTGGCCTTGATGCGTCGGTCATTGAAGAAGTTGCCAAAGCTATTGTGCTGAGCCCCGGCGCGCGCACAACCATCAGAACATTAAAGCGATTGGGTTACTCCACCGCCGTCGTATCAGGAGGTTTCACCCAAGTGCTCGATTATGTGGTGGATGACTTAGGGATCGATTATGCACGGGCCAACGAGCTAGAAATCCTCGATGGAAAGCTTACTGGCAACGTGGTCGGCGACATCGTCGATAGAGAAGCAAAAGCGAGATTTTTGAAAGAATTCGCCGATGCAGAAGGAGTCCAAATGCATCGGACCGTGGCGGTGGGCGATGGTGCTAATGACATTGACATGTTATCGGCCGCTGGCCTCGGAATTGCCTTCAATGCAAAACCAGCGCTCAAAGAGGTTGCCGATACCTCCGTCAACAATCCCTTCCTTGATGAAGTGCTGTATATGTTGGGGATCCCTCGATCTGAAATAGAAGCATCGGACCTGGAAGACGGCAATTTCCACCGAGTACCACTAACACCATAATGGAGTTTTCTCGCCAGTCTTATAACCTCCTGCATTCGCTTGCAGCAGGTGGTCCACGTACCGAGGATCCGGATGATCCAGTAACAGTCCAGGCGATGCAAATTGTGTTGCACCTCCCCAAACAGGATCCGCCTTTGCGGTCAGAACTACTCGCTGTAGCCGCCCAGGCTGTAGCCGCAGTATGTCTGGACCCACGGGCAGCTACAGATCCGGCCTGGCGCCAAGCCCTGCACGGTTGGTATTCCCATCGAATACGGAAGGTAAGCCGACGAGCTCGCAATAAGGGCTGGAGGGATGTGCAGAAGTTACCGGGAATCACCGCGGTGGCTGAGAATAATCCGGATGCTCAAGCGCGTGCCTTTCTTCCCGGTCCGGTAAATATGGTTCCCCCTGCGTTGCGGAGGTTACAAATTGCCGGCACAGACTTGCCGCCAGATCCGACACCGCCCCTCCTGTCTCCGATGGGAAAGCATGAGCTATTAGTTGGAGTAGATGCTTCCTTGGCGATGACTCTGGGTAAGGCGGCTGCGCAGGTGGGTCATGCAGCTATGTTGTGGGCAGCGCGAAAACCTGCAGACGTTGTGGGGCGCTGGGTATCGGCAAATATGCCAATTCGGGCTGTCGAATTGTCTCATGAGCAGTTTCAACATCTAGCTAATGATCCGGACACCATTGTGGTGCACGATGCCGGCTTCACTGAGGTTGCCCCCGGCTCGGTCACCGCGTTAGCTACCGATACACTCAATATTCGTGACTGATTGTGCGTCGGAAATCCCAGATACGGCCCTCTTGCTGGAAGCTGCGGTGGAGGCTTTAGGGGGCGCCCCACGGGAAGGCCAACAGCGCATGGCACAAGCGGTAACGCAGGCGATGGACACTGGACGCCACCTTGCAGTACAGGCGGGAACTGGTACCGGTAAGTCTTTGGCGTATCTGGTGCCGGCGTTGCGCCATGCCCAGGCTACGGGGGGAACAGTTGTTGTATCAACAGCAACCATTGCGCTGCAAAATCAATTAGTTCAGCGGGATTTGCCACGCCTCGTGAAGGCGCTCGACGCACATTTGGAGCGCACCCCCACCTTCGCGATTATGAAAGGCCGCTCCAACTATGTATGTCTCAACCGAATATCTGCAGAAGACATGGGTGAGCCGAGTCAGGCGTTGATCGAGGAAGAAGAACTTTCGTGGATGGGGAAACAAGTCGCCAGAGTGCGAGAATGGGCAGAGAACACAGAAACGGGAGATCGAGATGATCTGGAACCGGGGGTGCCCGATCTTGCCTGGCGCATGGTGTCAGTTACTGCCCGTGAATGCGTCGGAGCAAAGACTTGCGCTCATGGTGCGGAGTGTTTTGCTGAGCAAGCGCGCAATTCAGCCCGCGATGTTGATGTTGTGGTCACTAATCACGCCTTGCTCGCCATTGATGCGCTTTCGGATATTCAGATTTTGCCGGAGCATGATGTAGTAATTGTCGATGAAGCGCATGAATTAGATAGCCGGATCACCTCGGTAGCGTCAAATTCTCTATCGGGGACCATGCTGCGGATGGCTGCGCGTCGAGCCAAAAAACTGTCCGGTAAAGAAGCTAAAGTTCAAGGTTTAGAAGATAGTGCTGCGGCTTTTGAAGAAGCGCTGGAGAATCAAGTTATAGGCCGGTGGACTACCTTAGATCCGCGGATGAAGGATCTCATGGAGGGGCTGCGGGATGATCTGTTTCAGTTGCGCCAACGGCTGGGGCGTGGGCCAGAAGATGAGGCCGCAAAGAACCCCGAGCAAGCAGCCGAGCGCCATAACCTTTGTAACCACTTGATGGAGTTGCATGATTCTGTCGTGCGGATGCTGCAGGTGTTTGACGAGCCTGATCCTGCTCGACACTCTGATGTGGTCTGGCTGGACATGGATGGTCGTCGGGGAGTTTCGCTGCAAGTCGCACCCCTGTCCGTGGCAGGACTGCTGCACAGCCGGTTATTTAGCGAAAAAACTGTGATCCTAACATCGGCGACGTTGACGGTGGGCGGGAATTTTTCGGCGCTAGCTGCGTCATGGGGTTTAGCAAAAGGATCCTGGGACGGACTAGACGTGGGGTACCCCTTCGTCCCCGAGCGCTCAGGAATCCTCTACGTGGCGCGGCATCTACCAGCGCCGGGGCGCGAAGGTTTATCGCCCGAAACCCTTCAAGAAATGAAGGAACTCATCATGGCGGCAGGAGGGCGGACCCTGGGGTTATTTTCCTCGCGGAGAGCAGCTCAACAAGCTACCGAATCACTCCGGCCCCAACTTCCCTTTGATATTTTGCTTCAAGGTGACGAAGCAACCGGGGTGTTAGTTCGACGCTTCGCTGAATCAGAAAACGTCTGTCTTTTTGGCACTTTAAGCCTGTGGCAGGGAGTAGACGTGCCGGGACGATCACTTTCTCTCGTACTCATTGATCGGATTCCCTTCCCCCGCCCCGATGATCCCTTGCTCCAAGCCCGAAAAGAAGCCGCTGACGCCGAAGGGCGTAACGGCTTTATGGAAGTATCGGCAACCCATGCAGCGTTGTTATTAGCCCAAGGCGCCGGGCGGCTCCTACGTCGTATCGACGATAGAGGAGTAGTAGCAGTCTTGGACAACCGCCTCGTGACCCGACGCTATGGCAGCTTCTTTTGTGCCTCAATGCCTCGCTTTTGGCAAACCACAGATCCCGACATCGTTAAGGGAGCACTGCGGCGGTTGGTATCGCCTCAGAGCAAGGGTTAGTTTCGCAGATAGGCGGTCTTGAGCGGGGCGCCAACGGCAATGCGATACGCCGTGGTGTAGGCAAGAACGCTATAGGGTGAGACGACAAGTACCCCGATCAGGGTGAAACCAGCAATGATGGAGAACAGGGTGATCAGTACCAAAAGCCCAATGGTGGCACCGAGGTTTTTCTTGAGGACGTTCACCGAACTGCGGAGAGCGTGAATGACACCCTGAGGTGTATTTGCTGCAGCATAGACGCTGAAAACTAATAATAGGCTGAAAAGGATTAGGAGAAGGGAGCAGAGTAAAAAGACGAAGGGATTCAGCGATACCCAGGTGACGATGGAGAACAGGATCAGGCCGGGAATAGAGGCGATGATGTTGACGAGAAAAACTAGTCCTCCGCCGTGAAAGTCGAAAAATCCACGGAGACCGGCAAAGGGTTGACCACCGATGATTCGTGCGCTGCTGAGGACAATGGCGATAGAGAAAGCTAAACTCAGTACGCAGATTATCCCGTACGCTAGCCAAAATTCGGGACCGACCTCAAAAGGTACATCGGTTTTCTGGTCATAGGTAGCACCTCTTGAGGGAGAGGCGATGATTGCGACCACAACGAGAACGATCAAGAGGAGGATGAAAAGGGCATAGGCGCCTACCAATGTTTTCCAATGCTCTTTAAAAGCATTCCAGCTAATGCTCAAGGTATCCCCGATGGTGAATTTCCCAGGTCGCTCTGGGCTTCGTTGAGGATCACTGATAGTTTCCGAAGAAGTCGGTTGGGGATGGTAGGTTCCCCAGTTAGGGGAATCCTCAGGATGGGGAGAGAAATTTTGTGGTGGTTGAGACATGGAGCCAGTCTACAATGTCAATCTATTTATTTCTCAGCATCGGTGCCCCTGGCGGAATCCTAGAAACCTAAGAAACGGGTAGAAATTGCGGGCTCGTCCCGAGACAGAGCTAACCCCTCCCAAGGTAGAGATACCAATTGCTGTGCTAAGTATTCGCGCGCCTCGCTGAGGGAAGGTTGGTCGGAAACTATTTCTCCATCGCGGATGAGCGGATGAGTTAACTCCAAGCAGTGCAGGTGCGGGAAGTCTGGACGCGGTGCAGTGAAGGGATACACAATTTCTTCTATGGCTGTACCACTGGCCCGATGGGTTCGGAGAGCTTTTTTAGTACCCCCAGTAGTTGCTTTCCCTCGAGATCGTTTGGCCACCGGGTGTCCATTCACCTCCACTAATTTATAAACCATGTGGGCGGTTGGCGCGCCTGAACCAGTAACCACCGAGGTGCCTACCCCGAAACAATCAATGGGATCGCCCCTCAGCCCGGCGATCGTGAACTCATCAAGATCTGACGACACGACGATTTTTGTGTTATAGGCGCCGAGCTCATCTAATTGCGCTCGGACGCGTCGGGTAATAGCGCCAAGATCACCGGAATCAATCCGCACTCCGCCTAGTTCAGTCCCGGCTACCTCAATGGCGTTTCTTACTCCTTGGGATATGTCGTACGTGTCGACCAGTAGGGTTGTGCCAATCCCTAATGCCTCTACTTGGGCCTTAAATGCTGCTTTCTCATCTGGTTCGCCCTTCTCGTTAACGTGGAGGAGAGTCCATGCGTGGGCGGAAGTGCCCGAGGCGGGGATGCCATAGCGGAAGCTCGCCTCCATGTTGGAGGTTGCTTGAAAACCGGCAAGATAAGCCGCACGGGAAGCAGTGACTGCGGAGTATTCGTGCGTACGTCGGGACCCCATTTCCATGATGGGGCGACCATCGGCGGCGGTAACCATGCGGGCTGCGGCAGAAGCAACCGCGGAGTCTGCATTCATGATGGAAAGAATGACGGTTTCTAAAACAACGCATTCAGCGAAAGAACCGCGGACCGTGAGCAGTGGGGAATAGGGGAAATACAGTTCTCCCTCGCGGTAGCCATCGATATGCCCAGAGAATCGGAAGCGGCGCAAATACTCGATGGTGCTTTCTTGAAGGAAATCCAGGGTGGCGAGTTGCTCCTCGGTGAAAACATAATGTCGTACTGCTTCTAAGACGCGTTCGGTTCCAGCTACTACGCCATACCGACGTTCATTAGGAAGTTTTCTGGCAAAAACTTCAAAAGTGCATTGCCGGTCTGCGGTGCTATCCCGAAGAGCGGCTTCTAGCATGGTTAATTCGTATTTATCAGTAAGAAAAGCGGTGGAGGAAGAAGTCACAGTATTTATCCTATCGCGGGGAGAAATCGGCACTAAGTTCACCGGGCCGCACCTCATGATGCTCTCAGCTTGGCTAGGCTATGTGGCATGAGTGAGGTAGAAGATATCGCCCGGGATACAGTGCGTGCCATGGGCTCGCCGATGGCCACTCCAGAACTTGATGAAAACATTGAGATGGAAGTGTTAACCGGCGAAAATTTACCCTGGCTGTGCATCGTCTGGGATGATCCAGTTAATTTAATGAGTTATGTTGCCTATGTGTTCCAAACCGTCCTAGGGTATTCCCGTAAACGCTCGCAGGAACTGATGCGTCGGGTTCATACCGAAGGCAAAGCGGTAGTTTCTAGTGGCGAACGGGACAAAGTGGAAGGCGATGTGAAGAAGCTTCATACCGCTGGGCTTTGGGCAACAATGCAGCAGGCAGGGTGAGAAATGCAACCGTGGCGGAAGAAGAAAGGTCTGATGCGTCAGGTCAGGTTCCAGTGTGTGTTAGAACCGCTGGAGCGAGAAATCCTCGGAAATATGAGCTCGACGGTAGCTGAGGCGTTGATTGCTCGGGCACAGTCATCGCCGAAGGATGAATTGGCCGAAATGACTGGCTTGTCATCCGGGCATAAAGAAGCCCCAGAAGACCCAGCCTTGGCCCGACTCTTACCTGATTTTGAACGTGATGGCGATGAAGAGTTTGAAGGCGACAACTCTTTACTGCGTTCCTTCCATGAAAATGACATTATTCGGGCAAAGCTGAGCAACTTACAGGTTGTCAATACGGCGCTCGGGCCAGACGGCGGTGTAGAAATCAATCTCAGTGAAGAAGAGGCACATGCTTGGGTGGCCGCTATCAACGATATGCGGCTCTACCTTCTCACCGAGGGGCAAGTAGATACCAGCCCGTTGGATATCGACACTGTCGCTGAATGGCTCGCTTATAACCAGGATTCTCTTCTCGATGTCTTACTTGGCTAATCCTTCAACCCGCCCCCGCCCATCGCGGATAGCTACCGGTGTGCGTTATGCCCTTGGGTATGTAGTCCTGATCTGGGCGGTGTTTTTTATAAACCTGTTTGTTTTCGGCGGAACTCTCAACGCCTTAGGTATCCATCCCCTGGATCCTTCGGCATGGTGGCATATTTTTGTCAGCCCTCTTCTCCACGCAAATCTAGAACACCTCATCTCCAACTCTGCCCCCGGCGCTATCTTTTGTTTCCTCATTGGGTTATCGGGGCGACGAGCCTTTTGGGAAGTAACCTTCATCAGCCTCATCATCGGCGGCATCGGAGTGTGGCTATTTGGTGGGGTTGGGACCAACCACATCGGTGCTTCCGGGCTGATTTACGGGTGGCTAGCCTACCTCGTTATACGAGGAATATTCAATCGAAGCTTCAGCCAAATCCTGTTGGGGGTCATCCTGGGATTCTGCTATTCCGGGCTCGTATGGGGCGTGCTCCCCGGCGTTCCTGGAATATCATGGCAGGCGCATCTCTTTGGAGGGATCGGCGGAGCTCTTGCGGGCATGGTGATCCGATCCGATGACCCGCCTGCTCTTCAAGCTCGACGCCAGCAGCGGCTCCCATCGTCGATGGAACAATAAAACCCGACTATGGTGTGTTAAGTGAATTATTCGCAGCAGCATGTGCCCGGCCCGAGCTCATACCCCGGACTGAATGATCCGAATGCTCCGATCGGGATATTTGATTCGGGAGTAGGCGGTTTGACGGTGGCGCGCACCATCATGGACCAGCTTCCGGGTGAATCCATCATCTACATCGGCGATACCGCCCATAGCCCCTATGGGCCGCTGCCCTTGCCACTGGTCCGAACCTATGCAACGGAGATTGCTGATGAATTAGTAGCCCGCGGCTGCAAAATGATTGTGATTGCGTGCAATACTGCGTCTTCGGCTTTTCTTCGCGATGCTCGTCAGCGCTATAAGGTTCCGGTCGTCGAAGTTATTTTGCCAGCCGTCAAACGGGCGGTAGCTACCACCCGCAATGGCAAAGTTGGTGTTATTGGCACCGTAGGCTCGATGACCGCTGGGGCTTACCAGGATTTGTTTGCTGCGAGTCCCGGAGTGGAGGTTTTTACCCAAGCCTGCCCTCGATTTGTAGAATTCGTGGAACGCGGCATCACCACTGGGCCCGAGATTTTAGGAATCGCCCAGGAGTATGTGGCTCCGCTGAAAGCCGCCGGGGTCGACACCTTGGTGTTGGGGTGCACCCACTATCCACTCTTAAGCGGTGTCATCCAGTTGGCCATCGGGGATGAGGTAACGCTGGTGTCGAGTTCGGAAGAGTCTGCCAAAGATGTCGTTCGACAACTCAGCAGCATGGAATTATTGGCTTCGCCCGAGGCAGAAGTCACCCGAGTATTCGAGTCCACCGGCGACCCCTTGCTTTTTGCTTCGCTTTCGCGCCGCTTCTTAGGTCCGACGCTGACCCAGGTTACACAGGCTGGATATAGTTCAGTTCGATTCCACGATTAAAAAGTGGCACAGTTAAAGCCATGGAGGTTCGGATTCTCGGCAGCTCTGGATCGGTGAGCGGGGCTCATAATCCTACAAGTGGCTATTTGCTGCGCCCGGAAAATGAGGTGCCCATTCTCATTGACTGTGGCCCCGGTGTCCTGTCCCAGCTACAGCAACACGCCGATCCGGCAAATACTCATATGCTGTTTAGCCATCTTCATCCGGACCACTGCCTAGATTTCCCATCGTTGTTAGTATGGCGGCGTTTTCATCCGATATCCCCCTCATCCGATATTCATCAGTGCTTTGGGCCCGACGCTACCCCAACTCATCTTGGTCGATTATCTTCCGATGAGCCAGATGACATCGAGAGCTTTGCTGACACTTTCCACTTCCACCCCTGGCGAGTAGGCAAGACGGAAACCCTCTCTGGCTGCACAATCACCCCCTACCCTGCGGTACACCCGATCCAGGCTTATGCCCTGCGAGTAGAAAATCAAGCCACCGGAAAAGTAGTTGCTTACTCAGGAGATTCCGCACACACGGAGGAGCTTATTCCCTGCGCGATGGGCGCAGACCTGTTTTTGTGCGAGGCCACCTGGGGGGCCAGCAGTAAAGATAAAGCACCAGGTATGCATATGAGTGGAGCGGAAGCTGGACGGTTAGCGACCCAGGCCGGAGTGAAACATCTAGTTCTTATCCACATACCACCGTGGGGGGATCCACAGGCAGCTTTCGACGCCGCACGGGCCGAATTTGATGGGCCGATCTCACTTGGATTAGCTGGGGACACGTGGGACCTTTAGTCTAAGGTATATGGTTGATTTTCTACGTTTAGACGGTCGCGCTGTTGACGAGATGCGACCGGTCAAGATCACACGAGGTTTTACCAGCAACCCGGCAGGAAGCGTTCTAGTGGAATTTGGCCGCACCAGGGTCATGTGCACCGCTTCCATCGAAGAGGGAGTTCCCCGCTTTCGACGGGATACTGGTGAAGGTTGGCTTAGCGCCGAATACGCCATGCTGCCGGCTGCTACTCACGACCGGATGCCGCGAGAATCCACCCGTGGGAAAGTAAAAGGGCGAACTCACGAAATTTCTCGACTAGTCGGCCGATCCCTCCGAGCCGCCATTGATCTGAGCCAATTAGGGGAAAACACTATTCAGCTAGATTGCGATGTACTACAGGCAGATGGGGGGACTCGAACTGCGTCGATAACTGGCGCCTATGTTGCTCTGGCAGACGCTGTTGCGGCCCTTCATGCCCGTGGTGTCATCCCCGATGGGAAAAATCCTTTGCTACCGCCGGTCGCTGCTGTATCCGTCGGACTGATAGATGGGCGCGTGTGTTTAGATCTTCCCTATGAAGAAGACTCGCGCGCGGATGTAGACCTCAATGTTGTGATGACAGCAGAGGGGCGGTTTGTGGAAATCCAAGGTACGGGCGAACATGCAACCTTTGATCGTCAGCAACTTGATGAAATGCTTGATGTCGCGGCGAAGGGCTGCCAAGAGTTGTTTGTCAAGCAGAAAGCGGTGTTGGAGCAGTGACATGCCGAATTCACTTGGCCTCAAACAATAAGAAGAAGCTTCAGGAGCTGGACCGAATTTTGGTGGCTGCCGGCATCGAGGGGGTGGAAATCCTCCCGTTGTCGGAGGTGCCGTCTTATCCGGAACCAATAGAAGATGGAGAAAGCTTCGCCGATAACGCGCTCATCAAGGCGCGGGCAGGTGCCGCAGCCACCGGGCTTCCTACCATCGCGGATGATTCAGGGTTGACGGTCCAAGCGCTTAATGGGATGCCGGGGATCTTTTCCGCGCGATGGTCGGGACAGCACGGGGATGATGCGGCAAACAACGAGCTCCTGCTTGCTCAGTTAGCAGACCTTCCTGATGAGCGTCGGCGTGCGGCTTTTGTCTCGGCGTGCGTCTTGGTTATCCCCGATGGGGAAAACGTCGTTTCGGAAGGGGAATGGGAAGGGCGTTTGCTCCGTGCCCCGCGTGGTGAGAACGGGTTTGGATATGATCCGCTCTTTGTCCCCGATGGAGGCGATGGCCGGACCGCCGCGGAGATGAGCGCAGATGAAAAGGACGCCTGTTCCCATCGGGCGCAGGCGTTAGCAGGGTTGTTACCTCATCTTCGTCTGTTAGCTGGTTAGCTGTTGAGCTGAAACTTTTCGCTGACCTCTTTACGGCGATTAGCCTCGACGAAGAAGGAAAGGAAGGGCACCACTCCGGCAGCTGCGGTGGTTAACCAGGTTAATGGTTTCCACCGGGCTCTTATTCCAAGAATGAGGGAACTGACAAGGTAAAACATAAATGCGATGCCGTGGATTGCGCCGATATAAGTAGCCCAGGTGGGAATGTGCTGGTATCCGAGTCCATATTGGGCGATCATCCGGCCGACGAGTGATAGCAGGCAGATACCGGTCACCCATGCGGAGATGGAGAAGATAGTTAGTGCAGTGCGCACTCGTTGTTTCCGTTGAGGATGGATTCGGGGCGGAGTGGTGCTCATGTCCTAGTTCTCGGTTTCCTTTGGGTACTGGGATCGGTGTTGCTTGTTCAGGTTATTGAATGTCTCGACGTCAAGGTGTGGGCGTGGTGGCAAGAATTCCTCATCTATCTCAGTGATTTCCTTGCCGTAGCGCTTTTCGTCGGCTTCAAAAAGTTGTTGAAGCCGTTCTTCGTCGTTTTGAGCATCAATTAGCTCGTTTTCATAGTGCAGATACTTTCTATAGGCATAGACGAAGAAAGCTCCGAATAGGGGCCATTGGAGTGCGTATCCAAGGTTTTGGAAGGTCCCGCTACCGGATTGGAATCGAGTCCATTGCCACCATGCTAGACCGAAGGTGGCGATCACTGCGAGCGTGAGGAAGATAACGGGTCCTAGCCGGGCACGTTTATGGGCCCGCTGGGTATTGGCGTTTTCCTCGGTTTTACTCACATAGATAGAATACCCATCACCCTGAAGTTTGTTCATCCAGGGCGGTGCATTACACTGTCTCTCATGCGCCCGTGGCGGAACTGGCAGACGCGCTGGATTTAGGTTCCAGTGCCTTCGGGCGTGGGAGTTCGAGTCTCCCCGGGCGCACAAGCTAACCCTATTACTATTATCTGTGGAAATTCTTGGTTTTCCACAGATTTTTCTCTCTATCATTCACCATTGCCCCCAATTGTCTCTGGAGCAGGCATAGTGAGTGCATGACTTTATTAACTCAATGGGCCGAGGTGCTCAACCGGGGGATTGAGTTAGTGTGGGAGATCCATCAATTTGCTCAACATGGAGATGCGGAGAAGCATCTTTCCCGAGTTTTGCCAATGAGCCTTCATGACGTGGGCCGTTTTCGGCGCTTAGCACACCAAATGTTCGGCCCGGCACCGCGTGAAGTGTTAGCTTTTCGTCGAGAAACAGTGGAACATGCTCGACGTCTTGGGGTGGACATAAATCGGTTAGTGGTTATTAATGTGGCTGCCGGGAAAATTCCTCAGCAATACCGCATGGTTCGAGAGCAATTATTTCGTCGGATGGTTGATCAGGCGATGAACCACTCGATAAAGGAATTAAAAAATTGGGGGAATAGGTTGGTGTCTGAAATGCATCCTGATCCTCAATCTGGGGCCCACCATAAACGTGCGGTGCGTAATTCCCGAACTTCGGATGCAGACGGGTTAATGCACATGATGATTCGTGGCCCAGAGCTGAAAGTAGCACGATTGATAACGCACATAGAAAGCGCTGCCCGTCGCCGTTGGAGACCATCCGATGAAGTGCGTTTTGAGCAGGCCAAATTTGATGCTTTAGAAGAACTCATTTTAGGGCGTTTCCCTTATGCAACTGCGCCCAATAATCCGTTGACCTCTCTAATACATCAGCCAGCAGTGGTTATTCGAGCGCCGGAATTGAATCAAGACAGAGTTGTGCTTGATGAACACGGACGCGAATGGTTTGCCACCACGGACGGTGCGATGTTGACCGCAGAAGATTACATCTCGCTTCGCTTAGCTGATCACGGCTGGGCGGTGGTCATTGGTCAGAACAACCAACCACTGAGTCTTCGCCAGATTGAGCGCCGGTTTTCTCCCGCGCAAAAAGCTGCCCAAGCATTGATGCAATTAACCTGCGCGGGTTCTGATTGCCACCGGCCCGCGATCGGTTGCGAAGGCCATCATATTCACCCATGGTCCCAGGGCGGTAAAACCACAATGTCTAATTTGGCTCTATTATGTTCCTCCTGTCATGCCCGGGTGGGAGAGCATTCAGGTTCACGTAATGACCGCTTAAATAAAACGCCCGACGGTAGGTTCGAATGGATATCTCCCGACGGAACGCGTCATAGAAGTGCCATGCCTGTCGATTCCTGCAATGGGATAGCTTTGGCTGTGGGTGAAGATGAGGGGCAACCCTCTCGGGGGAAGTAGCCTTAACGGGGTTAATAGATACTAAAAAGCATTATCTGTGACAAAAATAACAGAACTTTTCTCTATCGTCGATCAAGTCAAAGAAGTCGCTGCTCAGGGTGGATTCGCGCGTCTTATTTTGTTTCGCTTTGCGATTAACTTCCTTTTGGAAGGGATAAAACACGTCTAAAACATGATGGAATCCTCATATTGTGTGGCATAGTGTTCACTCACGAGACGGCGGGCACCAGCCTGCCGTTTGTCATGGATCGACAGGAGCGACTGCATAATGAGCGAAACACGGGTCATCCAGGGAGACCGCCTGGTAGATACCATCGGGGATACTGCATGGGTATTTGCTGGTCAAGGGGTGAACTGGCTAAGTACACTCCGCAATGCCGGGATCACTCCAGCCTTGGCATCGGCGATAAAGGAAGCAGAAAGAAAGCTTTCGCTAATTGCTGACGAGGTTGAGCTAACTCAGCCCCGTGGATTCTTCCCGATCAAATGGATGAATGATGAATCTGTAGATGAGAATGCCGATTGGCTAAAGGCAGCTGCAGTTTCAGTACCCGGTATTACTTTGGCAAATATTGCAGTGGTTGATTCTCTTCGCCAACAGGGTGTCCCTGAGCCAGTGGCGGTAGCAGGACATTCCCAGGGAGTGATTGGTGCTGCTTATGCAGAAGGAAAACTTGATGCTACGGATTCTCTGGTAGTCGCGATTCTGATTGGAGCTGCAGTAACCCGAAATTCTCAATGGTTAGGGTTAATCGACGATGGTGAAAATTCCCCGATGCTCAGTGTGTCTGGGGCTAACCGTGACGATTTGGAAAACCTAATCTCGGGTCTTGATATTGAACGGTCCGTGCCAGTAGCTATTTCGCTCAAGAATGGTCGGGATTCTTGGGTGTTGACAGGCCAGCCGGAACAATTAAGCAAAATACGGTCTGCTTTAGAAAAACGGGCTACCAGAGAGCAGAAATTAGCGCAGCAAAAACTTAAGGGAGGAGCTCCGTTTTCTCCGAAAATTGCTGATTTGCCTATTTCGGTAGGCTTCCATGTTCCTAGCCATGAAGATGCAGTTGTCGAGGTTATTAAGTGGGCACGTGAGTGTGGCGTCAACGTGGATATCGCCGAGAAGCTCGCACGTGCGATTATGGTGACACCGGTTGATTGGCCAGCTGATGTGGCAGAACTCGCGAAAAAGGCTGAATGGATTCTAGACCTAGGGCCGGGAACTGGCGTCAATAAACTAACGCGTGATTTAGTTGCAGGATTAGGGGTAGGCACGCTTGCTCTTGGTACTGATGAGGGACAAGAAGCACTCTTTGATGCTGGAAAAGCACCTGAGCTGCCTCAGAAATATTCCGACTATCTGCCGGAAGTAGTGATTCGCGATGGGAAGGCAGTGCTGGAAACACGGTTTACTAAGTTGACTGGGTTCTCTCCGGTCATGCTGCCAGGTATGACCCCATCAACGGTGGATCCTGCTATTGTTGCGGCTGCGGCAAACGCTGGTTATTGGGCAGAATTAGCTGGCGGTGGGCAAGTGACTCCGGAAATTCTCGACGAGAATGTGGAGCGGCTCAAAGAACTCTTGGTGCCGGGAGCTACCGCGCAGTTCAACGCAATGTACCTCAATCCGGCCCAATGGCGTATGCACATTGAAGGCCGAAGGATGGTCCCACGTGCTCGCGCAAATGGTGTGCCGTTTAATGGCGTAGTGGTTTCTGCGGGAGTGCCTCCATTAACTGAGGCAGTAGAGTTAATTAATAACCTTCGTGATGCTGGTTTTTCGTGGATATCGTTTAAGCCGGGTACTGTTCAGCAAATCCGTCAGGTGCTCTCCATCGCCGATGAAGTGCCATCAATTCCCCTGTTAATGCAAGTTGAAGGTGGGAAAGCAGGTGGGCACCATTCGTGGGAAGATTTGGATGAACTTCTGTTAGCGACCTATGGCGAGACTCGCCGACGGGATAACATTATTTTGGCTGTTGGCGGTGGATTGCGGGGTCCAGAGCACGCAGCTGAATATCTAAGTGGCGAGTGGTCCAATCGCCACGGATATCCTCACATGCCTGTGGATGGCATTCTCGTGGGAACAGCCGCAATGGCGACCGCAGAGTCTACTGCTTCTCCATCGGTGAAAGAGGCCTTAGTAAAGACCAAAGGGCTGAGTGGATGGGTCGCATCTGGAAGCGGCGAAGGAGATATGGCCTCCGGTTTGTCTCAATTGGGTGCGGACCTCTACGAGATCAACAACTCCTTTGCTCGCGCTGGTCGCCTCTTGGATTCGGTGGCCGGTGATGTCGAAGCTGTAGCTGCTCGGCGAGACGAAATCATTGAAGCTCTATCTCATACTGCGAAACCATTTTTTGGCGAACTTCGCGACATGACCTATCAACAATGGTTGGAACGTTATGTTGAGTTGTGCTTCCCCTGGGTGGATGTCACCTGGTTCCAACGGTTCGAAGAGATGCTATCTCGGGCTGAGGCACGTCTGTCTACTACAGACAGAGGGGAGATAACCGCCCTCATTGAGGCCAGTAGTGACGTCGAGCCTTCTGAATATATTTCTCAGCTACTGCAGCATTACCCGGATGCAGCTGATACGACTTTGCATCCGGCTGATCGGTCCTGGTTCCTTGCCTTGCTTGATCGCCCGGGTAAACCTGCTCCCTTCGTCCCCATCATCGATGGGGAAGTACGACGTTGGTTCCGGCAGGACTCTTTGTGGCAGGCCCACGATGATCGCTATGACGCAGACCAGGTGTGTATTATCCCAGGGATCGCTGCGGTCGATGCCATTGAAAAAGCTAATGAACCAGTAGCAGATTTGCTGGGGCGTTATGAGGCGGCAGCTGTGCGTCGCGTTGGTGGTGAAGGACGAGTTGAGGAGCGAACACCAGTGGTCCGTGTCCTCAACGCCCATGGCACGGTGTGGGCTGGTCGTTATCAGACATCCTTGGTCGAGCGAATTGCGCCACGCGACCAATGGGAACTTAGCTCGGATGGTCACCGGGCCAGTCTTCCCTTCGGCGCAGAGTTGGTGACGCAGGATAACCGGCATGTCCAGCTTTCAGTTCCGCTGGCGGATCAAGCGCAATTGGTCGTGCGCATCACTCTGCCGGAGCGCGACAATGCGCTTAGCCCGCAGGTCACTGCTGCTGACGCAGAGCAGGCGATGACTCAGCTTACTGAAATCGCGGCGGGCGGGCAGTTAGCTCCTATCCACGATGGGAAAGCAACTTGGTCAACCACTCTTGGTACAAGCAGGGTGAAAGACTATGTCCAAGCCACCGCGGGAGTTACTGGAACTTCTCACACTTTGGTGCCCGATGTTTTGGTTGGTGCGGCGTGGCCGGCTGTTTTCGCTGCTGTTGCAGATGCGCGGGTTCCTGACCACGATAGTGATCTTGTCGTAGAAGGCATGTTGTCTTTGGTGCATCTTGAGCATCACCTGAAGATGCAGGCAGATAGTTTGCCAAGTCCTGATACCGAACTTGACATCACAGCAACTTGCGACGAGGTCACTGATACCGATATCGGTCGGATTGTGGTGGTGCGCGCCCACATTACCGCCGATAATCAGCCGGTGGCTCAACTTTCCGAGCGTTTTGCGATCCGCGGACGGAATGGGAATAAGACGGCGCGTACTAACACTTCCGCGCTTCCTAGCGTTATTGATACGCCCCGTAGTTTCCGCAATGAGCTCACGGTGTCAGCTCCTCTGTCCATGAGGCCTTTTGCTATTGCCTCTGGAGATCGAAACCCCTTGCATGTTTCTCAAGCCGCTGCTCGCCTAGCTGGTCTTGAAGATGTCATTGTGCATGGCATGTGGACCTCCGCTCTCGGGGAGCTCGCTGCTACTTACGATGGGGCGAAACTATGTGAATACACTGCCACGATGCTGGCCCCGGTTGCTCCAGGAGCTGAGGTTGAGTTCGTGGTAGAACGCACAGGTATTGATAATCGCCCTGGTCGTGGTGAAGTGCGTAGCGTCAGTGCCATCGTCGATGGAGAAACTGTCCTGAGTGCGACGGCGGTGATGGCTGCTCCGCGTACGTTCTATGCTTTCCCAGGCCAGGGGATCCAGTCCCAGGGGATGGGGATGGCCTCGCGTCAGTCTTCTGCTGCGGCGCGTCAAGTATGGGATCGCGCAGATTCCCATACGCGCTCTCGGCTTGGGTTCTCGGTCCTGGACATCGTGCAGAATAATCCCCGTGAGGTTGTCGTCGATGGAGAGAGATTCTTCCATCCTGACGGGGTGCTATTCCTCACTCAATTCACTCAGGTCGCTATGGCCACTTTGGGTGTGGCGCAAATCGCTGAGATGAAAGAAGCTGGGGTTCTCGATACGCAGGCGTGGTTTGCTGGCCATTCGGTCGGTGAATACAATGCCCTCGCTGCATATTCTGGGGTTCTGTCCTTAGAAAACGTGGTGGAGATTGTGTATCGGCGTGGTCTAACGATGCACCGCCTTGTCGAGAGAGACGAGAATGGTCATTCCAATTATGGGTTGGCTGCCTTGCGTCCGCACAAGATGGGTGTCAGCGCCGATGAAGTGTTTGGGTATGTGGAGAACATCGCTCACAGCAGCGGCGAGTTCTTGGAGATCGTGAATCATAATTTGGCCGGTCGCCAATACGCGGTTGCTGGGACCTTAGCAGGTTTGAAAGCTCTGGCGGAGGATGTTGAGAAGCGGGCTCCGGGTAACCGGGCGTTAATCATGATTCCGGGAATTGATGTTCCGTTCCACTCCTCGCATTTGCGTGATGGGGTTGATGATTTCCGGGCCCATCTTGATGCGTTGATCCCTCATGATTTTGAGGCCGACGTCCTTCTCGGCCGCTATATTCCTAATCTGGTGGCTCGCCCGTTCAGTTTGGAGCGCAGCTTCATCGAAGCTATGGACGAGGTTATTGATTCTCCGATTATTTCGGATCTGCTCGCCGGCAAACTCACCCCCGCCACCGATACAGAATTAGCTCGCACTCTGCTGATTGAGTTGCTGGCCTGGCAGTTTGCTTCCCCAGTGCGCTGGATTGAAACCCAAGACATCATGTGTGATGAGCTTCAGATCCAACGCTTTGTTGAGGTTGGTGTCGGCTCCGCCCCAACGTTGGCCAACTTGATGGCTCAGACGGTTGTGCTGCCACAGCACCAAGGAACGTCGATAGAGGTGCTCAACGTGGAGCGGGATCGGGCCGTGGTCTTTGCCGAGGATGAAGACATCCGCGAGCGGAATTCCTCCATCGAGGATGAACCAGCGGAGACTGCTCCAGCGGTGGAGGAGACAACGGAGAGCACCGCTTCCGCCCCGGCAGCGACCGTCGAGCCTGTTGCTTCCTCGTCGGCCTCGACCGAGCGCCCCGCAGATCTTCCCTTTACTCCAGCCGATGCCACCGCCATGTTGATTGCGCTGTGGACAAAGGTACGGCCGGATCAAATGGGTGCAGCGGATTCCATCGAAACGTTGGTTGAGGGTGTTTCTTCTCGACGTAATCAGTTGCTTTTGGATCTGGGCGTGGAATTCGGTTTGGGTGCCATTGATGGTGCCGCTGACGCTGAATTATCTGATCTCTATCAGACAGTTGGCGGAATGGCCCGCGGTTACCAGCCCTTCGGCCCCGTTCTTTCGGATTCTGTTGCTGATGCCCTACGGAGGATTACTGGCCCGACAGGTAAGAAAGCCTCCGCCATTGGGGATCGGGTGAGAGATGCATGGCAACTCGGTGAGGGCTGGGTGCATCACACCACTGCCGAAATTGTGCTCGGTGCCCGGGAGGGCGCCAGTATTCGGGGTGGAGATCTTGCCACGTTGAGTACGGTAAGTCCTGGGTCGGCAAGTGACCTTGAATCGCTCATTGACGAGGCTGTCAAAGCAGTGGGCCAGCGTCATGGCATCGCGGTGGAGCTTCCTGCTGCTGGGGGTACCGGCGGCGGTGTCGTTGACGCAGCAGCTTTGGGTGATTTCGCTGAGCACGTGACAGGGGAAACCGGTGTCTTGGCGGCAACGGCTCGCACCATCCTCGGTAAGTTGGGTCTGGATACACCGCCCTCCATCGAGGATAACGATGACAGTGATGCCCAAGCTCTAGAACTCGTCAGCCGGGAGCTGGGCTCTGACTGGTTGCGCTTGGTGGCCCCGAGTTTCGATCCCCAGCGTGCAGTTTTGCTGGATGATTTCTGGGCAGTAGCCCGAGAAAAGCTCTCGCGTGCTTTCATCGGAGAAATCGATCCGGACAGTCTCGACCTGTACGGTGCGGGTGAGGAAGTTGCCCAACAAGCTGAGTTCTTTGGATTTGAGTCCGCAGCGGAACGTGCTCGACGCACTGAGCCTTTAGCTCATGCTGGGGAAGTTGCGGTAGTTACCGGCGCCTCCCCGGATTCTATTGCTGCTGCTATTGTTGCGGAATTGCTCCATGGTGGTGCGACGGTCGTAGCTACCACATCTAACTTGTCTCCTGCGCGCTTGGCTTTCTATAAGCAGCTTTATGCTGATCATGCCCGAGCCCAGGCGAAATTGTGGGTGGTTCCGGCTAATCTTAGTTCTTATAGTGATCTGGATGCGTTGTGTGACTGGGTGGGATCTGAGCAGACTGCCACCGTTGGGGGCGCTAGCCAAGTCATCAAGCCAGCCTTAGTTCCTACTATTTTGTTCCCCTTCGCTGCGCCGCGGGTATCAGGAACTGTTGATGATGCTGGTTCTGCTGCGGAAACCCAGATGCGGTTACTGTTGTGGTCGGTGGAGCGTCTTGTGGCGGGGCTGTCCCGGCTCGGGCAGGACACCCACGTCGGACACCGGCTGCACGTGGTGCTGCCAGGTTCCCCGAACCGAGGGCGTTTTGGTGGTGACGGTGCTTATGGCGAATCAAAGGCCGCCCTTGATGCTTTGATCACCCGGTGGCACGCCGAGCCATGGGGTCAGCGCACCACCTTGGTTCATGCTCTTATTGGTTGGGTTCGTGGCACGGGTCTAATGGCCCAAAATGATCGTCTTGTGGCGTTGGTAGAAAACCGTGGGGTAGAGACTTATAGTCCGACGGAGATTGCTGAGCGTCTCATTGCTCAAGCATCGCCTGAGGTGAAGACTGCGGCGGCTGCTGAGCCGCAGGTGGTTAATTTCACCGGAGGTTTAGACCAGGCAGATATCAACCTGGCTGAACTTGCTAGAGAGGTGCAACAAGCCTCAGAAACTTCTGAGCCGGCCGAGGATAATGAGCGACGCATCAAAGCGCTACCCAGCCCACGTCGTGCTTTCACCGCACCGGTTCCGACTTTCGGACACATCACCCAACCGCTAGAAGACATGGTGGTCATTGTTGGTGCTGGCGAGTTAGGTCCGTGGGGTTCTTCCCGGACCCGATGGGAAGCAGAACTATCCGAGGAGCTGTCCGCCGCCGGCGTCGTAGAATTGGCCTGGTCCATGGGGCTTATCCAGTGGGATAACGGCTGGGTTGATTCCGATGGAAATGAGATAGAAGAATCTGATATCCACGAGCGCTTCCATGATGAAGTTCTAGCTCGCTGTGGTGTTCGCCGTTACCATGATGATTTCCACATGGTGGATAATCTTGCTCCGGAGCTGTCTACCATTTATCTGGATGAGGATCTGTCGTTTATGGTCCCCGATAGAGAAACCGCACAAAGCTACGTGACTGCGGATCCGGACCATACCCTTATCTATCCTGTTGGTGATGATGGTGAATGGCAGGTGGTGCGCCAATCTGGTGCTGCTATCCAGGTTCCCCGTCGGGTGCGGATGTCCCGGTTTGTGGGTGGACAAATTCCGGAGGGCTTTGACCCGGCAGTCTATGGCATCCCAGCAGATATGATTGACAATCTGGATCGGTTGGCGTTGTGGAATATCGTGTGTACGGTTGAGGCTTTCTTAGCCTCTGGGTTCTCCCCAGCTGAGCTGTTGGCGAAAGTTCACCCGGCCCGAGTATCTTCGACCCAAGGCACCGGTATGGGCGGGGTAGAATCCATGCGATCCCTGTATATCGACGGCCTTTTGGCTCAACCTCGTCCCAATGACATCCTCCAAGAGGCTCTGCCCAATGTGGTTGCTGCCCACGTGATGCAGTCCTACGTCGGCGGTTATGGGCAGATGATTCACCCCGTCGCAGCCTGCGCCACGGCGGCAGTCTCGGTGGAAGAAGGCGTCGATAAGGTCCGACTAGGTAAGGCTGATGTTGTTGTCACCGGCGGTTTGGATGATCTTTCCATCGAAGGAATCACCGGCTTCGGAGACATGGCTGCGACGGCTGATTCTGGTGAGCTGGAAGCAAAGGGAATAGATCACCGTCATTTCTCTCGAGCTAATGACCGTCGTCGTGCTGGTTTCGTGGAATCCGAGGGTGGCGGCACCATCTTGTTAGCCCGCGGAAGCACTGCCCTCGAGCTCGGACTACCGGTCCTGGGCGTGGTGGCCTTCGCTGAATCCTTCGCCGATGGGGCACACACATCCATCCCAGCTCCTGGCTTAGGTGCGCTATCGGCTGCCCGCGGAGGACAACAATCACGCTTGGCTAGCTCCCTTGAAGCCGTGGGTGTGACACCCGACGACATCTCTATCGTGTCGAAGCATGACACGTCCACTAATGCGAATGATCCAAATGAGTCGGATCTTCATGAGCGGATCGCAGCGGCTATGGGACGCAGTGCTGGCAATCCTTTGTATGTCATTTCCCAGAAGACTCTGACCGGTCACGCTAAAGGTGGCGCCGCGGCATTCCAGATGATCGGGCTTAGCCAAGTGCTCCGCAGCGGAGTCGTGCCGGCGAATAGATCGCTGGACTGTGTTGACCCGGTACTCCGCAAGAATCCTCACCTCGTGTGGCTTCGGACCCCGCTCAACTTAAGCCAGCAACCCCCCAAAGCTGGTTTAGTGACCTCCCTCGGCTTCGGCCACGTCTCAGCCTTGATTGCCTTGGTCCACCCTGAGGCTTTCCGAGTAGCTGTGGAAAACCAGGTAGGGGCGGAAGCGGCCCGTGCTTGGCAACAGGAATCAGAGCGTCGGACCATCGCTGGAACCCGGATTATTGAAGAGGGTATGTACGGTGCGACGCTGTATCGACGACCCGTAGACCGTAATCTCGGTGCCTCCGGTGATGCCGCCAAGGAACGCGAAGCTGCCGTGCTCTTAGATGAGCAGGCCCGTCTCGTTGATGGAGTGCTACGACCTGGGGTAGCGGATGCCTAACCACGTGAGCGTGGGAGTAGACCTGGTTTTCATCCCGGCTTTCCGGGAACAACTAGAACAACCAGGTTCTACTTTTCTGCAGGTTTTTACCCCCCTCGAACGGCGAATAGCTCGAGGCTACCGGACCCCCGAGGCACGGACTGAGCACCTGGCCGGTCGCTGGGCTGCGAAAGAAGCTTTTATCAAAGCCTGGTCCCAAGCTCGCTACGGATTAGCCCCATTGATGAGTGAAGCCGATATTCCGTTCCGACAGATAGAGGTGCGTCCGGATCGATGGGGAAGGGTTCAGATTTCCCCCATCGGGGATGTAGCGACGGCGATAAGGCGCTCCCTGGGAGATCCCCAGTTTGCCTTGTCCATTAGCCACGATGGGGATTACGCGATGGCTTATTGCCAATGGCACTATGAGGCGGTCGCTACGGCAAACAGGTAGGAAACCAACATGCGCTTGGTTTCCTCCACGGTGTGCTGTACATCACGGTGATCTCCGACGGCATAATTCAGTAACGAAGTCACCGTATGAACGAGGAAACCTGCTAGTTCTTGGCGGTCAATGCGGGTATTTCCGACCAGGAGCGGGCGCAGGACGTTGGCGATAATCTCTAATAGAGGCTTTTCGATTGCAGTAGCGGTGGCGCGAGTAGTGGGGGTCGATTGCATGGCGTGCCAGACTGCGCGGCGAGACCGGTCAGCTTGCCATACTGAAGCGAGGTGATCAATAAAATTCGCTAGAAGCTCGGGCCACTGAGGGGCCGGGATCCGAGCAGAGAATTTCTGCAGTTCCGCGATAATGGCTCCGGTGTCTTCTCGTTCCAATTCACAAATGAGGACGTATTTATTGGCGAAATATTGATAGAGAGTCCCAATCGGAACTTCAGCGCGTCGCGCTACTTCATCAAATGTGAAAGACTCAAATCCTTGTTCTACCAGCACTTCTCTGGCGGCACTGAGGAGCCGAGAGTACTTCTCTCGGCTGCGCTGCTGGACAGGGCGTCGCCGCGGCTGGAGGATTCGAGGTTCGATCTGGCTCATCCCTGAGGTAAATTCCGGATCAATCGCGCGACATGCCCTGTAGCCCGCACATTGTATTGCGCTAATTCAAGGTGGGCGTCGGACCCAATAACAAATGTTGAGCGGATTACCCCTTCGGTGACCCGACCATAGTTTTTCTTCTCTCCCCAGGCGCCATAGTCGCTCAGCGTGCGATGCTCGGGATCAGAAAGCAACGGGAAGGGAAGGGAGAACTTGTCACGAAAAGCAGCTAATTTCTCGGGTTGATCAGGAGAAATCCCGACGACTGCGACACCAGCATCACTGAGCTCGGCTAAATTATCGCGGAAATCACATGCTTCTTTGGTGCACCCAGGGGTATTAGCTCGTGGGTAAAAATACAGCACCAATCGGGCATGTCCTGCCAATAACTCGCCCAGTGAAACGTTCTTACCCTCGTGGTTGGGCAGCGTGAAATCGGGCGCTGGATCGCCGACGTTTAGTCGCTTGTGCTCAGTCATACGCCCCAGGATAGCCGGGACGGAGAGGATCTGCGTTAAGATAAAGGAACTGAAATATGGCGGTACGCACCGTCGCCCGAAAATAGAAGAAAAATCAGGGAGAAGATTTCGTGGCACGCAGCATCGATGATATTCAGCGCGATATTGAGCGCACCCGCCGTCAGCTAGCTAGCACCCTCGATGAACTAGCTGACCGGAGCCGCCCCCAGAACCTCGTAGATGACGCCAAGCGTGGAGCTAGCGAGAAACTACAAGACCCCACCGTACAAAAGATTCTGGCCGGAATTGGTGCCGTTGTGATCGGGGGAATTGTTCTGGCTGTGGTTCGTTCCCGGAAGAAGAACAAAGATCTCAAGGAAATCCAGCGGCTGCTCTCGCAGCGCTAAGAAGTTGAGAAATGAGCGTAACTTAGCTCCTCAGAGTCCGGCGACTAGCCAAGACTAGCGCCGGCTTTCTGCATTTCCTGGAGAGCTGTCTTACCGGTGTCCTCGTTCACCGCAGAACATAGATCTCGCAGCACCCGAACCTGGAAACCCTCCTTGAGAGCATCCAGCACTGTGGCGCGAACACAGTAATGGGTAGCAATCCCGCAAATATCTAAGTGGGAGACCCCACGGTCGCGTAGCCACTCTGCGAGGAGCTGGCCAGCCTCATTGCTGCCCTCGAAACCTGAATAGGCAGCCGAGTGCTGTCCCTTATAAAAGCGCGCGCTGATCTTATCCTGCTGAATAGCTGGGTGGAGTTGCGCGCCGGGAGAATCAGCTTCGCAGTGCACCGGCCAGGTATCAAAATGATCGTCTGGATCAATGTGCCAATCCTGGGTAGTGACCACGTAGTCATAGTCGGCAACTGCTGGAGAAAGTTGGAGTTCTCCGATTCGGTGGGCGACCTCATCGCCTTGATCGGTAGCTAACGCCCCTCCCGGGCAGAAATCATGTTGAACATCCACAATGATCAGTGCTTGTGCCATGGTGTTGTAGCCTTACTATCTATTCTTTCGTGGAAGATTCCAACCAGGAAGCTGCGTCGTGAGCAATCTGAATTGGCGGATCAGCGACATCAAAAACTCGTCCCCGCTCTTCATGAGACAGGGGTTCTAAAGTCTCAAATTGGGAGTTTAAAAGACTTTCCGGCATGAAATGTCCGGGTCGCGCAGCCATGCGCTTTGCCATGAGTTCCTTAGAACCATGGAGGTGGATGAAAACTGTATCCGGGGCGGCTTCTCGAATCCGGTCCCGATAGCTGCGTTTGAGAGCCGAACAAGCAATGACCCCACCCTCGTGGTGTTCGGCGAGCCACTGGCCGATAAGCCCCAACCAGGGCCAGCGGTCCTCATCTGTGAGCGGCACTCCAGAGGACATTTTAGAAATGTTCGACGCCGGGTGAAGTTCATCCCCATCTTTGAAGGGAACCCCTAGCTCGTGGGCTAGAAGCGCTCCGACCGTGGACTTTCCGCAACTTGAAACCCCCATTACGACGGCATGCATGACGTGGTCCAACCTCCTAAAAAAGACACGATATAAATTCTAACCGCGTCTTGAAAAGAGTGACGTCACAGCAACATGGGTGGCAGGAACAACGGTGAGCGGACACTGTATCTAGTTTTTGTTATCCCGCGGGGCGCCTTGCGATAGATGTTTTCGAGAGTGGTCAGTAACGGAAATACATATCCACGTGGTTTCCCTTGCTACACTGAGGCCAATAAACAGGCGAAACCCCCGCGGGGAATAGTCCCGACGGGGTAGTGAGTGCGCCATCAGGGACTCGAACCCCGAACCCACTGATTTACTTTTATTAGTCGCATAGGCAGGCCGTTTCGATGGATGCTAATAACATACATGGGATTAAAACAGGGGTAGACACGCCGCTTAAATTTATGATCATGAGCACATTTTCAGTTCTCTTAGATCAATGGAAAGACGAGCTAGTAGCAGCGGGCCGTTCTCCGGGGACTATAGCGATGAGGATGTCTTATGCCCGGCGGTGTCTCGTGTCGATTGGTAAGCCGGTAGAGCTTATCGAGCGGGCCGATGTCATCAGGTGGCTTGCGAGCGGTGGTTGGGGCCCAGACGCGCGGGCGTGCGCGGCGGCGTCAGTGAAAGGCTTTTTCACGTTCTTAGTGGACACGAGGGTGATAGCGGATAACCCGGCTACGAACCTTCCTAGGATTTCCAGGCCGCGAGCGGTTCCTAGACCAGCAGCGGACGCGGTGATATCGGACGCTTTAGCGGCGGCTGACCCGAAGATAAGGTTAGCGATAGAGCTTATGGCTACCACGGGGTTACGGCGGGCCGAAGTCGCGCGGGTTAAAGCGAGTGATGTTGAGCCGGTAGGGCGGGGTTGGATGATCCGGGTTAAGGGTAAGGGAGGGCATGTTCGCCGGGTTCCGTGCCTACCAGGGCTAGCGAGACGGATTAGTGCGACGGGTGGGTATTTATTCCCTGGCTACGATGACGGGCATATTAGCCCCGGATGGTTGGGAAAGCTTGTAGGCCGGGTGTTACCCGAGGGAGTAACCCCGCATATGCTGAGGCACCGGTTCGCGAGTATCGCTTATATGGAGGGCGGGCACGACCTTAGAGCGGTGCAAGCACTATTAGGTCATGCCAGTATCGCTACTACCCAGATTTACACGGCGACATGCGACCGGGACGTTCGTGCCGCCGCGTGTGCTGCATGGAAAGTCTCAGCCTAGACGGGGAACGAGAGATAGCCTTTAATGCTTGATCCGTCTTGGTCCAGGGTGTAGCCGGGATTAGCGGGGATACCCGAGCCGATACCGGATCGACCGTCCCAGATTCGGAACAGGTCTTGGGTATCGTCACCACCGGATTTATGGACGAGGAAATTACATATGTTAGAGCCGGGGGTGACGATAGGGCTGATGACCATACCGAAGTTGCCCCCGGTTGACCAGTACGATCCGGCGCCTACCGCTTCGATACCGGTAGCCGGTCGAGTAGGTAGCGTGAGCTTAAGCGGCCCACCGGCCGAGCTAGCGTTCCGGCCGAACCGGATAGTGAAGTACAGCTGGAAAACTCCCCGGTCTATGCGCCATTTGTAATAGCTACTACTCCCGGTCCCAAGGTTAATTGTCCCGTTGTCTGAGAATGTGATACCCGTGGTTTTCCACCCCGGGACAGGATCAGCGTCAAGACCTTTAGGCCCTTGCGGTCCTTGGGGGCCTTGCTCACCTTTAGGCCCTTGCGGTCCTTGGAGGCCTTGCTCACCCCGTGGCCCGGGGTCGCCTTGTTTACCGGGCTCACCGGGTGGCCCGGCGGGGCCGGTTATTTGCCCGACCGATATCCACTCAGTACCGGAATACACGTAAACGTCTTTGGTGTCTAATGCCATATAGGCGTCCCCGGGTTTCCCGGACAGTTTCTTGATCGACGCGGCATCGGGTTGGGTTCCCTTTAAAGTAAACCCGGTCCCGTCTTTTCCGGGATCACCTTTAGGTCCGGGTTCGCCCCGTGGACCCGGGTCACCGGGCGGGCCTTGCTCACCACGCGGACCGGGTGAACCAGGGGTCCCGTTCACGGTTTTCATGGTCTCATCGACCTTCTTGGCTAGAGCCTCCATTTGGATAGCACCTTGCCAGATCGGGTCTCCCGTGGTGGGGTAAGGGATTTTATAGTTCGGTGTATAAAGCGGCATGGTTTTCTCCTATGTGAGGTGGTCTTGGATTTGAGCCCCGTCATCATTGGGTACATGCTTCATGTCTCCCCAGGTGACGGAGTTCCCGAACCGGTAGCCGGCTTTCTCGGCAACATGCCCCCATGTCAGGTCACGATCCGGGGTGTATTCTCCGACGGTGACCGGCGTGGGTTGTTTCCCGATTAAAGCCCACCACCACGGCGCGGTTGGTGTGGTGGTCGTGGTTTTCTTTTGCCGGATGCCTTGCCAGGTGACCGGCGGCGGGGTCGGGGTGGTGTTGTGTATCCAGTGCACATGGAAAACGACTTGCCACCCTTTCTTAGGGTTATAGGTAGTTTCTCCACCTAGGGGTGCGACGATAGGCGCGTAGCCGGGTTGGTCGCCTAGTAGCCATTCATAGGCCATTGATCCAGCTATATAGGCCGGTCGGGTATTTTCCCAGGCTTGTAGTACCCACTCGGCCATGCGCAAGGTTGGGAACGTTTTCGACCAGAACGTTTTAATATCGGGGTGTCTCGGCCGGCGACCTTCTTCGCGTTGCCGGTTCCATACGGCGTCTATTAGCGGGTCGATAATGTACCCGTCGTCATACCATGAGTTCCACGAGAGGACGCGGCGTGAGTCACCGGGGTTTATGTTCTCCTTGACCGTTGTGTAGGTTTGGTGCCCGGTTGATTGATCGTCCCAGGTACATTCCAGCCGGTTAATATCGGTTGCCGGGTCGGCGACGACTTCCGGCTCGCCGATTAATTCGCAGGCGCCTAACGATACACCGGGGTATGTTTTTCCGTCGTAGACGATGTCGGACGGGACGGGGTAGACCCCGCCTCTATCGTTATCGAAGCTTCCGAGATGGATTGTCATAGGCTGACTGAACCGGATAGCTTGCCGAACAACGTTCGAGTGCGGGTCGTAGGTGTAGGTGTCAGCGGCTATTGAGGTGTACAGATCGGCCATGAGCGATAGGGCGGTCTTATTCTCGACTTTCAGCGGGGCACATTGATAGCGGGCCCATTCCGGGGCGAAGTAGACTTCTTTAATGTCTGATCCGGCGACCGTGCCGAGATCACGGACCCGAACGGCTCTATCGAGCATGGTTTCTCTCGGCCAGTCAGCCGGGCCGGCGGTCGCGTTGCCCATTTCGGCGGTGCGATCCGCGCAGGTAAGAATGATTTCCCAGCGGCGCACACCCTCGGGCGAAAATGACTTTAGGGGCTTAGCGGTTGCTTTTTGGACCCGTCCACGGAAAAGAACCCGCTCAATTTGCTCCGGCACGTCGGGCGACTTCAGGATGATCCACCGGACCATCACTTTGGAACCGATTGCCCGGTTTTCACGGATACGGCGGGACCATTCACCGGTCGAGTCGATCATATGGACATCAACACTCGCTGGCGATTGTGCTGAGCTCGCATATTCCGAGCGGCCCCATTTCACGGTAAAGCCGCGTATCGAAACCGGGGCGTCGTTGATTTGCTTGGTCGAGCAGTCGATCTGTTTCCCGTCGATAAAGAACACGGGCCGGGGTTCTATTGCCATGATGCACGACCCCCGGTCGACGCGACGCTAAGCCCTCGGACACGACTATCAGACACCATGACCCGGCGTATCCGCTCAGCAACCGCGCGTTCGTCGACGACACCGGAACCGTCGACGTTGATATGCACACTGTTATCAACGTTCATCACCGGGGTAGCGTTATGTGCGGTGAACCCGTTGAACAGGGTTGCTAGTGGGTTATATGCGGCGGTGAGCACGTCCGGCGGGTAGAAACGGAACACCGTCCCGCTATCGGGGACACCGGTGAGGGCGGGTGGCGCGGCCGATAAGAATTTAGCCATCCACGCCGGCGGCGACGGGAACCTTATACCCGCTATTTTCCCGATCAGAGCGCCTATAGCCCTGATGAGGTTGTAGACCGGGTTAGCCATTTTGATAAACCAGAGGATAGCCTCCCCGGCGGCTTGGGAGATAGCGGGGCCGATACCTCCTGAT
This sequence comes from Corynebacterium poyangense, assembly GCF_014522205.1. Classification (NCBI taxonomy): domain Bacteria; kingdom Bacillati; phylum Actinomycetota; class Actinomycetes; order Mycobacteriales; family Corynebacteriaceae; genus Corynebacterium; species Corynebacterium poyangense. Next base: position 2,052,384 of record NZ_CP046884.1, on the reverse strand, counting down.
TTTTGGATAAGCCGGGCGATATCAACGATAACCTCGTTGATCTTGTCTTTGAACTCTTGGAATTTTTCAACGGCGAACGACGCGGCTTCGTCAACACCGGCCCTAAACCAGGCGCAATTGTTGTATGCCCAGATGAAAGCGGCGGCGACCAGGCCGATAACGAGGATAATGAGTCCGATTGTTCCGATTACGGGTAGCAGGGCGGAGTTGAGCAGCCATTGAGCACCGGCCCACGCGGCGGTGGCTAATTCCACAGCTCTAAGAGCACCGGATAATGTCCACAGAACACCGGTCACAAACAGGATTGCGAAAGCAAAAGCGGTGGCTAGTTGGGGGTGTTGTCCTAGCCATTGCGCTAACCCGGCGAACTTGTCGGTGATTTCAGCGACCACGGGTAGCAGGCCCTCACCGATAGCGGCTTTAGCGTTTTCGAACTCAGCACGGGCGACTTGCTGTTTATGCGCGACGGTGTCGGTCTCTCTGGAAAAGTTGCCGATAGCGTCGGCGGCTTGTTCCATGACCATTTTCATGCGGGTTTGGGTCTCGGCTTGCTTTTTCGCTTCACCTTCGAGTTGGTCCAGCCCCTCAGCGGCCATCCGGGCATTGACGTCTGATTGTTTAATCGAGATACCGTAGCGTTCGATAGGGTCTGTTTCTCCACGGAATACAGCGGATAGGGCTTGCACCGCGTCAGCGGTGGTGCCTCCGTACATAGACGCAAGATCGGCCCCTAACTTAATGAGGTCGTTCGTTTTAGTTCCTACCTCGGCCATAGGTATTCCGAGGTTTTTCAGCTGGGAGCCGATAACGGTTGCGAACTCGTTGTATTGATTCTTGGATAACCCGACGGCGGTGGCCGCGTTATTCGACCATTGCAGCATTTGGTCAGCGGAGTCTTTAAATACCGAGTGCACCGCGCCGACTGATTGTTCAAGATCGGAGGCGGCGTCGATAGCGGATTTCCCGAACGCGATCACCCCGGCGGATATGATCGACATTTTCGTCGCAGCGGACTTCACCGAGTCGTGCATAGACGCTATTTTTCGATTGAACTTATCGAACTCGGCGACAGCGGCCTTAGAGTCGCCGATGATACGGACGGCTAGAATAGCGGTTTTACTCATTTTTTCATTTCCCTTGCACGCTCTTCGAGAATGTCGATCATGGTGGCGATGATGATGTCATCGGCTTCGAGTAGGGTTAGCGGGTCGCACGGCCACGCGGCAGCGATTTCGAGGACCATGCGGGCCGTGGTCCCGCGTTCTAAGGGGCGATAATGTCATCACCATCTTCTTTCACTGCCTCGATATCCAGCGCATCGACCTCGGAGAATTGTTCCCAGGTTCCCTCATAGCCACCACGTTTAGCGGCACTCCACGCTAGGAACGTAAGACCGATAAACGGCGCTTCGTCGAACTTCGGCCAACCTTGCCGAGGGCGGGTCAGATCGAACCTCACCCGGTCCGGGTTAATGATGTTGAGGGTTTCTTGCTTTCCGTCTTTCCAGGTGACGTTAACTTCCATTGTTAAATTCCTTTTACTTGGTCGAGGGCTTTATCGACGGCTTGTTCATAGAGTCGAACCCAGGTCGGTTCGGTGGCTTGAGCTGAGTACGACAAAAACGGGTTAGCTTTGATATTGCGTGCTTTCCACCCCCAGTGGATCGGGGCGGCGTAGGGTACACCGCTTTTCGATGTGCGGTTATTACCAGCACGGACCACAGCGGCGCGTTGTGTTGCACCGGGCCTAATCGTTGCGGCAAGGTTCCCACTGACGCGGGGAACCCACCCTTTAGCCCGGCTGACGACGACAGCAGCAGCTTGTCTATGGGTTGCTTTCAGGTCTTTGAGATCGTATCCGGCTTTACGCAGGGTAGAGCGTAGTTCTCTACCCCCGTCTAGCTTTAGGCCCGTGTACATCGTTTACCCGGCGGATTGCGGGGTGAACGACGGTTCACCGACAAAGGGTAGTTCGAGGTCGGTTTCCGGTTTGGAGCGGACATCACCACCAACATCGCAGGGCTGTATGATGACTTCTCCTTCCACCTTGGCGCCTTGGGCGGTGTTCGGCACATAGACGACTTTGACTTTGGTTCCCTTGTTTTTCCAGGTGTATTCGATGATTCCACCCGTGGAGAGGTCTTGTAGCGCGGTGAGTTCGAGTTTCGCCGAGTAGGTGGTTTCACCGGGGACGGTATCGCCACAGAGGGTGTAGATATCGTCGTCTTTGTCGTTGTCCCAGGTGACCTTAGCGGATTTGACCTGACAGGATAGGTCTAGGCCGGTCCCGGTTTCTCCGAGTTTTAAGGTTCCAGGGCCTAGCGAGTAGTACTTAGCGGGCATGATGTCTCCTATATTGTGGTTTCGATAGTGAACGCGGGTAGAGGGGACCCGATTCCCGAGAGAGTCACCGTGTCAGATAACGACACGTCACTAATCGGGTGGCCCTCGGTCGCAAGCGTGTCCACGACGCTTGTCAGCATGTTTTCGAGGGCGTCGAGCGCATGAGGTACACCGTTGTCGGGCGCGATGAGTACAATGTCGGCGGTGATCTCGGGTTGGCACATGGTCCAGTCTGGGATTCTTTTCGCAGCTACCCACGCACACGGGGGTTGAAGATTCCTCGGGTCGATATCGGCCCGTATGCCGGTTTCCCGGAGTAAAGCGACGAGATCATTGAGGCGTGGTGTAATCATGCGACGACGATCTTCCGATAGTTCCCCAGGCCAAGGGTCATTGCCAGGTCGGGGTCGTTTCTACTGACGTAGACCGGGCCTAGCTCACCGAAGGATTCGACACCGGCGGGGGAATTCCGTCGCCGGTAGAGGCGGGCGGCGAGCATGGTTCCCCCGTGGATCGTTGCCGGATCGTTCCTAATATCCGGATCGACCCACCGGTTAATCAGCGCGTTCACGGCGGAAACGCAGCTTCGTAGCCCGTAGTCAATATCCCGGGTATCGAGGTTGAGTTGTTGTGCCACCATGTCCGGGGTTACACCGTTTTCAGCCATGATGATTCCTTACGCGGCAGGCCCAGGGGCGGGGGTGATCGGTACCTCGACGACTCCGGCTTGGTTATTGAGCAAGGTTGCCCAGTATCCGAACACGGCGGAGTCACGGCCACCACGGGCGATATCTTCAGCAATAACCCGGATTGGGGAGCCGGGGAGCTCGTAGAACGTCACGGCCGGTTTCGCCCAGGCGATGACTGAGCCTTTCTTAGCTTGGTCGCTTGCGATGAACTTCTTAGGATCAACGCCGATCAGGTCAAGATAAGCCGGGTTGTCCATTGTGGTGATCTTGAGCAGCTCGAACATGTCGTCACTATGGACGAGGAACGCGGACGGCTCGACGCGGGTGCCAGCCTTGATAACTTGGCGGGCCTTACCCGCAGCATGGAGCAGGTTTGGTTCTGCTGGCTTCTTATTACCAGCAGCAGAGGTCTTAATGAACGCGGCGGCTTTTTCATCAGTAACCATGGCGTACGACTCAGCACAAGCGCGCATATACGCCTCGATGAACTCGGATTCGTTGAAGTCATAATAGGCGCGGTCGATATCGTTACCGGTTGCTAGACGCTTCGCGACGGTTTCGACCGCTTCGGTAGCGACCGGGGAACTCGGTATCTCAGCCTTGTCACCGGCGTAGTCCTGGACCTTCGGTTTCTTAGTCCACCGGAACCCTACCGCTTTCATCCTCGTTAGGGTGCCTTGAGTCATCAACGGGACAATTTCACGCTGGAACCCGACACCGCTCCACAGCTCACCGAGCCATTGTGGTGCAGAGATAGCCGGGTTAGCCGACCGGGTGATGTCTTGCAACGCGGCGGTAAGACTATCGTCTAGTGGCTCGTGGTTGCGAACCATACGCATAACATCCATCGCTTTAGCAAAGGTCAGGGGTTCTGGCTTGGAACGGTTGCAGGTTAATAGCTCGCTGACACGGGCAGCGTTGGTCTTATCAGTTGCCGGGGATGGTTTGGTATCCATAGCAGGGTTGTCCTTTTCAATAGCGGGGTTGAGTTGGTCAGCGCATTCGCTTACTGTTCCGGCGGCGGCTTTTAGCCGGTTAGCAATAGCGGACATGCCATTATTAACGTCAAGTGACGCTTTAACTTCGCTGACCCTAGCGTCTTCGAACGCGGGGATTGGGACCAAAGCAACGGCGGTGAGTTGAGCGGCGGTGATGTTTTGGCCCTCCATGTGCACGTCGATAAGTTCCACGGAGAGTGCGTCACGGACCCGGCCTTGCACATCTTTCAATGCTTGGTCACCGTCCGGTCCTTCGCCGACCGAGAACTCCATGTACAACCCGTCGTCTCGTTCTTCGGCTTTGACTGCGTAGCCGACCGGCTGGAACCCGTGAGGGTTGTCGGAGTGGTCGCGCAAGAGCTTTACTCGGCCGAGATCGGCGGGGATCGTGATTTTTCCTCGGGATGCGACGACGCGACCGCTTGACGAGTTACCGATTTTGCCCCACGGTAAGACCAGGCCTTTAATCCGGCGTCGTTCGGGTTCATGGGTGTCCGCGGCGGTTAATTGCGGGTTAGTCTTGATCGTCAAGGTTTCCATCTTGACCAAGGTCCTTTCTGTGTAGACCGTCGTAGCCACTTGGAGCGATCCAGGGAACATAGGTTTCGCACCATTTCACGACTGGGGGCATGACCATGATTCGGGCTGTGGTGGCGCAGAGGGCGGCGGCGGTAGCGATCCAGGGAATTGAGTCCAGGCCGTAAGCTCGGACTATTTCAGGGATTAAGGGGATGAAACCGACGATGGCCGCGATCAGGGAGCGGGCCATCGCTCGGCGGGGGTGTCGTTCTTGGGTTGATTCTTTTCTAGGTCTTTCTTCCATAGTCGAAGAGTTCCGTTATCAGTCTCACGGTGATAAGGCCTCCGATAATCACGGAGATGATTACCGTTACCGCTATCATCAGCACGATCCCTAGGGCTCCAAGGAATGTCATGGTTATTTCTCCTTGAGGGCCTTGAGAATGTCGTCGAGTTTCTTTTCAATGTTTGGGAGCCGGTCGTCCATAAGCCGGGTGAGCTTTTCGTCGTTGTTGAGGACGTAGCCGATCATGGTGTCGCGGTACTCGGCGAGCTTGTCGCCGATCTTGTACCGGGTCTGGAAAGTATGGGTTAGCTCGTGGTAGATACGGCCGATTTGTTCTGACATTTGAGACATTGCTTCCTCCTCGGATGGTTCGGTATAAACAGTGGGCGCGGTTGAGTAAATGTAGCCTTTACCAGCGATAAGAGACGCCATTTGTTCTAGTGAGCACCAGTAGCCATAGGGGTAGAAACCGGAGTCAGCTACCCAGATGTGACGGTTTCCTGATCCGTCAAGGGCGTATCCCATGAGGGCGATGTAGTGGTACACGGTTCCACCTGAATAGCGTGGTTGGACGCTAGATGTGTAGGTGGGGCGTGGATAGTTCGACGGTGGTGCGATGATATTAGCGATACACCCGTATCCGGCGTCAATAGAGATTCTCACCCGTTGCCAAAGAGTTTCACGTTCCTTATTCGAAGCGTCGTCGCCTTTGATGTACTGACGCTCCCATTTGCCCTCAGGAACATAGGTGTTCAGCACGGGTTGGATGTTGGCAATATCATTCGTTCCGTTGACCGTGGTCCCCATAGCACTAGCTAGGGTCGATTCGGGGATGACCCGACCGGTTGCCGCGCGGATCACGGTTTGCGCGGATGCCGGCCCACAGTTATAGAACGTGTCTTGGGTTACTTGGTCTCGGGAATAGGTCAAAACTTTCTCAGTAGCCATTGGTTTCCTCAGGTGTTGGTTGCGGGGTTTGATCGTCGGGGACGTTGAATGTTCCGGTCGGGGCGAGGGTTTCCGCGGTGTCGAACTCGATTCGGACACCACGCGACACGATGTCGTCCATACCGAGCCGGCCGGCGATAGCGGCCATAAACGGCGAGAGGCCAAAGGCGACCAACTCAGCCAGCCGGGTTGACGGGTTGGAATAGCTCAGCGAGCTACCGGATAGCACGGCGTCGACCATGGTGGCCGGGATTCCGCATAACCGGGCGATGTCGATAGCGGCGGCGTTTCGCCCGTCGATGAGTAGATCGGTTGCGGGTTGCCCATGCGATTTCACTTCCAGCCCGGCGGTTGTGAACGCGACACCACCGTTTTTCCCTTTACGGGCCGCGATCCATTGGTCTCTAATCGCGGCGGCGCGTTCTTCGGTAATCGGGACGTCGTTGGTTTGGTGTAGCTCGATTTGAGCGGCGGGGGTATCGGCCGCGCGCTTGACCGCGTCGAGCACACTGCGAGCGTGCGAGATGGTGTCAGCACCGAATGCGAGGATTCCCTCGTTCGGGCCTTGGATGAGGCAGGCTTCTCGCTGATCGATGGGTTGATCGTTGATGAGGATTCGGTTGTCATCGTTATCAACGGTCCAGTAGTTGATGGGAACCCGGTCAGCGGCGATAACATACCCATCGGTATCACGTTTCACAACCCACAACGACCACCCGTAGAAAAGTAGATCGTCGCAGGTTGTGACCATCCTGTGGTAAGGGCTTACCGGCCCGTCGGTCCGGTCGATCCAGCGGGGTTGCTCGTCAAGGCGTTCACCGTTTTTGGTTGCGTAGATCGGTAGCCGGGCGATGGTGGTCACGATCAACGACCTAGCGCGGGCGAGAGCAGGGACGCTCATCGCTAGGTCACGGGTCACAGGCCGGGCGTCGAGTCCGAGAATGTCGGCACTGATCCAGCTATCAGCCGGGATAAGGTGGTTCGGGCGTGGTGCCCACGGGGATGCGAGCGCAACCGACATGTGTGAGGGTGTGGGTGCTGTCCGGAGTAGGGTTTTGCGTAGTCTGTCGATTGCGCTCATAGATCATGATGATTCCTCAATACTCAGACATCATTGGTACCTCCTAAACAAAGTCCGAGCATTCCACGCGGCGGTATAGTCCCCGTGGCAGTGTTTGAGGTGGTAAGCGACTTGCTTCCAGAGGCCGGCTTTTGTGGTATCAACAGCCCTCCACCCGCACTCGCACACGGCGACATGAGCGAGATCACCGGTATCAATAGAGACGTTGACCATTAGAACACCCCCGGTTCTACCGGCGGCGGTGGTTGGTGGAGGCTAGCGAACATCGCTAGGGTGGCAGCTTCCAGCGGGGCAATAGTCCCAGCTGACCCGGTAGTTTCTCTCCTGGACCATGCCCAGGCGTCCCCGGTTCTCCGGCGAGTGACGATTTCCGCGGCGATATCCAGGTTCGGGTTCGGGCGGATTTTAATTCTCGGGTGCCTAATACCGTCGGTATCAATATCACCAAGCACCCGGTCGTAGAACTCGGCACACGCCCCGGTCACATCCCGGGTTTTCAAGGGGAGCACGTCGGTTCCACCCCGGGTGAGCTCATCATGCAGGGCGGTCGAGGGACCAAAGTTATCCACGCATATCGCGGTGGCTTTATGCGTAGCAGCGAGTTGACGTAGCCGGGGCGCGGCCCAGGACGTACCGGGGCGAACATCGACAATTTCAATCATCGGGATATCGTCGACCACGGCAGCGGCGGCTATAGCGGTTTCTGATCGGTTCCAGTCCACAGCAGCGGCGAACGCTACCGGCTCGTTTTCCGGTATCGGGTCCGTTGACGCGGCGGTTTGCCAGGCCTCGGTCGGTATCAATCGTTCTGTGGAACCGGTAGGCCGGTTGCCATAGGCGCGGGCGAACTGAGCCGGCCCGAGCTGAGCAGCCGCGCGTTGCAGCGCGCGCATGGTCACGGTATGCCCATAAGCAGGATGGCACGCGGCCACAGTGTCTAGGTCTGTGGGGTCATCGTCTGGCCCGATTCCCCATTCAATGATGGCCATATCTTCTACCCCGGCCCTGGCTTTATCAACCAACCCATGAAACCACGTGGACTTCGCTGTACCCATCGTTGAGACGAGGATCGTTTGAGCACCGTCCCGCGTGCTTTGGGTAGGAACAATAGCTTGCATGAGCGCCTCGCCCTGAGCGTCATCAAACGCCCATGCCTCATCGATGATGTTCAAGTCGGATTGCTCACCATGCAGTGATTCCTCCGTCGGCGGGTGAGGTGAGAACTTCGATAACAGCCGGGGGATTTCCAGGCTTTCAGCCCCATTGGTTTTCCTGGATTTGAGCAGGCTTCGCCATGACGATGCCATCGCAACATCGACCAGCTCTAGCCATTTACTCCGCGCGTCTTGCCCGGTTTGTGCAGTATGCCAGACCTTCCGACCACGGCCGGTCAGGATTCGGTGTAAAGCCACGGCCATCGTCATCGTGGTTTTCCCGGATTGCCTCGGCACCGAGATAATCACGATAGGCCACCTATACACCCCGGTCTCGTCGACTTCGCCGATGATGTCGAGGCAGTGTTGTTGCCACGGCATCGGCGGGGTCCCGAGCGAGGCCATTACTTTCCCGATAGCTGGGCCTTTGGAGCGTTTAGGCTTCGGTGTTGATAGGCGCGGCGGTGTCCAAAGCGGCGAGGGCTTGGGCGAGTTCGTCATTAGCTTCGTTGTTCCTCGTCTCAGGGGTCATCCGCAAAGAGGTCAAGACTTCGCGGTAAGGGCCGGTAATAGAGCTAATCGCATAGGGGCCGTTCTTCATTTTCTCGGCCTTATCCAACGCGTGAGCGTTAGCCAGGGCTAGCGAGATCATCGCGCTATCAATTTCTTCAATAACGCCGGTTTCTTCTGCCGCTTCGATAGCGCGGGTCAATAGTTTTTCATGCCGACCGGGAGGGTCAGCGGGTAGCTCGAAAAGAGGGGTAGTGTTCTGATTCATCTTGGTTCCTTTCCGGAAAGTAGAGGGGGGTAGGGGGTGGGGGATACCCCCCGCCGGGTCGAAAATGGGGGGGAAAAGAGGGCTGGCGCGGGGCTTCCGCGACCAGGCGTTTTTAAAAAACGACCGACACGGCGATTTTCCCACAATTTTCTACCATTTTCGACTTGCTGAACATTTTTGTTCATAGATTGGATGTTTTCGTCTCCATTCTTCGATAGGCATGGAACCTCGCATGGAATTGCACGCAACATGAGCCGGTCGCAGGTTCTCTATCGCATCGTCCCCACCCCGGGACCGTGGCACGAGATGATCAGCTGTTGTTGCGCCATGCTTTCCACAGAGGTGGCACCGGTCCCCGTAGGTGGCTAGGGTCAGGGCGGTTAGCCGGGTGGCCCGTGTACCACCCCACCTAGGCCCCATCACCCCACCCCACCGGGTAGGGCGGCTACCGGGCTGTCAGGCTCGTCTAGCACGCTAGCTAGCTTTGTCCTACCCCACGGTGGCACGTAGCGGGTTAGCTCGTCCTGGACCGTGGTTTGTCCCTCAGCGATCAGCTTCAACGATTTACGCCGGGTGCGTAGTATCCATCGGGACGAGCGTGAGTCATGGTGAAGTGGTAGGCACCGAACCGTTCCCGGCCACGGGCACCGGTCCAGCACATCACGGGCGCATTCCTTACACGCTGGGCACTGTGCGCATACCCGAGCAGCGACGAGCCACGGACCTAGCAAGGTGTCACGGGACCGGGCATATCCAGGCATGTCAAATACCTTAGGGTCCATGCCAGCACACCGCGCGTGTTCGAGCCAGGCGTGATTATCATTCGGTCGTTTATCAGTAAGTTTCATAGTCAGTTCCTATCTATTGATCGTTGAGCGGGTTAACGTCCCACCATTCGGGAACGGCTACCCGCGTGGCACTTTGTTTGTTGTGGTGGATGTTTGAGCTTGCGGAGGTGTCCCCCTTTGATATAAGGAACACACTGGAGCCTTGACACTTTGCCCGTCGCTGGAGCCATGCCGTCGCCCGCCTCAATGTCACGCCACGGGAATTACTCGCACGCGTCAGGACCGGGGAACTGTCAGACCGCTTGTGGTCATCAACCACTCCCGTCCGGGTCTGCCTTAACCGGGTAGCGATCTGACATCGGAAAGTAATCCCGCTCTAACCGGGGACGTCTCCGAGGATTAATCGGAAACCACGTTCAACCACCGTGGTCAAGTGGGTTTATTGATTCGGATTAGGCCTTATAACGGATACGGCGCGACCCGCGTTCGTGTCGCTAGCATCGGCCACAAAGAGCACAAACAAGGGATAGATATGAACTGAGGAATGTTTGCGCTACGCGGGCCGCTCCGTAACCGGCTAATCACGGTCCATGACTTCCGCGTAGTGATCGAGCAAAGCTCGCATGGTCGGGGAATGGATTTTCTCAGCGATACTCACCAGGTCCAGGATGAGGTCATAAGCGTCGAACCACGGCCTTATCTCGTCTTGGTCGCGCAGCGGATCAAGGTCTAGGTCCATTCCTATTTCGTTGCACCGCTGAGCTAATGCCAGTGCTCGGCAGCGGTTCCACCCGTCCGCGTCGTAATACGCTTCGAGGAACTTACGTACTTTCCCCCATTGGGCGGCGAGAACTGTTTGCTTGTATTGCAAAGCGTCCTCGCGGCGAAGATCGACCACCCTGAGCAGCATGTCGAGATTCGACTTAGTGAGCAGCTTAGTGTCGGTCATTTTGTCGCCCCCTGAGCCTTGTACACGTAGCGCGGATGATTCACCACGTCGCGGCGAGCGATCATCGTCGGGTGCTTAGCAACACTTCGTAGCTCGCCGCTTCTGGCCATACGGATAACCCGGTTCGGGGTCGTAACGAGCAACTGAGCAGCGGTGTTCACATCAATAGCGGAACCCATCACAGCGACTCATCTCCTACCGGCTTCGGAAGTTCATCAGTAACGCCGAGTAGTTCGCGGTGGGTGTCCGGTAAGGCGTCCACCGCTTTTTTCCAAATGACCGCAAAGTCGTCATTCTCCTGAGCGTGAGCGCTAAGCAGCCACTCGAATAGACTTTTATAGGCGTCTAAGCAGGAATACTTTTTCACGACAGGAAGTTCTTTAGTTGCTTTATCGATGACGTCATAGGTGATAGTCATGAGAATGTAGCCTTTCTTTTAAGAAACCGAAGGGAGGTGAAAAGATGGAGCAGGAATTCTTGAAAGAGGTCCGAGAATTAGGCAAGATTTCGCGCGCGGCCGCGTCGGAACGTAACCGTCGAGCGAAAGAGGACCTACGGAAGACCGACGAAGATTTAGAGGAATTCGTTCGCCGGTATGAGAACAAGGACTAGTCATTGCCGTAGCCCTCGGGCGGAATGTCGAGCGCGTCGCGGATAGTCTCAGCGATTTGTCTAATGTGTTCTGCCCGTTGGCCCTTACCTGCTTGGATGTAAGCGGCTCTCAGGTATGTATGGGCGATTGTGAGCGTGTACTCGAAAAGAATTTCGTCGGTTTCGAGTAGGCGCTTTGCGGTGTCGTTTTCCGGGGATGACATCACTTCGCCCCCTCATTTCTTGCGAGAGCTTCAATCTCAGCCCGACTGAAGACGCGGATTTTTCTATTTCCTATAAAGCCAGCGGGAGTTAATTCTCCGGCTTGCACCATTCGGAGGACTGTTGCGCGTGAACGTCCGATTATCCGGGCAACATCCTTTGTTCCTATGAGGTCCAAATGATTCATGTACATCATTTAATACCAACAGTTCTCGACATGCAAGTTTTATTTGAGTCTATTACATCATTTAGAATGAGCTACTTGACTCAAAGTGCAGGATATGGTCACAATTGATGGCATGACTAACGCGATTCAAATTGCCGGATTAATCCCCAAATTTGAGCTATCGGACCGTATGCGAAAAGCTCGGGAAGTAGCGGGTTTGACCCAAGACGAACTGAGTGAGCGGTCCGGCGTTGGGCGTGCAACAATAGCTCGTATTGAGTACGGCAAGGGAACCCCGCGGCGTGCCTCCCTCATCGCGCTTGCTTTTGCTACGGGGGTCGATTTGCATTGGTTGGAGACAGGCGAAACCCCCGCGGGGAATAGTCCCGACGGGGGTAGTGAGTGCGCCATCAGGGACTCGAACCCCGAACCCACTGATTAAGAGTCAGTTGCTCTACCAATTGAGCTAATGGCGCGAAGCGGGGCACGCCAGGCATGATGGTTGCCCCGGCTGCTCTGCAACGAAAAAGAATATAGCACTGAGACTCTGCTAGAGCAAAATTGCCTGGCAGATGATAAAAACTGAATTTTTCTGTGGAGAAGTTGAAGGTTCGGTAACGGTTCAGCAACAACCTGGATTTAAGGCGATTCTGGTTGTTTGTCTGTCCATTGTCAGCGGTACCCTAGAGGAGCTGTCTAGAAATGAGGGAGAGGTAATCAATGAGGCGTGGCGACGTAGGCACGCAATGGCGTCGAATCTGCGGGGCGTTAGTGTGTGCTTCAGCTTTGGTGTTGACCGGATGCACCATCAATGGGTCAGGTTCCTCTGGTGATGCCTCGCAGCAAGAAGCCGCACCGCAGCCACCGAAAATTTCGGTGAATAACAACGCTACTGATGTCAATCCCACGGAGCCAGTGACAGTGAAGTCCCAGGACGAGGGGCTTTCCAAAGTAACCATGGTCAATGAAAATGGCTATGAGGTGAAATCAAAACTCTCCGATGATGGCATGTCCTGGACAACGGATGAGGTTCTGGGGTATTACCGCACCTATACAGTTACGGCTACGGATAAAAATGGTGAGAAAACCACCTCAACTTTTCAAACCATGCAACCTGCGGCAACTGTTGATGCCTCGCTGAGCCCTATTGAAGGATCCACCGTTGGTGTCGGGCAGACCATCGGGATTCGTTTTTCCGCCCCGGTCAATGACCGCAAAGCAGCGCAGGATGCTATCAAAGTCACCACTGATCCTGGGGTTGAAGGCGCCTTCTATTGGCTTAGTGACGTCGAGCTTCGCTGGCGCCCCAAGGACTACTGGGCGCCTGGAACCCATGTGAAGGTTGAAGCCAAGTTATACGGCGTGAATTTGGGTAACGATTACTACGGTTCATCCGACGTCAGTACCGATTTCACTATCGGAGACCGCGTCATTTCCATTGTCGATGACAACACTAAAACCATGGAGGTGTATCGCAATGGGGAATTGCTGCGCACAATCCCGGTGTCTTTGGGATCTAGTCGTTGGCCGACACCAAATGGTACCTACATCATCGGTGATTTAAATCCCTCCATGGTGATGGATTCTGAAACGTATGGTCTTTCTCATGACCATGGTGGTTATCGAACCAAGGTGAACTGGGCTACCCAAATGTCTTATTCGGGCATCTATGTTCACGGGGCACCCTGGTCCGTATGGGCTCAAGGTAATACCAATACATCTCATGGTTGTGTCAATGTCACTGATGACGCTGCCCGGTGGTTCCAACAGATCTCTAAGCGCGGTGACCTTGTCTGGGTCCGTAATACGCAGGGCGGCACTCTCTCAGGCTATGACGGTCTAGGTGACTGGAATATTCCGTGGGAAACCTGGAAAGCCGGAAACGCCGACGAGTAGCTGAGTAACTCTCTCTACTCTTTCTGCTTAAAGCCACTGCTGGGGTTTAAGAAATCAAAGCCCAGCGGTGGCTTTCCCGTTTCTCCATCGAGTTTTGAGGTCTTGGGCTACACGGAGAAACAGATTCAAAAAACCCCTTAACTCCGGAGGGAGTTAAGGGGTACTTCGGGGTGGCTGACGGGGCTCGAACCCGCGACACCCAGGATCACAACCTGGTGCTCTACCAACTGAACTACAGCCACCATCGCTGCTTTTTAGCAACGGGTGATAGCTTAACCGATGATCGCAAAATCACAAAAACGGCTGGTAGGCGGCCTGGGAGTGGGTGGCTGCTGCGGTAGATTCCTCCGCATCAGGTCCCGGTGAATCAACGAACACTGCTCTGCGGTAGTAGTCCAATTCTCGGACAGATTCGATGATGTCTGTTAATGCTCTATGAGTCATGCCCTTGTCCGGCTGGTGGTAATACACCTGCGGATACCAGCGACGAGTTAGTTCCTTAATGCTAGACACATCAACCATTCGATAATGCAATGCCGCATCGAGTCGAGGCATGTATTCCCGAATAAAGCTGCGGTCAGTAGCTATGGAATTACCCGCCAAGGGAGCCGGATGTTTAGGATCACAATGCTGGGTGATGAGCTCCAAAACTGCATCCTCAGCTTCGTGCAGCGCAACTGTGGAGTGACGAATCTCTTCGGTCAACCCAGAGGAGCCATGCATTTTTTGGACGACTTCATCCATAGCCGCGAGCTCCTCCTCCGAGGCATGGATCACAATATCTAAGCCCTCACCAAGAATATTGAGCTGGGAATCCGTTACGAGAGCGGCTATTTCCACAATGGTGTGGCGGTGAATATCTAGTCCGGTCATCTCAAGATCAATCCACACTAGGCGGTCATATTTCGCCGGTGTGGGGTCAGGCTGTAGTGATGATGACACAGTAATTCCTTTCCACTCCTACCCTTAACCCATTTTTCGATAGAACCAACCCATAAGGGGCGACAAAACCGCGGTTGGCGCTATTTGGGAAATGCTATTCATGGCCTTGCTTAGTGGGCCAGGAACCACTCGGCGACGATTATTAGCCAGCGCCTCAATGGTTTCTTGAGCACAGGACTCGTAGGTTGTCCACAAAAAATCAGGGACAACTTTGTCGACGATGCTCTTATCTGATTCTGCTATCTTAGCTTCTCGCACAGGTCCGGGGGCCAGAAGAGTGCAATGGACCCCGGTTCCTCGGAGCTCATAATGCAATGCTTCGGTAAAGGCGTTGACACCGGCCTTGGTGAACACATACGTCGCGTTATTAGGGATTGGTAGATTCCCGGCGGCCGAACCAACATTGCAGATAGCGCCTTCGCCGCGTTTCACCATTGTGCCGACAACAGCATGGGTGAGTCGGAAAACTGCAGTGGCGTTGAGAGAGAATTGACGAGTCTCATAGTCCCAATCTTGTTCTAAGAAAGGGCCGAAACTGGCGATCCCTGCGGAATTAACGAGGATGGAAATGGTCCACTGGCCCATTGCTTCGATAAGCTCGCTGACTTGCTGGTCGTCAGAGAGATCCGCAGCATGAACAATGATGTCAATACCGTGTTTGGTCCTGAGCTCTTCAGCAAGAGTCTCAAGGACATGTTGACGTCGGGCCACTAAAACCAGGTTATGACCGAATTTAGCGAGATCTCTGGCAATAGCTGCTCCTATGCCCTGGCTTGCGCCGGTAATCAGGGCATAGGAACCGCTACGAGGTTGTGGCAAAGCCATAGGTTAGTTCTCCAGATAGGTACGAGGACTTAGAGCAGGCCCTTGATCTTTTCGATGGTGTTGTTTTTGAGCTGCTCAGCCTTTTCTGGGTTGCTTTGGAGATATTTGAAGCCCAAGAAGCCGGCGCCACCAACGGCGGCGATCGGCAGAACCACGGCGGTGATCAGGCTAAGAACAGCCTTGATCAAGAAACCGATGACTTTAAAAGGCAGTTTGATGATGTTGAGGATCATGGAATATTCCTTTACTTGCTGGTGTGGATGGGAATACTGACGCCTTTATCCTAACGAATGCTAGAGACATCACTAGTTTTACCTGGTGACCAGGAGGTTTTTCTAGTAAGTAGGTTATCGGCATAAGTAAATGAGGGGAATCTGAAGCGGGATGCGGATCCACGCTAGCGCCTTGAGTCAACCAGGGCGTGCCGACTTCTGCCAGTCCCAAGCCATCTTGATATTGGCTGGCCACACCGCGAAGAGTAAAGCGATGGCGCAGATTCGGGCGTTTGTTCGGGTAGGGGGATAGGCTAACCCCGCAGCTATTCCTAACTCGGCTACCCCGCTGGCGACGGTATAGCAGCGGGCAGAACCCGGGAGCGTTTGGGGGACAATGGTGTCAAAAGGCTCAGGCGTAAGAAAATGAAGAACGCCGGCGCCAGTGAACATTGGGATAAGGAAGCGCTGAGCTAAGCGCATGATTGTCCTTTCCGTGGGCAGGAAAAAAGACCTATCGGACTGATCTGGAGAAACCACCATCAGCCTACCGGAAAGTTAGCTAATCTCTATTAATTTTCGGTGTGGGGCGGCTTTTCGGGTAGGTGATACATCATGCGGACACTTTTGTTGGGCCCGGTATCAAGACAAAAGGCCCCGCCGGTTCATTGATGATAATGATTCTGGCGGGGCAGCGCGCCCCCAGCAGGATTCGAACCCGCGACCAGCCGGGTAGAAACCGGATGCTCTAATCCACTGAGCTATGGAGGCTAAGAAAGCTAAAACGTTCAAGTAAGGTGTGTCAGCACCAAGTTTTGCGTCGAGCTTTCGAAACAGGATTTTAACCTATTCCATTCAGCGAAAAGCGGCTACCCCCGCTTATCCCTTTCAGGCAGCGGGGTATGGTGCAGAACATGGCCTTAACCCGCACTCAACCGGACACCCCTACGGAACCGAATTCTCGTCCCACCACAACCTGGCCGTTGTATCTTGTCTTCTTCGGGTTCGCTGGAATAGTAGGGGCCTGGATTTCCTTCGGACTGCTCACTGATTCCCTTGCAGCCTTAGGTATTCCAGATCCTGGTCCACTCACCACCATCGGATATCCCTTATTCCGTGCCATCGGGTGGATGGTGGCGGCGTTGTCCGTGGGCTCTTTCCTGGCCTCCAGCTTCTTGATCTCGCCGCGGTTACCTGGAGCGAAAACTGAAACCTTCGGAACGGACACGCAGCGTGATACCACTCGCTTAAGTCACTCGCTGTTGACGGTCGACGGCCACTTGGCCTGCCGAACCGGAGCGCTGAGCCAATTGTGTTTTGGGTTTATTGCCTTATTCATGATCCCCCTGGCTTTATCTGACGTTTCCGGCCAGCCTCTAGCAACAGCCATACGCCCAGCTAATTGGCCCATAGCTATAGATCAAGTCGCAGCGTCTCTCGCCTATTTTTGGGTAGCCGTCATTGCCATGATCACCGGGATTTGCGGGTTATTTTGCCGAAAGTGGATAAGCCAACCGCTTCTTTTTGGCGGAGCGCTATTCTCCATCATTCCCCTTGGGTTACAGGGGCACAATGCCACGGGCGGTAACCATGATTATGGAACGAACTCTTATCTCTGGCACCTCATCTTCCTAATGATCTGGGTTGGCGGGCTCATGGGGCTCATTGCTCATGGGCGCCGACTGGGGCCAGGAATGGGGATCGCTGTGCGCCGCTATTCCTGGTTGGCGCTCATGTCAATCATGGTCATGGCGGCGTCGGGTCTCATTAACGCTGTTATCCGAGTGACCTGGGGAGACTTAACGACGACAGCCTATGGCTGGATAATCATCGGGAAAACAATTGGGGTCATTGTTTTAGCGTTCTTCGGATATATTCATCGCCAAATCACTATTCCGAAATTGCTGTCTTCGAGCAGGGGGAACACCTCTGCTTTTATTCGAGTATCCATCGTCGAAGTCGCAGTTATGGCGGCAATTACCGGCCTGGCAATTACGATGGGCCGCACCCCGCCGCCGGTGCAAAGAAACTTCAGTTTTAGCTCCATGGCTATCCAAATTGGCTATGACCTCTACGTGAAGCCAACCATCACCAACATATGGACAATTTGGCGATTCGATATCATGTTCGGCACCTTGGCTCTTGGCTTAGCTGCCGGGTACCTCTGGGGTTTGTATCGTCTTCGTCAACAAGGGAAAAAATGGTCTGGGGTGCGAACATTCTGGTGGATGCTCGGATGCGCCAGCTTATTAATCACTATGTGTTCGGGGATCGGCCTCTATATGCCGGCCTCCTTTTCCATGCACATGATCGGGCACATGACTTTGTCCATGGTCGTACCGGTGTTCCTGGTGCTAGGATCCCCGCTGCAACTGGTTTTGGATTCTGTTCCAGCAGGAAAACCAGGACAACCGGGACTTCGGGAATGGACCTTGGTAGCGATAAATAACCCGATTTTGCGTTTTCTCATGCACCCAGGGATTAATACCGTCCAATTCATCGTCTTTTTCTATATTCTTTACGCCACGCCTTTTTACGCCGTCTTGATCTCCGAACACGCAGGTCATTTGGGGATGAACTGGGTGTTTATTATTTCCGGGTATTTGTACTTTTGGGAAATGATCGGAACAGATCCTAAACCCCAGCACCGCAGCACCATGTCTAAATTGGGGTGGCTGGTTTTCTCTATGCCTTTCCACCTCTATTTCGGTGTTTACCTCATGATGCTCAATTCCGTGCTTGCCGAGGACTTCTATCTGGGCCTTCAAATCCCCTGGGATGTTGATCTAATGCACGACCAAAAGGTAGGCGGAGGCGTTGCCTGGGCGTCGGGATCGTTCCCATTGACTCTTGTTTTTGCGGTTTTGTTCCGGAATCTTCTACGAGAAGATAAGGAAAAAGAAGCTAAGGAAGATGCTCGATTAGATCGTGAAGAAAGCCTCAGAGACCAGGGTAAAGCCGTGGTTGTTGAGCCGAGAGATACCGAACAGGAGCCTGAGGAAGAAACGACTGAACAGTCCCTGGCAGCGTATAACGAATTGCTAGCCCGGATGAACGCCGGGGAGGGGAATATGCAGGCGCACTATTACTACCAAGAGGAGATGCCGCTTCAAGAAAAGTGTCGTTCTTCATGGTTGGAGCGACGTCGAGAGCGGCAGCAGCGTGAGCGGGAAGAGTTCCAGTAGCGCTGGCGGAGATGAGCGCAGCGCCCGAGCGCTCATTAAGTCCCCAGGCAGATGCGGGACCAGAGCTGTGGACAAGAAAATTTTTCCACAGATTACAGTTATAGGAATACCTTTAATGAGAAAGGTTGCGAGATCCTGTTGAGTAACTTCCTCGCTCGGGGGAGAGGAACAGAACAACAAGAGTAAGGATTCAGGATCATGCCACAACTTCCAGTCACTATTATCGGTAATCTCACCAAAGCTCCACGGCTGAAGAAATTCGGAGAAAATCGCTACTGTTGTGAATTTCGTCTTGCTGCTAGCCGTTCGTACCTAGACGGGGGCGAGTGGAGGCAAACAGATCAGCTTTTTATCAGCGTAGAAGCATGGGGACAGCTAGCTCGCAACATCAAAAGCAGCATTAAGCAGGAACAGGGGGTGACGGTTATCGTATCGGGAATTCTCACTACCCATGAGTGGGTGGATGCCCAAGGAAACCCGCAGTCGCGCACGATTCTGCGGGCTAATTCGGTCGGGATTGATCTGGCAAAGTACCTGGTAGGGTGGCAGCGCACCGGTGCTCAACCTAGCGGTGGGGCTGATGGAGTAAGCGCCCCAGAAACCTTCATCAAAGATAGCGACGTTGATCATCTGGTGGACGAGTTCTTTGATAGTCCGGCCAATACCGCCTCAGAATCGCACGAAAAGCAAGCAACGCCGTTCTGAACCTCTTCACCTAATGGGGTACCCTCTTCTACTGACAAGAAAGATCTGTAATGAAGGGGAACAATGGGCGAATTCATCTACACGATGAAGCAGGTACGGAAAGCAATTGGTGACAAAGTCATTCTCGACGATGTCACGATGGCTTTCTACCCAGGTGCCAAAATTGGTGTGGTCGGGCCAAATGGTGCAGGTAAATCCTCCATTTTGAAAATCATGGCTGGTTTAGATCAGCCGTCAAATGGGGAAGCTTTCCTTGATCCAGGTGCTACGGTCGGCATTTTGTTGCAGGAACCGCCGCTTAATGACGAAAAAACTGTTCGAGGCAATGTAGAAGAAGGTCTCGGCGGGATTTTTGAGAAGAAGCAGCGTTTTGAAGAAATCGCTGAAGAAATGGCGACGAATTACACCGACGAGCTCATGGCTGAGATGGGCAAGCTGCAAGAAGAGCTTGATGCAGCCGATGCGTGGGAAGTTGATTCCAAGATTGATCAGGCGCTCGAGGCTTTGCGCTGCCCTCCAGCCGATGAGCCAGTTACTCACCTGTCTGGGGGTGAACGACGCCGGGTGGCTTTGGCGAAACTACTGTTGAGCCAACCAGACTTGTTGCTGCTTGATGAGCCAACCAACCACCTTGACGCAGAAAGTGTGCTGTGGTTAGAAAAGCACTTGGCTGATTATCCGGGCGCGGTCCTAGCAGTGACTCACGATCGCTACTTCTTGGACCATGTAGCGCAGTGGATCTGTGAGGTAGACCGAGGGAAACTCTACGGATATGAGGGAAATTACTCGGATTACCTGGAGAAGAAAGCGGCGCGTCTGGAGGTTGCTGGCCGGAAGGATCAGAAGCTGCAGAAACGTCTCAAGGATGAGTTAGCGTGGGTTCGGTCAGGACAAAAAGCACGGCAGGCTAAGAACCGAGCTCGTTTGCAGCGCTATGAGGAAATGGCGGCTGAGGCGGAAAAGTATAAGAAGCTTGATTTTGAAGAGATTCAAATCCCTACTCCGCCGCGTCTCGGTAACAAAGTAGTTGAGGTGAAAAACCTCACCAAGGGTTTTGATGGTCGCACGCTGATTAAGGATTTGTCGTTTACGCTGCCGCGCAACGGAATTGTCGGTGTAATCGGCCCAAACGGAGTGGGGAAATCCACGCTATTTAAGACCATTGTTGGGCTTGAGCAACCAGACTCTGGTTCCGTAGAGGTCGGCGATACCGTCAAGTTGTCCTACGTGGACCAGAACCGAGAAAACATCGATCCCGAACAAACCGTGTGGCAGGTAGTATCCGACGGGTTGGATTACATCCATGTTGGGCAAAATGAAATGCCTTCCCGCGCGTACTTGTCTGCTTTCGGATTTAAAGGGGCAGATCAGCAAAAACCATCCAAAGTGTTATCTGGTGGAGAGCGGAACCGGCTGAACCTGGCGTTGACGCTGAAAATCGGTGGCAACCTCATTCTCTTGGACGAGCCCACCAATGACCTAGATGTTGAAACCCTCGGGTCCTTGGAAAACGCCTTGGAGAAATTCCCAGGTTGCGCTGTGGTGATTTCTCACGATCGGTGGTTCCTCGACCGGACATGTACCCATATCCTGGCGTGGGAAGGCAATGTTGCGGAAGGCCAGTGGTTCTGGTTTGAAGGCAACTTTGAAGACTATGAGAAGAACAAAGAAGAGCGTCTCGGCCCGGACGCCAATCGGCCTGCGTCGAGTACACATCGGAAGCTGACCCGCTAGCGTGGTCTAGCCTTCACCACCTACCCCGTCACCCCCTGACGGGGTATTTTCTTTCCTAATCCGGGAAAATTTTCTGCTCGGAGCACAATGAGTTAGTCGAGGATACGTGGCCTTTCTCCCGAAGTTGTCCTTGTTCCTCAGAGTCGGTGCATTGATCAGTGCACTCCCGTAAGTTAATAAATAATCCCGCTTATCCGATGAAGACTCTGGATTCTATCGCCATAGAATTCTTAGTAGGTTCGCTGGGCTGGTATAATTTTCCGGGCTATAACATCCGCTTGGGTTTACCATGGGGTGCTAATATCCGGTCCTATGCCGGTCCTATAAATACCTCATATCGGTCCGAATTACACGAAGTCGCAGGAGGATCCCCAGAATGACGCAACCGCAGTCGGTAATGCACAGCACCACGGTGCCGCTGCGCTGGACTGACTTTGATCGGTTCGGACACCTGAATAATGCTCAATACATTGAGATCGCTCAGGAAGCACGTCTGGAATTTGCCCAACAGGAATTTGTCGGACGTGGTTTGGAAATCCCAGCAGTTTTTGTCCGGCACCTCGACGTCGACTATTTACGTCCTATTCTTCCCGATACCGTGGTAGCCACCGTAGAAACATCAGTAGTAGAAATTGGGCGCACATCCTTTACTACTCGTCAAGAGGTCAAAGATCGCCAGGGGCGAGTGGGATGCGTCGTAGAGTGCGTGCAAGTAGCGGTAGACATTGACACCTCCCGTCCTCGTGCCATCACAGCTCAAGAGCTCAAAGTCTTGGAACGGCGCGCCGACGAAGACACCGAGGAGGACTCCGACGACGCCACTAAGGATGATGAGTAGGCTGAGGTGCTCACCGAAGAACTCGAGGTAGGTAACGGAATTCGTGGGTTGCGTACCCTGGTGGGACGCGCTTGCGGGCTCGATGCCACCGCTTTGGCGCGAGTAAGACAATTTGATCCACACACGGTGGAAGTTTTCCTCAGCACCCCGTTTCAGGTTTTCGCCTCTCGACGCGCTGAGGGTACGTGTCAACGCGATGGGGCAGTAGTGACAGCTCGGAACCTCTTAGCAGCTCTCGACGATGTGGTCGGTCATGACCCTAGCCACCCGGTGCCACTTGCTCCGCAGCGTCTTAATGCTGGTCCAGCTCAGGACCCCTTCTGGCCAGGAGCGTTGCCCCCCAAGAGTGATTTTGAGCTCGTCGAGGAGGTGCCGGTCAAGGTGGTTAGAAAACTATCCGATGAGGGGAAATCCTTGGCCCGCCAATTCTCTGGCCCATTAGGTCCCCCGGATAGTCTCCTTCGTCAATCAGTCTTAAGCATTGATTACGGAGATAGCCAAGTTCACGTCCCAATGCGCATGATTTTTGCCTGCACCAACCTAGGCTTAGTCCCCGGTTTTGAGGCACCCTCAACCATCCCTCGTCACTTGCGGATCTCTACTGCCGGTCGGTGGGTTCGGGTAGATGCCCCCTACGGGACGGTGTATCACTCGACGGCTTTAGGGATTCTTTAAAATTTGTTAATGAGCATTGCTGCAGCTCGCTGCCAGTGGTCACGGAGAGCAGCTCGATCCGCGTCAGAAATGATAGCTTCCTCAATATCACTCAAGGAGGCTTCCATGAGCTCTAACCATCGGGACGCAGCTGCGTGATCGATAGGGAATTGAGCGTGACGCATTCTGAGTCGAGGGTGTCCTCGTTGCAGGGAATAATCCTTGGGGCCACCCCAATATTGCGTTAAAAAGGCGCGGAGACGCCATTGCGCACCCTCCCAATCATCATGGGGGTACATCGGGGAGAGGATGTCGTCGTTTTTTACCCGAGCATAAAAACCGGCGACCAGGCGTTCAAAAGCCTCGTCGCCGAGTCGGTGGTAGAGGGAATCCATGCCCTCAGATTTTAGCTTTCAATTTCTTCTTTCTTCGCCATCGTGGGGTGCCAGGCCCCAATTCCGTGGGGATAGGGGGTGCTTACTCCGGCGGCAGTCATATCGTTAAGGACTTTGCCTTGGAGGAATCGTTGAACATCCCACTGGTGTCCGGGCAGGGTACGAAGTTGGATCCGGTAAGACAGGTGATCTATCTCGAAATCAGAGACACCTTTCATCTCTGGTTCGCCAATGATGCTTTCTCTGATCTTTTTATCGTTGACCCAGCGGCGTACCGAGTCTTGGATGACCTCCCAGGCCTGTTCGGGATCATTAGACAGGCCTACGGGAATTTGGAGGCGAGCAATAGAGTACTCATCGGAGAAGTTACCCACCCGCATGATTTCGCCGTTGCGGACATACCAGAGGGTTCCATCAATGTCTCGGATAGTGGTCAGCCTGAGGGAGACCTCTTCAACATCACCGATAATTCCATCGCCGACGTCGATGGTGTCACCTACTCCGTATTGATCTTCGATCAACATGAAAATACCGCTGATGAAGTCTTTGACGAGAGATTGAGCACCGAAACCCAGAGCAACGCCAACTACTCCGGCTGAGGCAATAAGCGGAGCGATATTAATGCCGATGAGGTCGAGGACGTGCAGCACAAACCAGGTCCACACCACGATAGCGACGGCTGATTTCCCGACGTTGGCGAGAGTGCGGATTCGGGATTTGCGGCGCTGTAGCTGGGTGCGATCTAGTGCCCTAGCTTCTGCGGGAAGCTCATTTTTATTGCGTCGTTTCCGGGAGAATTTCGACTGTTTGTCTTTGGACTCGATATTGTGCTGCGCGGCTTTGTCAATTAGCCGACGCAGGATGACGTGGATCACCACGGCGGCGCAGAATCCCACGGCAAGTCGAATGGGCCGGTTAATCAGCCATTCTTGGACGGTGGGGTCTTGCCACCAGTTGGTTACTGTTTCTACCGTATTACTTGTCGTTGTTTGTAGTGAGTTAGTCATACGGGGCCAGAGTGTAGCTGTTTTCCCGGAATAATCCCTAACTTTCGGCTGTGAAGTTCTCGAAAGTTGGTGTCAAACCAGTTCACTTGTTATGAACAGCTTTGTCTAGTATGCTGCCATCATGACTGATTCCCATGACTGTCGCGCTGATGCTGGAACGGCCGCACGTCGGGCTCACCGACTATCGGCAACCACATCCCCTTTAGGGTTTGCGACCCGGAGTATTCACGCGGGGTATCAGCCCGACGCGTTAACCGGTGCTATCAACGTTCCGATCTATGCTTCTACCACCTATCAACAAGATGGTTTGGCCCAGCTCAGGGGTGGTTATGAGTATTCACGTTGTGGAAACCCTACGGTGAGTGCACTGGAAAACGCGGTGGCGTCTTTAGAGGGCGGAAATTTTGGCCGCGCCTTTTCTTCGGGGATGGCCGCCACAGACACAATTCTGCGGGTTTTGCTTAAGCCTGGAGACCATCTCATTTTAGGTTCGGACGCGTATGGCGGAACCTTCCGACTCATCGATACCACCTTCAAAGAATGGGGTGTCGATTACAGCATTGTTGATACGAGTGATTTATCACAGGTGTCGGCAGCGTTGGTCGATAATACTCGATTGATCTGGCTAGAAAGCCCCACAAATCCCTTGTTGGGGATCAGCGACATCTCCGCTATAGCGCAACTAATTAAAAACCATCCGGCCAAACTCATTGTGGACAATACCTTTGCCAGCCCTTACCTTCAACAGCCGCTTAACCTAGGCGCTGATGTCGTTGTTCATTCCACCACAAAATACTTAGGAGGCCATTCCGATGTCGTGGGCGGAGTGGTGGTGACCAATGATAAAGATATTGACAACGAGTTGCTATTTCTCCAAGGCGGGGTGGGAGCAGTGCCCGGTCCTTTTGATGCCTATTTGGCTTATCGAGGAATTAAAACTCTCGCTGTTCGGATGCGGCAACACTGTCACAACGCCCATGCCCTTGCTGAATTTCTGTCTCATCAACCACAGGTTAAAGAGGTCCTCTACCCCGGTCTAGCGCAGCATCCGGGCCATGAGATTGCGCGACGTCAAATGCGGGCCTTTGGTGCGGTCATATCGGTGCGGTTTTACTCCTCCACAGCAGCTGAGGAGTTCTGCACCCGGACCCAACTGATTTCTCTTGCGGAATCCCTGGGGGGAGTGGAGTCTCTCGTAGAACACCCAGCGACAATGACGCACCAGTCAGCCTCGGGTTCTCCTTTGGAGATTCCAGCGGACTTGGTGCGTCTTTCTATCGGTCTTGAGGATGAGGAAGACCTTCGAGCAGACCTTGTCCACGCGCTAGCCGGACTGCCTCATCCCTCAACGGCTTAAAGGAACTTGACTCCTTGCGCTAGCGGCAGCTCACCAGAGTAGTTCACGGTGTTGGTAGCCCGACGCATATAAGCCTTCCAGGCGTCAGATCCTGACTCCCGGCCCCCACCAGTTTCCTTTTCTCCACCAAAAGCTCCACCAATCTCTGCGCCGGAGGTACCGATATTGACATTGGCAATTCCGCAGTCAGAACCGCGAGCGGAGAGGAAAATCTCTGC
Source organism: Corynebacterium poyangense (assembly GCF_014522205.1). Lineage (NCBI taxonomy): Bacteria > Bacillati > Actinomycetota > Actinomycetes > Mycobacteriales > Corynebacteriaceae > Corynebacterium > Corynebacterium poyangense. The sequence goes on along the minus strand of NZ_CP046884.1, from coordinate 2,026,905 downwards.
TTCTGTTTGATCAGCAGTGAAAATAGCAGAAGATAGTCCTTGAGGAACGTCATTATGAAGGTCGAGAGCATCCCCGAAATCTCGGTAGGTGAGGATGTAGAGGATCGGGGCAAATGTTTCTTGGTGCACCGTGGCGCTTTGGCTCGGCATCCGCACAATGGCAGGTTCAACATAGAAGGCCTCGGGCATCTCTTCTGCCATCACTCGCTTACCCCCGCATAGAATCTCACCACCTTCGGCTTCAGCTTGGCGGAGTGCTTCTTGCATATTCTCAAACGCGGTGTGGTGGACGAGAGGTCCCACCAAGACACCCTCGTCTCGCGGGTCACCGATCGTCAATGTGCGGTAGGCCTTGACTAGCTTCTCGGTGAACTCCTCGGCAATGGATTCATGGATGATGAGCCGACGCATCGTAGTACAGCGCTGACCAGCAGTACCAGCAGCGGCAAAAACAACCCCGCGCAACGCTAAATCTTGATCTGCGCTGGGGCTTACGATGGCAGCGTTATTCCCCCCTAGTTCTAAGAGGTAGCGGCCAAAACGGGCAGCGACTCGAGGAGCTACTTCGTGTCCCATCCGGGTAGAGCCAGTAGCTGAAATGAGAGCCACCCGTGGGTCATCGACGATTTGTTCACCTACTGCTCGTTCGCCAAGGACAATGTGGTGAATATCTGCTGGCTGTCCGCAATCAGTTACCGCCTGGGCAAGAAGAGCATGGGCGCCAAGAGCGGAAAGTAAACTCAGCTCGGACGGTTTCCACACCACGGTGTTGCCGCAGACAAGAGCCAGGGCGGTATTCCAGGAAAACACTGCTACCGGGAAATTGAAGGCGGAGATTACCCCGATCACGCCGAGCGGGTGCCAGGTTTCCATGAGCCGGTGTCCGGGCCGTTCGGAAGGCATGGTCTTGCCGTACAACATCCGTGATTGCCCTACCGCGAATTCGCAAATGTCCACCATCTCTTGGACTTCACCCTCGGCTTCGGACAGGGTTTTTGCAGCATCGGACTGCACTAAAATGGCTAAATCGCGTTTGTGTTCACGGAGTAACTCTCCCCAGCGGCGCACCACGTTGCCGCGCTCCGGCGCCGGAACCTCTCGCCAGTGAAGAAATGCCTCGTGAGCCTTGCTAATAGCCTGATCCACGCTCTCTGTGGAATCTGCCGGCAGGGTGAAGAGTTCTTCACCGGTAATCGGGGTGCGCGTGCGCAGATCACCGTGATCCAGGATTGTGGTATCCACGCCGCAAGCCTGGAGAGCAGATAGCACAGAATCGCGAAGAGAAGTAGTCACAGTCTTATCCTTTCAAGTGTGAGGGGTAATCAATAATGGGTTGGCCCAGCGCCTCGGCGCAGTCAGCTAAAGACTGGGCTCGCTGCGCTGCATAGAGTTCGGTTGGTTCAGCAAGTTCACGACCGATCATGGTGGACAAAGCGGCAGCGTCGTACCGTGCCGCTTCATGGCTGTTATCCCTAGTTCCTTCCCCGGTGAGGTTTGATTGGAAAATCCCGGCCGCGGATCGAGGCAGAAAGTCCTCATAAACAATAGGGGTTGCCCGCAGCAATCCGCGGTCAATCAACTCTTGAAGTTCGACGCCTTCCGGACCGCCGCTTAGCTGGTGCCGGATGTCCTCCGGACTAGCAGCGAGCTCATAGGTGAAATATCCCAACCCCTGTTCGTCGAGCTCTTTCTCCGTTGTCGGAATGTGTTTTTGCCAAACGCGCCGGGCAATCTCAGCCCTTGGTGCACCGGGTTCTTCATGAAGCAGCTGATCAGTTTCAGCAACCATCCGGTCATAGATATCACGACCTGCCGGGGTGAGAGCTATCCCGCGTTGCTCTACCTCGCCGAACCGAACCCGCAGCGTACCTGGGCCGGTACTACCATCAGGAAAGCGGAAGACTCGTTGTTCATCCAGGGCGCGGAAGGATGTTTGCCGAAGTAAAATATCTGGGCCGTCCCAGCCGGGTGGCCCCTGGACTTCATCAATCATGGTGATCCCACGTTGTTCCATCCGTGCGTAGAGGTCATCAATGTCAAGGACGCGTGGGGTGAGGTGGTTGATATGGGTGGTGGTAACACCTCCAATATCGGCAGCTACCGCAGAGATCTGTTCCAGCTCTCGATACCAGGATTCATCTACCGGATCATCTGAGAGCTTAAAGGAGGCCGTAGCTAACTCAAGGAGACGGCTAGCCTCAGGTTCTCCCAGACCATCTTCTCGGTCAGCCTTATCGGCGAGAAGAAGGAGTTCTTCGGGGAAGAGTGTCCGTTGGGCTAAGAACGCCTCTAGCCTTTGCTGGAGATCCGGGGAGAAGAACCGAGGATCATCTACGGTGAGCATGGAAGTAAAGACTCGGAATGGATTTCGGGCTAGCTCCTCGGCGTCGATGGGGCGAAATGCCGTCGAAACCACCGGGACTGAGCTGGCTGCCGCGTCCCGTAAATCATAAAATCCGACTGGATACATACCGAAAGCAGCAAAAACTCGTGCAACGTCAGTGAGCTCCTGGGGTGTTCCTACGCGGATAGCTCCGTGGCGTTCCGCCGTGACACGAGAGATGCTGCCAAGGTGTTCCGCTAGTTCTGGGTGGGTTTGTTGGTAATCCCGGTTGACCGCCTCAGAGACTTCTACCAAGGTGGTATAAGCCGGGACTTCTTCCCCATACATCTGGGATAGTCGCTGAGCAAAGGCGGCGCGCAGTTCCCAGCGGGCAAGGCGTTGTGTACTCGTCATGATGAGGACCTCTTAGATAATGTTGAGTTCATTCCAGGGGCTGCCAAGCCCGGAAAATCGAGTGGCAGAAAAGGGAGTGGGATCCATAAAAGGAGTGCGGTTGGTGATGATGTCAGCAAGCAATTCACCAGCGGCTGGAGCTTGGAGGAAACCATGTCCAGAAAAACCGGTGATGTAGAAGAACCCAGGAACTGTTAATGATGCACCAATGAGAGCGTTGTGATCCGGGGTGTTTTCATAGAATCCGGCCCAGCCACCTGCGAGAGAGGGATTTTCCAGCTCAGGTGCGATGATTGAGGCTGCCGCATTGAATTCTTTGAGCCACTCATTGGAGTATTCCCGGCAAAAGCCAGGTTCAGCGGCGTGAGAAATTCCCAATAGCAAGCCCCGGCCATAGTTGTGGAAATAGAAGGTGGTGGAGAGATCCAAGGTAAAAGGAATCCGCGGCGGAGGTGTGGATTGTTGAGGAGTCAACCCGATCATGCGTCGGGTAGGTTCGACGGGGAGATCTACTCCAGCCATCTCTCCAATTCTTTTACTCCACGCCCCCGCGGCGCACACGACTGTTTCGGTGCGAATCTCCCCGCGGCTAGTTGTTACTGACGTTATCCCTTGAGCGGTGCGTTCAATATCGAGAACTTCGGTGCGGTCACACATACACACGCCGCGCTCATCGAGTGCTCGACGTAAACCCTCCACAACTGCTGCTGGAGCCGCATGTCCATCATTGGGGGTATAGCACGCTCCAGTTAAAGCCTCCGCCTTGAGAAAGGGGTTAACTTTTTGAGCCTCATGCGGGTCCAGAGATCGAGCATCAATTCCTAATAGGCGCTGGGATTCAGCAGATTGATCTAGCGCCTGTCGCTCTTCCTCGGTACGAGCCAAGAAGAGATAACCTACTTTGTTCAGGTGGATATCGACGCCAAAATCACGGTGAAAGTTTTCATAAACCTTGAGTGACCGCTGCCCCAAGATAATGTTGGCTGGGTCAGAGAAATTAGCTCTCACTCCGCCCAGTGGTTTAGCGGAAGAACCGCTGCCCAAGGTGTCTCTTTCGAGCAGGACAATGCCGCTGTAGTTTCCTTGATGGTCTTGGCCAACGCCGCGTTCTGCAAGGTAGTGGGCCACGCTTAACCCCATGACACCACCGCCGATGATGACCACCTCAGCTGACTGAGGAAGATGGTCAGCGGTGCTCATGTCCAGACTTACTGTGGTGCCACAGGTAGGAGGAAGTTCAAACACGACCGGCTCCTTTCCCATAACGAGTTATCAGTTATCGATTACTCTAAACAGAAAAGTGTTCCGTGTCACTAAAAAAGCCAAGTTTTTTGTGGGAGAAGGAATATTTAACTTTGCGGGCGAGCATAATCTAGGTGCCGGACCATCAAATCTGCAGCCAAAACTGCATCGCCCCGAATGACAGCGTGGGCAATGTCAATATGCTCCTCAGCGCTCGCCCGGTCTCGTTCTTGGTGTCCTAAATGTCGGTAGGCGCCGTTAATCCGAGACTGGTCTCGAAGGATACGAACCATATCTGACCAGCGCGTATTTCCGATGAGACCAACCAGATAACAGTGGAAATCATTATCTGCATCAAGGTAGGGGATTAAATCACCCCCAGGGGTATCGGGGAGAAGATCAAGAGCATGATGCGCCAACTCGGTGAGGGTGTTGGCCTCATCTTTGGTGAGGTGGCGAGATGCTGCACGTCGCACCGCCTCTACCTCAATGAGGCGACGCAAATCGTAGACTTCCTGACGATCTTTAGGGGTCATTTCCACTACCCGGAACCCACGATTGCGCACCGGTTCTAATAGTCCCTCGGCGCTGAGTGACAGCATGGCCTCGCGTACTGGGCTATTGGAAATTCCCAGTTGAGAAGCAAGACTATTGGCGGAATAGAGTTGTCCCGGACGCATATCCCCGCTGACGAGCAGTCGCCTAATAAGCTGTTCGCTGTCCTCCTTGAGGGAGGGACGACGAGAGGGGTTAATACTAATGGGTGTTGCCCATTTCCTCGGTTCCACCGTGACGTCCTCAACTACTTTCATGATTCTAGGCCTATGTATTACCGATACACTTTTGTGTTTTCCCCGGTAGTTGCCACATTTTCCACACTCTATTCTAACTGCTGTGCTCTGACTTGGAAAATTTTCTTCAAAAAGCCCACTTGTCAGTAATCGATAACGTAATATGTGTTGTAGATCACTGCTAGATGTGTGAGCGTGGCTTCTTTTGTGAATTCTCACACACCGTTAGGAGAATCCTATGTCAGATACCTACATACTTGCTGCCCAATCCGGAGCAGTCGACAAAGCAATCCAAGGAGTTTTTGGACCCTTCGTTGACGTCCTCGAAAAGGTGGTGTTCTTCTCAATCCCCATCGGAAACGCACAACTTCCCGTCGTGGTGCTCTGGCTCTTTTTAGCGGGCATAATCATGACGCTGTGGATGAAAGTTCGCCCCATCCGCGACGCAATGCAAACAGTCCGCATTGTCCGCGGACATATGAGCCGGCACCACGATGCCGGAGAAGTCACCAGTTTCCAAGCAATGGCCACCGAACTCGCCGGAACCATCGGTCTCGGTAACATCGCCGGCGTAGCAGTAGCCATCAGCATCGGTGGTCCCGGCGCCTCCATGTGGATTATCATCGCCGGCATTCTAGGAATGAGTCTCAAGCTGGTAGAAGCTACTGCCTCCCAGATGTTTCGTCGAGTCAACAGCGACAACAGTATCTCTGGCGGGCCCATGTATTACCTCACCGATGGTTTAGCATTCATCGGAAAACCAAAGACCGGAAAATTCCTCGGGTTTTTCTACGGCTTCTGCTTCATGTTCGCGGCGATGGGCGCCGGAAACATCTTCCAATCCAACCAAATTGCCATGCACATTATTGACGTCACCGGCACCAAAAATGGCTGGCTAGGACACAACGGTTGGCTCATCGGCTTGGTATTGGCGGCAGTTACCGCCGTCGTCGTGCTGGGTGGTTTACAGTCCATCGCTAACTGGACGTCGCGTCTTGTTCCAGTGATGTCGGTGCTCTACGCCGTCGCCGTTCTAGTGATCCTCGTTATCCATGTCACGGAATTACCTGCTGCTTTCTCGACCATCTTCACCAGCGCCTTTACCGGCAAAGGAGTCACCGGCGGGGTCATCGGGGTAGCCATCATCGGTATTCAACGAGCGGTGTTTTCTAACGTCGCCGGGGTCGGTACCGCAGGTTTTGCCCACTCCACCACAAAAAACCACAAACCAGCAGAAGAGGGGTTAGTGGCGGCGTGGGAGCCTTTTATCGACTCGGTGGTGGTGTGTACTCTTACTGCCTTGGCCATCATCGTGACCGGAACCTACCGCAACTCTGATAGCGATGGAATCACTCTCACCACTGAAGCCTTCGCTACCGTTCACTCCTTGTTCCCCATTGTGTTGTCCATCTGTATTTTGTTATTCGGATTCTCCACGGTGCTGTCTTATTCCTACTATGGCAAGAAAGCCGCTGGATTTGTGTTCGGCAATAACCGAGTAGCCGAACACATTTATGATGCGTTTTACCTCATCATGGTGGTAGTCGGCGCGGCGGTGTCCTTGGAAACCGTCACTCGGTTTTCCGACGCCTTATTCTTCCTTGTCGCTGTCCCCAACTTGGTAGGTCTTTACCTGTTGGGACCCGCTATTCGCGCAGAAATTAAGAATTATCGGGAGGGGGTTCGGGACGGGAGAATCACCCCGGTTCCCAAGGAGGAACGTTCCACGCTACTGGGGAACCCGATGCCTAAGCAACAAGCCTAGGGGTGGATCTGTTGCCACACACTCCATGCTGCGGCGGAGGTTTCTTGGAGCATGAGGGACCGGGAATTCGGGATAGGGGAGATAGTGGTGTCAGGCATTTGGGCGTAGGTGGGTATCCCAACCAGGTGGACGCTGGGATCAATATTCCCATCGGGATGAATCAGCCGTCGGGTATAGCGGTCTACTTCCGGAGACCCGGTAGTCAGGTGTTCTCCCGCGGCGGTGTGGTAGTGAAAAGGGCGAAGCCGCCCTTGGTGTTCCAGGCTCGGCAATAACGGGTCCTGGTCATGGGGACGCGCAATAGTGGGTTGATGCATCCAGGCGTCAATAAGCGTGGTGGCCTCGGCGTGATCATGGGGAAGGGATCTGGTTTTTATCCGCCAGCGAGGTTCGCGATCATCATCAACCACGCTTAGTTGTGGCTCAGCTCCCAAGAAGGTGACAAAACCCGCATCATATAGAGCTAAAAGCTGACGGGTTCGAAATAACGGGGGGCCGGATCCCACCATTTGTCCCAAGGACATAAAAGCGCTAAGAGTAGGCCGAGAATCCAGGGTATAGGCACCTTCGGCCCCGATGATACTGGCTGGCTTTCGCGAGGCGCTAATAGACCACAGCCCAGCTTTCAGCGCAGAATCTCGGGCCAATACCGCTTCGTGAATATCGCAACTCATGCGGTGGGCGATGTGCTCCCCCAACGCTTCTGGGCTACTAAAAGTGCCGGGCAAAGGATCTAAGAATTCCCGCAGATCAAACCGATCCTCAGGCTGAGCGAGGAACTCTTGGGCAAGCTCAGCGGCTTGCTCCAGAAGATCTTCATCAGGAGCATGATCAAGAGCGTGAATGAGACTGGTGTGGTCGGATCCCTTAAACGCCTCAGGTCTAACCCGAGCTAGAGTCTGATAATAAGCCTCGTAGCTGTCGCGAATAATTGCTGGCCAAATAGTTCGACGGAAATCTATGCTTGCCGGGGTAGGGGTCTCGTGACCGGGATACTGTGGTCGAAGACGTCGGCCTAATTTCCTCAGCCGGGGAATCGCCGCTCGTGGAGGAAGAGAGTGGTACTCGGATTTGGGTAAGTAGGGGTATCCGCGGTGACTGCTAATAAGAAAATGCGGCTCGCGAGAACTGGGGAGATATCGCAATCCGGAGCGAGAATGGGCGTCGGGAATGAACTCTCCGCCGCGATCGAGAGTTAATAGTGCCATCACATCGAAAAATCCCATCCCTAGACCGCGGACGAGCACCGGGGCGGAATCAGGTACGGCATCTAAGGGTTGTTCGACGGGATTATCTGGGCGAATCCACACCAATGAAGGGTGGGTTTTTACGGCTTGAGCTAATTCTTGTTCGGCGATGTTTAGTCCAGGGCGCAGCCATCCAGGGGCGAGCACCGTACTATCGGCCTGAATCTTTACGCCATTATCGAGATGAATCGTATCGCGGCTACCGCAACGCTGGATTTCTTGTGCACGGGCTTGGTGGAATATCACGTGGACTGACTTGTCTAACCGGGCGAGTGCGACATCGAGGCACCAGCGAATATAGGCCCCATAGAGTGCCCTCGACGGATGGGACTCTGGCTGAGTGTTCTCCATTTCCGACCAGAATCGCTGATATTTATTCTTATCCGGAGGGAAAGAAAAGAAGGTTTCTCGTTTTTCACTAGCAATATCATCGACGCCGTCATCTGGGGCAATGATTAAACGAATCCATTCATGCAACGTGGGACCAGGCAGAATTCCCCCCTTGATCCCGCTATTTTCTTCCGGGAACAATGTCACTGCATGGGCGAGGGTATTCATGCATAACGTCGGAGTTTGCTCCGGATCCCAGATTCTTCCGGCCCCGGCAGGGGCATCATCAATGAGATGAAGTTTAATCTGCTTCGATGGGGAACCGGGGGGATTGTGTTCAGCAGTTTCTTGGCTTAATTGTGCTAATCGTTCGCACAGGCTAACTCCGCGGGGGCCTAGTCCGATGAGGGCGATGCTGTGGATTTGTTCGGTCATGGTGTATCAGTGTAGCGCCCCACCTACAAGCTAAATAGACCGGTATGTCTATTATAGTTAAACTAAGCTGTCTGTTAATCTATCGGGAAGCTATCCCAGGCACCCAAAGGAGAAGAAGATGAACGCTGGTTTGCGCATCTGTGAGAAGCTAAGACCCCTATCATCGCGCCGCATAACTGGGGTGATGATGCTGTGCGTCTTATGTCTTCTCACAGGATGTGGCTATGGGGGACACCTGGGACAGCCAGCAGCGAAGTCAGCGTCGGACCTAAATAAGCAGGAACTAACCTACCTGGAACCTCAGTTCTTCAACTCCCTCTATCCCCCAAGCGCTGGGTTTTATCCCAATGGTGCGGTGATAAACAACATTTGTGACCGGCTGCTCTACCAGGACCCGGACACCTTAGAGCTGCATCCATGGATAGCCAAAGAACTTCCGGAGGTTAATGAGGATGCCACTGAATACACTTTTCGGTTGCGTCCAGGAGTAAGTTATTCCGACGGTACCCCCGTTGATGCCGAGAATGTTCTGCGCAATATTGAGCTCTATGCCAAAGGGGATAAGTCACGGCATTTAACGAGTTCAGAGCAGATCTCTAACTACCGTGGTGGCGAAGTTATTGACCCCTTAACGGTGAAGTTTCACTTCTCTGCACCCGCACCTGGGTTTGCACAGGCCACCAGTAGCTACAATGCGGGCCTCGTCGCAAACTCCACGCTCGACGGAAGCGACACGGACTTCGCTCCAGGCAGCGCCACCAAAGTCATTGGGTCTGGGCCTTTCGTGATTAGTGAGGAAGACCTTGGCAGTCGGTTGGTGTTGACCGCGCGGAAAGATTATCGCTGGGCGCCCTCTGTCCTAGCCCACCAAGGGCCAGCTTATTTGGAAAAAATCAACTATATTTTGGCCAGCGAACAGTCCGTGCGGATCGGGGGACTGGTTGCCGGTCAGGCTGATATCGCCCGGCAAATCGAAGCCCCGGAGGAAAAGCATCTCAAAGACTCAGGATTAGAAATTCTGGCGCACGGGACTAACGGCGTGACTAATCAATTAGCTTTCCGTTTCCGCCACCCCCTATTGCAGGATATTCGCGTACGGCAGGCCCTGATGCACGGAATAGATCGGGAAGAGATTATCCATACTCTCTACTCTGATTCCTACCCTCTGGCGACATCCTCCCTGGCCACGACCGCTTCGGGGTATAAAGCACAGCCAGCTGATGCCTTTGCCTATGACCCCGAGCTCTCCAGTGCTCTTTTGAATCAAGCCGGTTGGGAACCTGGTCCTGATGGGATACGGCAACGTGATGGACGCAGGCTGAGTTTCACAGTCAATGAGGCGTTACCGCAGCCTCGCTCAAAAGAATTGATTACCAAGGCCCAAGAACATCTGCGACGGATTGGCGTAGAACTGAAGCTAAACCCCGGTGACCAAACTACTCAAAATGCTGACTCTAAGGATTTAGGGAAAATCGAAATCCGGCACACCATGGTTGGCCGCGCCGATAATGACGTCATCAAATCCCAATACGGAACTGCCGAACGCAATACCTTCTTAAATAAAGCCAGCGATGTGGACGCCATCGACCCGCACACTGGGCTTAATCCAGCAGAGGTGGCACCACCAGATCAACATCTGCAGGATTTGCTAGAAAAAGTCACGGCCACCGTCGATCCTTCCCAACGAAACCAGATTTCCGGGGAAATCCAAGACTACTTAACTAGCCAAGCCTATGTTTTGCCGCTCTTTGAAGAACCAGTGGTCTATGGATACCAACCCTATGTCCACGGATTCCACGCGGAAGCTATCGGGCGGCCAAGTTTTTATGACGTATGGCTAGGCGCCCCGGACGAGACCCAGCCCCCAGCAAACACCACGAAGGAGAACTCCTAATGTCTTTTGCAACGGTACTCCAGCGCTGCGGCCAAGCTCTCCTCGTGCTGTTGGTGACCTACGCCTTGGCTTTTATTTTGCTATCAGCTTTGCCCTCCGATGCTGTCATGGCGCGATTTGCCTCCCCAGAGTTAGGTCTAAGTGCCGAGGAAATCGCAGCTATTCGCCAGGAATATGGAGTTGATCGGCCTCTTATCCTCCAATTTTTCATCTCACTATGGGGGTTTATCCGAGGCGACTTCGGATACTCAGTACAAACGGGAACCGCAGTATCGAGCATGATCCGCGAGGCATTGCCAGGCACCATAGGTTTGGCATTAGCTGCGTTTCTTCTGGCAATCCTCCTCACCGCTGTCTTAGCGGTTCTCGCCACCGTCCCTTCCTCCCCCTGGCTGAGGTCATTCATCAACACCCTGCCGGGCATCATGGTCTCCCTACCAAGTTTCTGGATCGGTGTCATCATCATCCAAGTCGTCTCCTTCCAACTGGGATGGATCCCCGTCATCCAGCCCACCCGGTGGCAATCCCTGATCTTGCCGGCCTTCACCCTTTCCATCCCCATAGCCGCACCGTTGACCCAGATTTTTCTTCGCTCCATCGAAGACACCGCACAGCAGCCCTTTATCAGCGTGGTGCGTTCTCGCGGGGCTTCACGATGGTGGATTTTCAGCCGCAATATTTTCCGCAACGCCTTACTCCCCACCCTCACCATGGCTGGACTCCTCTTCGGAGAACTCGTCGGCGGAGCGGTTGTCACCGAAGCTGTTTTCGGTCGCGCCGGGATAGGCCACCTCACGGTCAATGCTGTTGCGAATCGTGATACCCCCGTTCTTCTTGCCGTGGTCATCATTGCTGCCACCACCTACGTGATCATCAATCTCATCGTGGATCTGCTCTATCCAGTCCTTGATCCTCGTCTGCGTCGAAAGGCTCGATCATGAACCAGACTGTGCGTCGAATATCTCACTATCCCGGCGTTGTCGTGGCCTTAGGAATTCTAGCTTTAGCTCTCCTAGCTGCACTTTTCCCTCATATTTTTACTCGCCTTGATCCCATTTCGGGAACTTTTGAGCCCTTGCTTCCCCCCTCCAAAGACAACTGGTTTGGCACTGATTCGGTAGGTCGCGACGTCTATTCCCGAGTGATCTACGGAACCCGGGAATCCCTCATCGGGGCAGCTCTTGCCGTCACTATTGGAATTGTGGCTGGAACTATCCTGGGGCTGATCGCCGGAACCACGCGCGCCGATGCCGTCATCATGAGAATCGTCGATGTGCTGCTGTCTATTCCCGCTCTACTGCTGAGTCTTTCGGTGATCATCATCCTTGGCTTTGGGACCACCAATGCCGCTATTGCGGTGGGAGTGACCTCGGTGGCAACTTTTACTCGTTTGGCTCGGTCCCAGGTGATCTCCGTGGCGCGATCGGAGTTTGTCGAAGCATCCTACGCAAGTGGAAGTTCTCCTCTTGCTGTCCTCATCGGGCACATTCTTCCCAACTCTCTCACCCCGGTTCTTGCTTTGGCCGCAATGCAATGCGGTTCTGCAATTTTGCAGCTAGCTACCCTCGGGTTCTTAGGTTACGGTGCTCCACCCCCCACCCCAGAGTGGGGACTGCTCATTGCTGATGCTCGGGACTACATAGCGACGTCCTGGTGGCTGACAGTGCTTCCCGGTTTCGTCATCATTGCCGTGGTGCTGGCAAGTAACTATCTTTCTCAGTTCCTGCAGAAGGAGGCTAATTAATGCATTCCCCTGATTCCACCCCCGCTGCCCCCTTGCTGTACTTAGAGGATCTCAATGTCAGCTATCAGACGTCGCGCGGAACTGTTCCTGCAGTTAGTGGTGTCCACCTTGAGGTTTCTCGTGGACATATGACAGCCATCGTGGGGGAGTCCGGCTCTGGGAAATCCACGACAGCACAAGCTGCCATCGGATTATTGCCGGCACATGCTCAGGTCTCTGGCACCATTACCCTTGCTGGAACCAACGTCAGCACTTACCGCGAACAGCAGTGGCAAAAGGTTCGCGGGCTCACCGTTGGACTTATCCCGCAGGACCCGGGTAACTCCCTCAACCCGGTAAAGACCATAGGAGACTCCGTTGCCGAAGGATTGGGAATCCATCGGCGCTCACTTGCTCACAAGATGAGCTCACGTCGTGCTCGCCGAGAAAAAGTCCTGGACCTATTGGACAAGGTAGGAATTGATGATCCGGAGCGGCGAGCTCAGCAATATCCCCATGAATTAAGTGGAGGGATGAAGCAGCGGGTTCTTATTGCTGCGGCGTTGGCTTTGGAACCGGATTTAATTATTGCGGATGAACCAACTTCTGCGTTGGATGTGACTGTTCAGAAGAAAATACTGGATTTGTTGGATGATATGCGGAAAGACACCGGGATTTTGTTGATAACCCATGATCTTGCCGTGGCTGGTGATCGGGCCGACCGGGTTGTGGTCATGGAACGCGGTGAAGTTCGGGAATCTGGACACGCAGCACAGGTATTAGCGGATCCTCGGCATCCTTATTCACGACGGCTTTTAGCCGATGCTCCGTCTTTACATACGGAGTACCGCCGTCGGACACCAGTGGATTCTGATCCCATTGTGGAGGTACGAAACCTCAGTCACCAGTTCGGGGATTTCCACGCCATTGATGACATAAGTTTTCAGGTAGCACGGGGGAGTACTCATGCTCTGGTAGGAGAATCTGGGTCTGGGAAAACAACAACCGGTCGTAGCATTGCTGGTTTTATTAAACCTACTAGCGGACAGGTGTTGGTGAATGGTGAAGAAGTTCCCACGGGGAAAGCTGTAAAAGAGTTTCGACGTACGGTTCAGCTGGTCTATCAAAATCCCTGGGCTTCGCTGGATCCTCGATGGAGTATTGGCAAAAGTATCGCTGAGCCTTTAGGTAACTACTTCTCGTTGACCGCACAAGAGCGAGATCGCAAGGTTAAAGAGGCACTTGAGCTCGTCTCATTAAACCCAGATTTGGCTCAGCGACGTCCAGGGGAGCTCTCGGGTGGGCAGCGACAACGGGTTGCAATTGCGCGAGCTCTTGTTGTGGAACCGGAGCTTGTGGTTTTAGATGAAGCGGTTTCTGCTCTTGATGTGACAGTGCAGTCCCAAATCCTGAAGCTCTTAGATCACCTCCAGCAGGAGCTCAATTTAACCTATATTTTCATCTCTCATGATCTTGCTGTGGTCCGAGCAATTTCGGATTCGGTCTCTGTCCTCCAGCGGGGGAGACAAGTAGAAAGCGGGCCTACTCAGCAAATTTTCGGAGAACCTGCTACGGAGTACACCAAGACGTTAATTGAGGCTATTCCGGGCCGGCGATACCGCGAAGGGGCGCTCAACCTAGGACTCTAATGAGGCGATATGTAACAGTGGATTCTTTCTGGGCGATGGACCTATAGGAAATTCATCCGACATCGTTGTCATGGACGATGTTGGAGTTTTGCCTCAGAATTCATTGAGCACATCATGTGAGGACGGTGCCGTGCCAACTATCGGAGATGCAGGTCAACCTGCCTACGTAGAAATTGCGGATTCATTGCGTGAAGCAATAAACAACCGAACTCTCAAGGCGGGAGATCAGCTGCCTGCAGAGCGAGTGTTGGTGGAGCATTTTGGGGTAGCGCGCATGACCGTGCGCCACGCGCTCGATATTTTGCAATTGGAGGGGCTTATTGATCGGAAACGGGGCCGGTCGGGTGGAACTTTCGTACGTCAGCAGCCTCCAGCAGTAGAACTTCTCACCTTGTCACATAGCGTTGAGAAACTCATCGCGGCGGGGCATGAGGTCACTGTTGAACCGCTGACCTTTTCGATAGAACGGGCTAACCGCGGAATCGCCGAGCGCCTTGAAGTTCCAGATCCGCGCAATCCGCCTCAGATCTATCAGGTGCAACAGCGCTTCCTGCTCAACGGCATTCCTGCGGCCGTGATGCGAGCCTATTGCCCGGTGGACTTCTTTGAAGAGCTAGGCACAAAAGATCGTGGTGATTTTATTGCTCCTTATCTGGAGCCACGAACTAGCCGAACAACCGCCATGATTACTTTGTCTGCAGCCAATGGAGAAGACCGGAAATTACTAGAGGTGCTTTCGAATGTTCCGCTCATTTGCGTGGACCGAATTGGCTTCGGGCTCGATGATAAACCTACTTATTGCTTAACCACCGTACTTCGTTCAGATGTGATGACAGTGCATGTGAGCAATGAAAAGATTAAGGCCTAGAGGCTAAATAGGTGATGTGCTTTGCAAAACAGATAATACCTTTATGTTTGCCCAGCTAGTAAAGTTAACAATTCTTCTTTATGTGTAGTTACACTGGAAGCACCCAGGAGAAATCTGCCAAACATGATTAAAGAGGAACTAGTGGATAGTAACTACGCGTCTGGTCAACCTGCCTACGTGGAGATCTCCGATAAACTGCGTGAGGCTATTCGGTCACACGAGCTAAGACCAGGAGATAAGCTTCCCGCTGAGCGGCTATTGGTGGAGCATTTTGGGGTAGCGCGCATGACCTTACGTCATGCTTTAGACCTATTGCAGATGGAAGGTCTAATTGAGCGCCGGCGCGGTCGAACTGGGGGTACTTTTGTTCGCCAGCAACCCCCAGTCGTGGAACTTCTGGATTTGGCTGCTGGTGTAACTGCTCTGCGTGAGGCTGGGCATAGCATTGAGATTGAAAATCTTGATTCTGCTATGGTGCCACTAAATCCCGTGATAGCCGAGCAATTGGGAGAGAAGGTGGAGTATTCCGCCAACAGTGAGTGGACCGACGCCCCCAAACCAAGTTCCAGGAAAACTTTTGTCTTCCGACAGCGGCTGAGCCTCGACGGTACTCCAGCAGCAATTGTTCAAGCCTATTGCCCGGTGGATCTATTTCCTGAGTTAGCAAGCCATGACCCCGCGAAATTCGTGTTGCCTCATTTGGAGGAGTGCACCGGCCGGGCGCGAGCCAATATTGCCATTTCAGTTCCTTCCGCTACAGACCGTAAGGAACTCAACCTAGCAGCAAATATGCCGCTATTAAGTATTAATCGGGTTGGTTTTGGCTTCGATGACAAGCCAGCTTATGTGCTCGAGATTTTGCTGCGCTCTGATGTGGTCATGATTGAGTTGAGGAATGAAAAATCCACGGGGGGGGGGCTCGACGAAACAAGGCTGAAATAATCCTGTTGATTATCCCCTCAAGAAGAACCTCCACTGCTGTGTGGGGGTTTCTTCTTATCTGAGCATTATGCATAACTCCACCTCTGTGTGGGTTTAGTCCAGGAGGTGGTGTTATTGTTCGCGGTCTCGTTCCCTAAGGTGAATCGCAAGACGTACTTTCTCACGTTCCTCCACGATGAGCCTTCTTAATCCGCCCGGAAGGTCCTGAGCTAGCAGCTCGTCGGACTGTTCAAGAACCTCAGGCCGGGGATCCCAGCTAGGGAATAGCGCTGTCAGCGTAGCGATTGCCACCCACATGCTACTGCGGTTCCATAGTCTGAGGGCTTCGCGGAAAAACAGATCATTGAGGCTGTTTCTAGATTCTTGAGCAGTACGCCCACCCGGCCAGATCAACCCGTGCGATAAATAACGGATTTCCAGATTAGTTCCCTCTCCAGCTAGGAGGCGATGCGCTACCCATTGCTTCGTTTCGACGTCTGGCTGAGCGGCCCGAGCACGCAGAGCAGATAACTTTCCTGTGGCAGTGGGGTCCTGACGCAGAAGCTTTTCTATAACCTCGTTAATCTCCCGAGGACCTCGTACCGCCTGATGTGAAATCAACGCGGTCAGCGCAGCCCACTGGAGTTCCTTATTGTCTTCGCTGTCGGATGCCTGGAGCAACTCCTGCACGTAGGTGATACCGTGATGACTCAGCGGAGCGTGGCATAGAGCCTTGCGGAAGAGCAAGGCGCGCTGTGGGTCCGGATCTTTGCCGCCGCGAATGAGCACCTCATTCAGCAGTGCAATACCTTCCTTAGCTGCCCAGTCGGGGGAAGCGTAATAGTTCAGTGCCTGGGTGGCCTGAGCAAGGACAGAACCTATGACCGCTGTTTCGCTTTCGGTAGTTACGCCTCGGGCGACGAAGCGGATAAATTCTCGGGCCGGTAGATCCCCGTGCCGGGTATCTTCCCAGGCTATAGACCAACAAAGAGTTCGGATCATGGGATCGGGACATTCATGGGCATAAGCCAGCATGACTTTCTGGGATTTCTCATCTAGCCCAACTCGGCAATAGCTGAGGTCACCTTCATTGAGAAGGATAAGATCAGCAGCGGGAGTGCCCATGAGCTCAGGGACATCGGTTGACTCGCCGTTGACGTCGAGCTCAATGCAGCTACTGCGTTCAAGGGCCCTTTGGTCCGACGATACAACCCCACTGCAGTGCGGTGACTACGCGGAGCACTATTGCCGGGGAGTGCCCGACTTTGCTCGATGCTAAAGCTACTATAACGACCGTCTTTGATCGTGAATCGGGGAGTAAGGGTGGTTATTCCCGTGGTGCAGAGCCATTCTTGGGCCCAGGTCGAAAGATCCCGGCCGCTGGTGTGGCTTAAGGCAGCAAGTAGATCATCGAAAGTGGCAGTAGAAAAAGCATGGGACGCAAAATGGCGCCGGATTCCCGCTAGGAAATGTTTTCTTCCCACATAGACCTGGAGCTGTTTTAGCAGACTAGCTCCCTTAGCGTAGGTGATGCCGTCGAAGTTTTGCTCAACAGCATCAATATCCTCTGCGGGACCAAAGACCGGATGAGTTGAGGGAAGTTGGTCTTGTCTATAGGCCCAGGCCTTTTCCGCGTTGGTGAAAGTTACCCAGGCATTGGCGTAATCGGTAGCCTCTGCTTGGCACCACGTCGCTGCCCAGGTAGCAAAGGATTCATTAAGCCAGAGATCATCCCACCAGCGCATGGTGACTAAATCCCCAAACCACATGTGTGCTAGTTCATGCAAAATAGTATTGGCCCGGCTTTCTTGCTCATCAGGGCTTGGCGGAGAAGTAAAAACATAGTCATCGCGAAGGGTGACGCAACCAGCATTCTCCATGGCGCCGGCATTGAATTCAGGGACAAAAACTTGGTCATATTTGCCGAAGGGGTAGGCCATGCCGAAGTGTTGGTGATAGAAATCGAAGCCTTGGCGGGTGATGGTGAAAATCTGCTCTGGGTCAAGAGACTGAGCCAGGGAACGTCGGACATAAATACCCAGGGGTACGCTCAGCTCAGTTGGTTGGTCCGTGGGCGTCTCGGAGTGGTGGCGGAGGGTCCCGCGCCAAGCATCCCGAATTCCGACGTAAGGACCTGCGCAAATTGCCACTAGATAGGTGGGGAGGGGGATGTGCATCTGGGAGGTGAAGTGCGAGATACAGTCATCAATGCGGTGACTGTGCTGTGGTGCGTTGGAAATCACGGACCAATGCGAAGGGGCTTCGACGGAAATCTGATAAGTAGCTTTGAGATCCGGCTGATCAAAGCACGCAAAAATCCTTTTAGCATCTGCCGTTGCGCACTGGGAATACAGGTAGGTTCGCTGGTCAACAGGGTCACGGAAGCGGTGAAGTCCCTCGCCGGTGCGGGAATACTGGCATTGAGCAACTACCCGCAGAGTATGCCGGCCAGGACGTAGATTGGTGAGTTTTATTCCCTCCTGAGAGCAGTAACCCTGTGGTCCAAGAGTTATGCAGAAGAACGAATATCCTTGCCATCTAGGCGAACTTCATTAACCTTATGGGCCCGCAGGTCAATGAACGTAGAACCGGGTTCCCTAACGTCAAATACCACTGTACTGATGGACTCGAAATAGGGATTATCCAGGTTAGATGCATCACTGAAATCCAGATGAATGTCGTAGTGCTGGGGATGCACAATCCGAGAGCGATGCTCGGCTTCCTGACGAGTGAGGTTGATAGAACTCATCGAAACTCCTTGAAGAAAAAGTCCACCGAGATGGCTTGAGAACCAATGACTTCAAGGCTAGTCCCGATAGAGTAGGAAACATTGGAAATGGAAGGAGAAAATTGATGACCAAGACCGTGAAATTCTGGTTTGACGTGACCTGCCCATTTGCCTGGCAAACTTCACGCTGGATGAAAGAGGTTGAGAAGGTACGAGATGTGGAAATTCAGTGGATTCCCATGTCTCTTAGCGTGTTGAACGAAGGCCGTGACCTCCCGGAAGACTACCTAAAGCTCATGGAATTAGCATGGGCGCCAGCACGGATCTGTGCTGCGGTTGCAGAGCATGAGCCGGAAAAACTCGACGCTCTTTATACCGCATTTGGTACTCATATTCATGAGGAGGGGAATCGAGAGTTTGATTCCTTGATTCCCCAGGTGCTTGAGGAAGTCGAATTACCGGCAGAGTTTGCGCAGTATGCAGAAGGCGGCGCTATTGATCAGAGTCTGCGGAACTATCATCAAGGAGCAATGGATGCGGTGGGGGATGAAGTGGGAACTCCGGTGCTGCAACTGGGAGAAACCGCTTTCTTCGGGCCGGTGATTACCCGGGTGCCTCGGGGAGAAGAAGCCGGCGAGATTTTCGATGCGGCAGTTCGGTTAGCGCAATACCCCTACTTCTTTGAAATTAAACGGACGAGAACCGAGCGGCCCCAAGTCGGCGGAGATGCGACCTAAAGCACTACACTCTCAGCTATGCGAATTTATCTGGGAGCTGACCACGCTGGATTTGAGTTGAAAAACGTCATCAAGGATCACCTCCAGGCCAAAGGGCATGAGGTGATTGATTGCGGTGCGTATGAATACGATGCCCAGGATGACTACCCCCCATTTTGTATTGAGGCCGCTAGCCGTACGGTGAATGACCCAGGATCACTGGGCATCGTATTGGGTGGTTCTGGAAATGGGGAGCAAATTGCCGCGAATAAGGTGCCAGGTGCTCGTTGCGCTTTAGCTTGGTCTGAAGAAACTGCGTGCCTGGCTCGGGAACATAACAACGCCCAACTCATCGGCCTCGGGGGGCGGATGCACTCTGAAAAAGAGGCGCTAAAGATTGTCGATGCTTTTGTTACTCAGGAATGGTCTCAAGAAGAGCGCCATCAACGTCGTATTGACTTACTCAGCGAGTATGAACGCACCGGGATTGCACCGGCAGTGCCGTCTTCGCCAGAGACCTAAATATCCTTAAGCCCGCCGGCACGAGACATAGGATCTCGCTGCAGGGCGGGTTTTGGTGTCGCTTAGAAGTCGAAGTCGAAACCGCCACCGTCGAACAGGCCGCCTCCGTCGCCGTCGAAGAAACCACCATCGAAGAAGCCGTCTCCACCGGCGTCTCCGGTATCGCCAGCATCGCCGAAATCGCCGGAATCACCGGTATCTCCCATATCGGAAGTGTCCGCGTTGGCGTCTGCCAGCCCTTCGGCATAGCCCTCGCCGTAGCCGTTTTCGAATGCCTGGGCGCTATAACCGACGCCGGACATGCCGGAGAATAGCGCAGAGAACATCATCACGGAACTTGCAGTCCACATGCCGGAAGCTAGCGCACCAGCCCACCACGGCTGCGAGTACCAACCAGCCGGCACGGGCCGTCCCGCTACTTGTCCACCGGGATAATAATTGGGAGTCTCCGGAGAAGGAGAAGGCGAGGCCGTAATGGTCTGTCCTTCGTGCTCGATGGTGCGTTTTTCGCTTACTCGACCGGCGTTACGTTGTCCTTCCAGCGGAGGTAACTCGGGGCCCAGCGGCATCCCCATAATTTCTCGTGCCGCATTCATGTAGTGCAATCCCTCAAGGGCTGACTCACGGGCTAATTCAGCCTGTCGCACCGTTGTCGCCGATGCTAGTTGGGAATTTGCTGCGGTATATCGATCCGAGGCATCGGCAATAGCTTGGGTAGAGGCGGCATCGGTGCCACTCATGGTAAGTACCTGCGACCCTAGACGTTCAGTCCACCGCCGAGCATCGGCTAGGGCGTCATCAAGTTGAACGGTTTGTTGTTGCTTTTGGTTCTTAGTGCCTCGACTCAGTACAAAAACTAAACCGAGTACCACTAGCGCAACGAGAATGAGTGCGACCACTTTTTAGGTTCCTCCCGGGTTGGATTTTTCCTACTAAGAGTAACGGTGGAGCGGTTCGCTAAGTTCCCGGCTCACCTAAGAAAGACTCACTGTTATGAGACGGTGCGCCCGCTCTGGTTTCTTAACAGCGATCTATCCGGCTACACCGGGGACGAAGTGCGGATTTCACACAAAGCTTCAGAATGCGCTATAGTGCCAATCACGCGTTACTTCGCTAGTGCGTTGCTGGGAACGTCGTATAGTGGCTAATACCTCAGCCTTCCAAGCTGAAGACGCGGGTTCGATTCCCGTCGTTCCCTCCACCAAGAAAACCCGCTGGAAACAGCGGGTTTTTTCGTAGCTATTCGCTTTTTAGGGACCCAATGTCTCGGCTGATTTTCAGGCCCGCTACACTGCACTGCGTACGTTTCCTTCGGACGTTGAAAAGCGTTCAGGTTTGCGCAGATCTTCCTGTTCTGTGGATACTGGAGAAGTACACGCTACGGGGCGTGGCGCAGTTTGGCAGCGCACCTGCTTTGGGAGCAGGGGGTCGCAGGTTCAAATCCTGTCGCCCCGACGAAACGAGCCGATGGGGATAACCCGAAGGCTCGTCTTTGTGACATTTACCTGTAGATCAATGAGAAATCTGAGGAGAGTGACTCGTGAAGAGTTCCGTCGAGAAGCTGAGCGAGACCCGCGTCAAGCTCACCGTTGAGGTCCCTTTTGAGGATCTTGGCTCTGAGATTGATCAGGCTTATGCTGCCATCGCTCAGCAGGTCGCAATCCCCGGGTTCCGTCGCGGCAAAGCTCCGCGGAAGCTCATTGATGCTCGCTTTGGTCGCGGGCCAATCTTGGAGCAGGTAGTTAACGATATGCTGCCTTCTCGGTATGAGCAGGCCTGTGCGGAAAATGACCTCAAAGTCGTTGGTCAACCGTCGGTGGACATCACCAAGATTGAAGACGGTGAACTGGTCGAGTTTGTAGCTGAGGTGGATGTTCGCCCTGAAATCGAGGTTCCTGACTTTTCTCAGCTCTCAGTTGAGGTTCCTGCCCTCAAGATCGAGGATGAGGATGTCGATGCAGAGCTCGACAAGTTGCGTGAGCGCTTTGGTGAACTCAAAGACACCAAGCGGAAGTTAAAGACTAATGACTTTGCCATCATTGATCTTAAAGCCGAAATTGATGGTGAGCAGATTGATGAGGCAACTACCGAGGGGCTGTCTTACCAGGTAGGATCCGGGGATCTCATTGACGGTCTCGATACCGCACTGCGTGGTATGAAGACCGGTGAGGATAATGAGTTCACCGCGACCATGCAGCAGGGTGAGCACAAGGACAAGGAAGCTAAGGTTACCGTCCACGTGCAACAAACGAAGGAACGTAAACTTCCTGAGCTTGATGATGACTTCGCCCAAATGGCTTCTGAATTCGACACCGCGGAGGAACTCCGTGAGTCAACTCGGAGTCAGGTTGAAGAGCAGAAGAAGGCTCGTCAAGCAGCCGCTATTCGCGATGAGGTTTTGAAAGCTGCATTAGCTAAGACTGATTTCGCTCTGCCTGAAACGGTTGTGGAAGAGCAGGCTCGAGCTCAGACCCAGCAGCTTAAGGGACAATTCGGTGGCGATGAGGACCTCTTTGAAAAGATCCTCGAAGCACAGGGCACCACTCGTGAGGAATTCGAGAAGAAAACTCAGGAGCAAGCGGAAGAAGCTGTGCGCACTCAGTTCTTCCTCGATGCTGTTGCCGAGCAGGAGGATGTTGAGGTCTCCCAGCAGGAGCTCACCGACCATATCCTGTTTACCGCTCAAAGCTATGGAATTGAGCCAGGGCAGTTTGTTCAGCAGCTGCAAAGCTCTGGTCAGATCGCTAACTTGTTCTCTGATGTTCGCCGGGGCAAGGCTCTTGCAGCAGCTATCTGCCGAGTGACGGTGAAAGATGATGAGGGTAATGCGGTAGACCCGACGGAATATTTCGGTGAGGAAGAAGATAACACCGAAAACGAAGAAGACTAAAGTCCGACGAAGACAAGTCTTGACAATGGCGTCGCACGCCGGAACAACTAGTCCGGTGGCGGCGTTTTCTGTTATTAACCTATTAACCGCAAAAGCAGGGATTCGACAACGCTGTCAGCGAACAACCCCCAAGAACGCTATTCGGATAGGTAGCCTAGTTTGAAGCCGGGATTTTCCCCGGAGGATGAAAGCTTCATAGTACTTGCAAGGAATGGAATTCTTATGACCGATCTGACCCGGATGCAGGGTTCCGCGCAGGGGCTCAACTTGAGTGATTCTGTGTATGAGCGGCTTTTAAAGGAACGCATCATCTTTTTGGGAAGCCAAGTTGATGATGAAATAGCTAATAAACTGTGTGCCCAGATTCTTTTGCTCGCAGCCGAAGACCCCACCAAGGACATTTCCTTGTACATCAACTCTCCCGGTGGATCCGTTACGGCAGGCATGGCAATTTATGACACCATGAAGTACGCACCTTGCGATGTAGCAACCTATGCGATGGGGTTGGCAGCCTCGATGGGGCAATTCCTCTTGGGTGCCGGCACAAAAGGAAAGCGTTTTGCGCTTCCCCACGCCAGGATTATGATGCACCAGCCTTCTGCCGGTGTAGGAGGCACAGCCGCAGATATCGCCATTCAGGCAGAACAGTTTGCCGCAACTAAGCGAGAGATGGCTGAATTGATAGCTGAACATACTGGTCAAAGCTATGAGCAGATCACTAAGGATTCTGATCGTGACCGCTGGTTCACCGCACAGCAAGCCAAAGAATATGGGATTGTAGACCACGTGATTACCACCGCCCAAGGTGGTTCGGTGGCTGCTAACTAAGGCGAGGGGAGAAAACTCATGAGCAATGGATTCCAGATGCCGCAGGCCCGCTACGTGTTGCCCTCCTTTATTGAGCAATCTTCCTACGGTACAAAAGAGACAAATCCCTACGCCAAGCTGTTTGAAGAGCGGATCATTTTCCTCGGTACTCAGGTTGATGACACCTCTGCAAATGACATTATGGCGCAGCTGTTGGTCCTGGAAGGACTTGACCCAGACCGAGACATCACCATGTACATTAACTCGCCAGGCGGGTCTTTTACAGCACTTATGGCGATCTACGACACGATGCAGTATGTACGCCCTGATGTTCAGACGGTGTGCCTTGGGCAAGCCGCTTCCGCAGCGGCGGTTCTCTTAGCTGCAGGAACCAAAGGTAAGCGAGCCTGCTTGCCGAATTCCCGTGTGCTCATCCATCAACCGGCTACCCAAGGTACTCAAGGGCAGGTTTCCGACTTGGAGATTCAAGCTGCGGAGATTGAGCGGATGCGGAAACAAATGGAAACGACGCTTGCCCGGCACACCGGACGCACCGCCGAGCAGATCCGTATTGATACTGACCGAGACAAGATCCTTACCGCTGAAGAAGCAGTGGAATACGGGATTATTGACCAAGTTTTCGATTATCGGAAACTGAACTCCTAAACCTACCTGATGCTTTGCGGAACCCCCGGGCAGTCAATGCACGACTGACCGGGGGTTCGTGTTTTTTAGGGTTGGGTGTTTTCCACATAACTATCAAAAACTTTCGGAAGCTCAGTGCGAGCTCTAATTCCTAGCTTCCTATAGACCCGTGTCAGATGGTACTCAACTGTTTTCGTGGATAGATAAAGCTCGCCTGCTATTTCTCGGTTAGTGGCACCGCTGGCCACTAACTTAGCGATTTCCTCTTCCTGAGGGGTCAATTTCCCTATGTCTCGTGTGCGGGTACCAATTCCACTGGCCCGACGTTCACGGTTGCAGCGATCAACGAAATCAGATGCTCCCATCATGTGATAGATTTCGGCGGCACGGCTAAAGATCTCATCAGCTCGTCGCCGTTTTCCTAATCGTCTTAGCACGAGACCGTACTCATAAAGTATCCGGCTTTCATAGGCGGGAAGCGCTAATGACTCCACGCATTCCACGGAATCCTCAAAAACTCTAAGGCCTTCCTCTACTTTTCCTTGCAAAATGAGGATTGAGCCACGGGGAACCCCGAGTTTGGCCCGGGAAGAAAGAATGTTCGAGCCCGACAATCTCTCTTCTGCCTCGGATGTCACTCGATCTGCCTCGCTAATTCTCCCAGCATGGATCAATTGCTGCGCCCAGACATCTTCCCAAGGCCAGAACCCCGGTTGACCCATATCAACTGTTTTCCCAAGGGATTCGAGTTTAGCTCCAGCACGCATTACAGACGGGAAATCGTTGCGCAGACTCGAAATCAGAAGCCTGCACATCGCTGAGGGAATTTGTTGAAGAGGAAAGGTGTCATGGGAGAATGCCAGGCGTGAGGAATAGTTTTGTGCGAGCCAGGACTCCCCGCGGTAGGTTGCGATGCTGGCACCTGTCCAAAGTAGTAGTGGTTCTAGGAAGTGGATACCAAAACGTTCTGCACGGGCTAAACCTCGTTCAACCACCTTTATTCCGTCATCCCATCGGCCCAAAACAAAATATGTGCGGCCAAGCCAGGCATCTAACCATACTCCGATCCGCTCAGAACCTTCTCCTTCTGAAGGTGTGTTGAGATGGTGCAGAGCCCCGATAGGATCATCGTGAACGAGTGATAACCACCCAAGCGCCATGTGACGGCGTTGGGCGAGGATAGGTGACTCGTCCGGGAAAGGAATATCTTCGGGGATCTTTCCGCTCAGAGCCCCTTGCGCAATGAGAGAGATATAGTGTGCTTCCTTGCCCATGGATGATTCTGGAGGTGCCCATTTTTTTGCTATATCGGTCCATTTCAGAATGTTTTTTAGATCCCAATTATTGAGATGAAGTAAGGCCATGCGAGAGGCTAACTGCGCCTTTAGCGCGTCGGAATAATCAGGATTGCCATCCAATTCATTCCACGCTCGAGATAAAAGTTGGGTAGATAAGGCCTTTTGGCCTTCGTGAAGGGCTAGATAAGCTCTAATCGAGTCGGTTTTTGCGTCTGGTTTTTCAAAATAGAGATTCTTAGAACGAGAACGGGCCTCCGGAACATCTGAAGCCGCGATCAGTGCCTCGATCCCATCCAAATAGCTTTCCCTAGCATCCTGTTCCGAAGAGAATAAACTGGATGCGAGACTCAAAGAATCGGCTGCTTTACGCCATTGACCTCGGTTGCCCAGCTCCCTTCCGCGTTCCGCAAGCCGATAGGCAAGGGCATCATTCTTACCTTGAACCGCCCTAGCTTCATGATAAAGCTCCAAATCAATCTGTCCCAAAGAATGATAAAAGCGGGACGCAGCTTTATGAAGCTTGCTGAGCTTTACTGGGCCCAGTAGAGATTGCGCGACGGCACGGTCTGTCGACTGACGAAAAGCTAACCGCAGAAGAGGGGAATGCATCTCTACGAGTCCCATGTCAATAGCAGCATCCACTTTCGAAATAGCCTCTGGACCTACCAGACTTTCCATAGCTTCGGGGTTGGCGCCCTGAGGGAAAATTGCCAGTGCTTGTAACACACTCAATATCTCAGGATCAGAAGCATAGTGTCCGAGTTTCCCAAAAAATGATGTTCTCCATGAAGACGGTAGCGGAATGATCGGATTCTCTTGGCGCCAATAATCAATAGGCTCGGAATAAAGGACCTCCAAAATTCGCTTGGGGTTGCCCGCGGTTATGTTGTGGAGATCGAGAGCTGCAGACCGAGAAAGGTGGAAAGAAAACAGTTCCAGCACAAGACTGTGGAGCTCGTGGAGACTTAACGGGGGAATACGGATGTGAGTATCCACTAACTCACTTAGTTTATTGTTATGTGTAGCGATGAGTTCCTCGTCTGCCACGAAACCAACAGCGATCCGGGAATGTTTTACCGCTTGGCTAATCTCAAGGAGTTTATAGACCGTTTGTTGGTTAGCTTTGTGGGCATCATCAATGATGAATAAAGAAGAGCTGCCGGGATGATCTATGCGTTGAAGAATTTCCTCAATCGTGGATTTCTCATCGAATATTTGGCCAGCAATGCCTTTCTCTTGCGCCGAATTCCAGGACAGAATACGTACTGAGGTTATAGACCAGCCGTAGAGTTCTTGTGATAATTCCTGGATTAACCGGCTTTTGCCACAACCACTAGGACCCGTTGCTAAGAAGCTAAATCCACTAGGGGATTTCAATTGACAGATCTTTTCCAGAAGAATTTTGAGTGGGCTATGTCTCTGAGAAGGGGTTCCAAGAGGTAGTGACATGGGACTCCTTATTTTTGTTTTCCATGGCAAAGATGCGCGATGGTCAGTGCTAGAATCGCCGGTCTATAAAATCTATACTGCGAGGTCATCCCTGGTCTCCACCAGCGACAGGAAGGACGCTTCCGGTGATATAACTTGCCTCTTTTGAAGCGAGAAAAGTTATCGCTGCAGCTTGTTCCTCTAGTGTTCCATATCGACCCATCAATGAAGAGTCAAGCGTTTGTTCAACAATGTCTTGATACCAAGCTCGCTCTTCATCGCTCTGGGGGACCGGGCCCCGAGGAATATCGCGTGCGGGGGCCAGAGTTCCACCTGGTGCCGTCGCAACAACCCTTATCCCATGTGATGCAGCCTCCCTTGCAAGAGCTGAAGTTAAAGCATTAACACCTCCTTTAGCTGCGGCATATGGGACCCTATTGATGCCAGCTGTAGCAACCGAAGAAACGTTGATAATCGTTCCCTTCTGTTGCTCGATCATTCCGGGAAGTTCCGCTCTTACTGACCACAGCGTGGTGAATAAACTCCGATCAATTTCTCGGATGATTTCCTCATCTGAGTATCGTTCGAATGGTTTTGCCCAAATAGTGCCACCTACCGCGTTGATAGCGATGTCAATCGAATTCAGTTGACTAAGGGTTTCATCAACCATGGTTTGGGCACCCTCCCAGTTCTCTAAATCTGCCGTGACAGAAAAGATTTTCCCGGTACAGGACTGTTGCAACTCAGCGGCGTATTCATGGACACTGGCATCACGGTCAACTAGGGCAAGATTGGCTCCTTCTAGAGCTAAACGCAGCGCCACAGTTTTTCCTATGCCTTGAGCTGCCCCGGTTACTAAAACATTGCTATGTGAAAATCGGTTGGGGTGAAAATAAATTGAATCCATTTTAGGTTCTGGGCCGGTGGGAGCTGGCATCGTTGAAGTTCAACCCTTTCATGTATCCAGCGAATATTGGAAGACGGGGTAGCGGATGAGGAAGGAATGCATTCCGCAGAAAGACCGGTGTCTTGTGCTGTAAAATTCTGGAACCTGATCTGTTAAGAAACAGCACTTACCGGAGACGTGAATTTTTCAAAGTAGAAATTTTGGGGTGGGTTTTCCTGGGCGGCGAGGAATTTCCGCACGGCCTCAACCATCAGTGGGGGTCCACAAAGATAAACATCAGTATCGCCGTTACCCAACATCTCTGGGGCGATATGATCCGTGACATAGCCTTTGCATTCATGCTGTGAATCGGGATCACTCACTACAGTTAGGTAATCGAAATCTGGAAGAGAATCGCGGAATGCGTCGAGTTTATTGAGTTCCACTAGGTCACATTCTTGGGTTACGCCATACATAAGCCGAACCGGCACATCCAACAATTCATCCTCGGAAAGGCTCTCCAGTATTGCCAGTATGGGTGCTAGACCGGTACCACCGGCCAAAAGAAGAATGGGATTCAAAGGTTCACGGAGAAAGAAAGTTCCCATTGGGCCAACCAGGTTGAGTTCGTCTCCGATCTTGGCTTCTTCTTTGAGGTACTCAGTCATGAGTCCGCCGGGCGTCAGCTTTATCAGGAAGGTAACTTCATTTTTTGAAGGACTACAGGAAAAGGAATATGACCGACTTTGATCCCAGGTGGGTACGGAAACATTGATGTACTGACCTGGTAGATAATGCAATTCATCACGCTTTTCAATAGCCAAGGAGAGTTTGAAGACCCCAGGGGAGATTCTCTCCAGAGATCTAATGCTTCCCTTAGCTAAAGAAGCCGATGTTTTAGCTTGTTCAGAAGTGCTAGCAATCTGAATCACCATATCGCTCAGCGGTTTAGATTGACACGTCAGAAGATAGCCACTTTCAAGTTCATCTTCGGTAAGAGCATCGTCGATGAATGAACCCTCATCGAAATCTCCGGCTTCGCAAAAAGATTTACACGTTCCACAGGCGCCATCGCGACAGTCAAATGGGATATTGATTCGGGCTTGATACGCGGCATCTGCGATGGTCTGATTCTCATCGCACTGGATGAACTGGGTGATGCCGTCCTCAAAAGCTAGAGCTATTTTATGACTCACAGAGACTCCTACAGATGATAAATGTCGATTACATGGTGGATGTAATCATTCTTTAAAATGATCTTCTTTTTCTTAATGAGAAGACGAGATTCTGATGTATCAACAGTTAAATAGGTAGAGCCAAAATAGTGATCTGTAGTTTGATAACGGTAATAATAGGTAATCCAGTTATAAACTAGATCTATTTCATTCTCTCTTCTTTCCAAAATCTGCACATTGGTAATATTGTGTCCAGTTCGTGGTTCGGGAATTGAAGTAGCTGATGACCTCTCAGTCCTGATCCGGAATACCCGATCTTCCAAGCCAGAGCGGTTAGGATAGTAGATCAACGAGATCTCACTCTGTGGGTCAGCTGTTAATTCATCATTGTCATCCCATGCCGGCATCCAATATTCGACGTCCGGATGATAGCAATCCAGCCATTCTTCGAAACGCCGTTCATCTAATAACCGGCTTTCCTGATAAAGGAAATCCTCCACGTCTTGCCTCGTGGTTTTAATCAATTCATTATTCATCAGGATTTTTCCTTTCCTTACGGAGATCAGTTTGCGGGAAGGCGGCGGCGTCTTCTTCGCGACTTCTGGGTGGTTTTAGTGGGCTGAGAAGCAGCGTGAGTGCTGGCGTATTCTCTGGTTGCTGCGCTGGAACTTGCATCATCTTGCGCTTGCTTGGAGCCTTGTCTCTCAGCTGCAATCGCTTGAAGCATCAAGTGCTCCCAGTACCCATGTTGGATGGGATAAAGCCCCTCATCCTCTGTTCTAGCTCCCGAGGACAGCACATCAGTAAGTCCAAGTTCCTGAGCTTTCTGATTAGGTCCAGTGGATTGTTGACGTAGACCTCGGGTCATATCGTTCCAGGGGAAAGCGCTCGCTTGATAGGTTTTTTGGCAAGATCGGAACTCTTCAAGATCATCCGGGGTAGCCATACCAGTGGCATTAAAGAAATCTTCATATTGCCGGATTCGGTTTGCCCGGTTCTCCGGTGATTCACCCTTCGGGGCTATGCACCAGATCGTGACTTCGGTTTTATCTACCGCGACGGGGTGCAACCTTCTAATTTGTGTCGAGAATTGATCCATGATGTAGACATTGGGGTATAAGCACAGATTCCGGGATGCGTTAACCATGAAGTCGCCCCGAGCTTCCCCGTGAAGATTCTTCAGAGACTCCAAGCGATCAAATACCGGCCTATCCTCCGGATTTTTCCACGTAGTCCATAAGGTGAGATGTCCATTCGGGAAGGAAAAATACCCGCCGCCTTGTTCTCCCCAGGATGCCGCATCCATGGCTTTGGTTTCGTTCAGTGACTCTCCTGTACTTCTGCGACCTGTTGTGGCTGCGTAGTTCCAGTGAGTTGATGAGACGTGGTATCCGTCGGCACCATTTTCTGCCTGTAATTTCCAATTGCCGTCAAAGGAGTAAGTGGACGAACCTTTGAGGACTTCTAAGCCTTCCGGGGATTGATCAATCAGCATGTCAAGCATGACTTTGGCGTCGCCAAGGAAGTTTTCTAGAGAATCCACATTTGGGTTGAGGGATCCAAAGATGAACCCGCGGTAGTGCTCAAAACGAGGGATTCTCCGTAGATTATGTGAGCCGTCTTTGTTGAATTCTTCCGGATAACCGCCGTCAGCTTCGTCTTTTACTTTCAAAAGCCTACCGTCGTTGGAGAAAGTCCATCCATGGAACGGACAAGTAATAGTGCTTCGGTTATCTGTCTTCTTCCTGCACAGCATTGCTCCGCGGTGGGAACAGGAGTTAATTAGACCGTGAAGCTGTCCATTCTTATCGCGAGTTATAACGATGGGCTGCCGTCCAATGTTTGTCGTGAAATAGTCCCCGGGGTTGGGGATCTGGGAATCATGGGCGAGAAAAATCCAGTTACCTTCAAAGATGTACTTCATCTCGAGATCGAAGATCTCGGGATCTGTGAAGATCTCGCGATTAACTCGGACGATTCCCTCTTCAGGCCGATTATCCAAAGCTCGTTCAACGACTTCGGAAACATGTCTTAAGCCCTCTGACATGGGGACGCTCCTAACAAGTAGAGAGATATGGGTGAGATTGTGTTCCACGACACAACGTGGCTTGGACTTAAGTGTGACGAAGGAACTTAGGAGGTGCGCTAGGGGAAGCCCTAGGGATTTCCTAGGGTTGAATGTTCGGTTCACGGGATAGTTGAGAAAAATCCTGAGTTGACCGGTGGAGATTCAGCTGTAATTGGAGATAGTAAAAATTGATATGAATTACCCAATACGGGGGTAGTGACAGACTTTTGGGAATATGAGCATGTAGAGCTGGGCTGGCTCAGTATTGCTTTCTCTCCCGGATAGGACGGCCTCGAGGCAGCTTAGAGGTGCTGTCGGTTCACCCCCGTTTCTTCCCCCGGTAGCTCTTAGGGGTTTCCCTAGTGTCTATTCAGGGTTTCTCGGGCAGTGAGTGAATATACAAAATCAATCTGCTTTTTTATGTGGACATTCGTGGGATTTTCACCATCAAGCGCTTAGGTAAATTCCTTATGTATTGGTTTTGTAGCTTGAGAAGAGATGTGATCTGAGACATATTGAAATTGGTTCCGTTGTTAGATCATGTGAATTGGTGATCTATCCCTCACTTATCTCAAAGGAGAATAGATATGTCTCAAACCCAGCCCACCCCAACTGCTCAGGATTCCGGGTCGAAAGCCACCGATAAGTTCAAAAATGTACAGGTGCATTCTGACACTTCTAAAGAGCGCGCTTTCGCCATTTACAAGGATGTTTTGGATGCGCTAGGTCAGATCGCCCAGAAGCACCAAGTTACCTACGATGAGTACCGCGTATTGAAAAACTGGTTGATCCAGATTGGCGAATATGGTGAATGGCCCCTTTGGCTTGATGTGTTCCTTGAGCATGAGATTGAGAAGATTAACTATGACCGCCACTCCTATGTGGGAACTAAGGGTTCTATCGAAGGTCCGTACTATGTTCCGAACGCACCTAAACTCCCCGCTCAGTGTGAAATGCCTATGCGTGATCAGGATAAGGCTGCTCCTGCTCTCTTCTTCCAGGGTCAGGTAACAGACCTTGAAGGGAATGGTCTTGGTGGAGCCACCGTCGAATTGTGGCATGCTGACGAAGAGGGATATTACTCCCAGTTCGCTCCTGGGATTCCCGAATGGAATCTTCGTGGCACCATTGTTACTGACGAAGAAGGCCGTTACGACGTGAAAACTCTTCGCCCGGCTCCTTATCAGATTCCTCACGATGGGCCAACTGGCTGGTTTATTGAATCCTACGGTGGACATCCCTGGCGTCCAGCTCATCTCCACTTAATGGTAAAGCATCCTGGTTACCGGGAGATTACTACTCAGTTGTACTTCAAAGGTGGAGATTACACCGATAACGATGTGGCAACTGCTGTCAAACCGGAACTTATTTTGGACTTACAGCAGGAGAGCGACGGGTCCAGCTCGGTTACTTACAACTTTGCTCTCGATAAGGAAAGCTAGGAACTGATCGCTCACACCAAGGCCCTGATAAGTACATCTCGACAATAGATTGTCGTGGAGGTTAGAGATGAGAAGTGACTTAAGAATAAGGTCGGTCGAGACTCGAATTTTGGATGTACCTCTTATTCGCCCTCACGGTTTTGCCACTACTGTGGCAGAATTCCAGTCTATTCTCTTGGTGAAGCTAAGCCTGGAGAACGGCGCCGTCGGCTATGGGGAAGGGGTCGTCCCCGGCGGGCCGTGGTGGGGCGGTGAATCAGTCGAGACGATGCAAGCGATCATTGAAAAATACTTAAAACCGCTTGTCATCGGAAAGAATGTCAATGAAGTCAGCGACTTTATCGGACTGGCCGGAACAATAGTTGCCAAAAACAGATTCGCTAAAGCAGCCCTTGAGATCGCAATGTATGATGCGTGGGCGCGTGCGCTTGGATTACCTTTAGTTGATCTTTTGGGTGGAGCCTTTAGGAAATCCATCCCAGTCACCTGGGCTTTAGGGGTTCTGCCTTTAGAAGAGGCTCTCGAGGAAGTCGAGGAGCAGCATGAGGCTTTCGGATTTGAGTCTTTCAAGCTCAAAATGGGATCTGGAGATCCTCAGCGAGATTGTCATCGAATTGCGGAACTTGTTAGCTCAAAGAAAGACCAATTTGGTTTTAGGATTGATGTCAATGCCCGGTGGGGACGCTTGGAAGCCTTAACTTTCCTGCCACTTCTTGCGGAAGCGGGGGTTGAGCTCTTTGAACAACCCACTCCAGCGCATGATTTAGGTCTCCTCACGGAGATCAGGCATAGATGCCATGTCCCGGTCATGGCTGATGAATCAGTATGCTCCCCGGCCGACGCTCTTCGTGTTGTCCACGCTGAAGCTGCTGATGTCCTAGCGATCAAGACCACAAAGGTCGGTGGACTCTCGGAAGCTAAGAAGGTTGCAGCGATTGCAGAAGCAGCTGGTTTGGCCTGTCATGCTGCTACAAGTCTTGAAGGTCCCATAGGAACTGCCGCAACCTTACATTTTTCAATGTCCACCCCGGCCATCAATTTTGGGAGCGAACTCTTTGGCCCGCTATTGCTCGCTGATTCCTACATTCAGGAAGAATTCATCTATGAAAAGGGAGAGGTGGCTCTTCCAAAAGGAACGGGTCTAGGAGTGAATCCAGATTGGACCCAAGTTGAGAAATTCACAAGGAAGTAAGACCGAAATGCTATTCATAGCTAGAATGACTGTGGAATTTTCGGAATCTCTTTCACCTGAAGAGATCCGTGAATACCAACAACGGGAGAAAGCCTATTCTGCAGCGCTGCAGGAAAAAGGGATTATGAAAGCGATTTGGAGAGTCGCTGGTCAGTATTCAAATTATTCGATTTATAACGTCCGAGACCACGATCATCTCCATGAGATAATGACTGGTTTTCCGATGTTTCAATACATGGATATTAAAATTGAGCCACTTTCTCGGCACCCCAACGCTTTGCACTACTATTTCCAGGAATAAGACCGGGGGAGGTAGTTGAGGTCGAAAACGCGACTCCGACTACCTAAGGTGTGAAAAGAGAGGAAAGAGACTACTCGCCGTAATTCTTCCGAAGGTCGTGCTTTTTCACCTTCCCAGAGGCAGTACGGGGTAACTCATCCACAAAGAAAATCGTCTTGGGTACCTTATAACGAGCCAGCCGGGACGAGAGATATTCCACGACGTCCGCTTCATTGAGATGGTAGCCTTCACGCATTTGGATTACCGCTCGTGGGACCTCACCCCATCGTTGATCAGGAACGCCGAATACGGCAGCCGTCGCCACTCCCTCTAATTTGGCGATTTCATTTTCTACCTGCGCCGGGTAGATATTCTCGCCTCCTGAAATAATCATGTCTTTAATTCGATCTGAAACGTGAAGAAAACCTTGGTCATCTAGATAGCCGAGATCGCCAGTACGAAGCCAAACTGCACCATCGACGTGTTCGAATGAAGAGCGATTAGCTTCATCCCGATTCCAGTAATGTTCGATGACATTAGGGCCAGAAACTTGAATTTCGCCTTCTTTTCCGACAGGTACTGGGTTGCCGAAGAGATCCACAATGCGAATAGTGGTATGAAAATGCGGGAGTCCGCTTGATCCTTGCTTCTCCCGTGAATAACGGCCTGGCAGACTAGTAACTCCTGGGCTAGTTTCAGTCATTCCATACCCCATAGTGAAACGAAGTCCGCGCTCTTCGTATGCGTCCAGCACGCGGGAGGGAACAGCCGATCCTCCACAGGTTAGTTGCCGCAGAGTAGAGATATCGGTAGTGGACCAGTCTGGATGATCACACAGCATTTGGTAGGTGGTTGGAACTCCGGACATACTGGTGACACCGTATTGTTCGATGAGTTTCAACGCCCTGTCTGGTCTAAATTGCTTTTCTAAAACGACAGTCCCGCCTTTTAAGAGGACCGGCAAAACTCCCATTCCTAGTGCAGCAACATGGAACATAGGAGAAATCATGAGGGCAACATCTTGAGATGTGTAGTCGTAGTCTGTAATGACATTAAAGGTATTCCATACTAAATTTTCGTGGCTGAGTACTGCTCCTTTAGGATTGCCGGTTGTTCCCGAGGTAAACAAGATCATGGCAGCGTCGTGAAGATCAACCGAGGCTTGGGGGTGCAGGTTCGCAGCATTATCCACGACTTTTGACCAGGTATGGACTTCTAGATTGTCTGGAAACGTACAGTTATTGGGAATGTGACCGATAACTATAAGAGTTGAAATTTCCGTGTCTTTTATGGCGTCTAAACCTGTTGTGAGCAGTTCCTCAGCGCAGATGAATACTTTGGGAAGGGTATCTTGTAGTTGAAACGATATTTCGGGAGCTGCCAGGCGGGTATTAATAGGTACAAAGATTGCTCCTACTTGTGTAATTCCGCATAAAGCCTGAATAAACTCAACAGAATTTTCACCCAAAAATGCGATTCGGTCTCCACCCTTTACCCCCAGTGAAAGTAAAGCTTGTGATGTTTTATCAATCTCTTCAGCCAATTGGCTGTAGGTTATATGTTCATTGTCATAAATTATTGCGGGATGATCTGCTGATTTGATTCGACGACGGTGGATCCAGGTACCGATACTGTGGTTAAACATGAGGCTCCTTAGAAAATCAACGGATATCTACGTGTCGGGTCTCTCGTGTAAGAAAAATGGCGATTCCAGAAGCAATGGTCATGAAGACTAAGAAAATAACGACGGGTGTGATGGACGCTCCGGAGCCCGGGTTGTAGAAGTAAGCCAAAATAGACGGGGTGAAGCCAGCTCCGATGAGGGTTGCGAATTGGTAGCCTAAAGATGCCCCGGTGTATCGGGAACCGGTTCCGAATTGCTCAGAGATAAAAGCTGCTAATGGGCCAAAAACCAGGGCGTGTATCGCGAGAGCTAAAGTAAAAGCAAGGAAAATGAAGAAAGCATTATTGGAGCGCAAGAGCCAGAACATCGGATAAACATAGGCGATAAATAGCACTAGACCAGAGATCATTACTGGCTTGCGTCCGAAACGGTCTGATAACGCAGCGAAGGAAATAACAAATAGTACTGAAATAATCGAAGCCAGCGCGAACATGTAGAGAACGGTTGAGCGCTGGGCGCCATATTCCGTGGCGTATTTTACAGAGAAAGTGGATAGCAATACCTGAAGTGCAAAACCAGAAGCGCCGCCAAGCATAGTTAAGATTACGGTCTTAGGGTTACGGAGAACCTCCACAATCGGAAAGGACGGTTTTCCGCGTTGTTGCTCATCTAATTTCTTCATGGCCGCGGTAAACATGGGGGACTCGGACACTGTCGACCGAATCACAAGGCCGAGGATGAGCAATAAGAATGACATCAGGAAGGGAATGCGCCACCCCCAGGCCAGGAAATCTTCACTTGAGGTCAGTGAGGCTGCCAGGCCTAGTACCAGCGTTCCTAGTGCGGAACCCGAAGGAGCACCGGCATTAACGAAGGACGCGGCGAAGCCTCTGGACTTTTGATGCGAATGCTCAAGGGCCATTAACGCTGCCCCACCCCATTCGCCACCAACGGCGATTCCTTGACAAACTCGTAAGAGAACCAGAATGATAGCTCCCCACGAGCCAATGCTACTTGCTGATGGGACACAACCGATGAGGGTGGACGCAATACCCATGATGAACATGGAGATCATCAGCATTTTCTTTCGGCCTACCTTGTCGCCGAAATGGCCAAAAATCACACCGCCAAAGGGGCGGGCGAGATACCCCGCGGCGAAGGTTCCATAGGAAGCGACGGTTGCAGCTAGGGAATCAAGATTTGAGAAGAAGACGCTTGGAAAGACGAGAGCTGCTGCTGATGCATAGAGCAGGAAGTCATAGTACTCAATCGTCGAGCCAAGATAGCTGGAGAAAATGACACGTTGGCGTTCTTTTCGCAGCTCGCTAGGGGAGCTGCTCCGGTTGGTCCTACCGGTGGCTGTTGGAGCTGACATCTCAACCTCCTTCAATGTGGGATAGGACACATTGAATATTAAATCGTTGATAATGTCAACTAAAAAATTTTGCTAGCCGTACTATTCAGGGGTGGTTGGGGTGAGGGTTAAAAAGCTATTTTGATGAGAAGCTCTAATAATAACGCTCGTTCTCCCGGGGTGAGTGGGGCTAAGGTGTGGTTCTCGGAAGCGTGGGTGATTGCCTGCGCCTGCTGATAAAGCTGCCTCCCTTTGTGGGTGGCGCTAATAATCCGAGAACGTTTATCTGTGGGGTCCGGTGTGCGTTCAACCAGCCCCTGTAGCTGCAGTTGATCCACAATTCCCACTACTTGACTAGGGTCAAGGCCAAGGAAAAGTGCCAGTTCACGTTGGGTTAATTTAGATTCGGAGCAGGCTAGAGACAGGACTGAATACTGACGAACTTTAATGCCTAAAGAGGCTAGGGCCTGGTTGGCGTGCCCAGAACCCCGAGCGGTGGCGCGGGCTAAAAGGAACTGCATTTCAGTAGCTAGGGGAGAGTCAAGTAAATGCTCATGGTCCTCTGGGATATTGGGGTGACGGCTTGTGCTCATCTCCTCTGTCCTAACTTCTTCTCGTTGGAATTCTTATCAATCACTCCAGTTTATGACAGTCGTAGTTTTCCTCCTCAGATTTTCAAGGGTAGTTGACAATCTCAACTAAATGAGCAATGCTCAGATGTGTTGCAGATCTCATTTAAGAAAGAGGTGCTGAATGTCTCTCAAGGATAAGGTTGTCATCATAACCGGTGCAGGTGCCGGATTAGGTTTGGCATACGCAAAGGAAATAGCTCGCCAAGGCGGAAGCGTCGTACTTAATGATGTTGATCAGGATGCCCTCGACAAAGCCGTAGGTGAAATCCGAGAGAATGGTGGACGGGCAGTGGCAGTTGTTGCTGCTGTGGGGAGTAGCGAAACCGCCCAGCAACTTGTAGATGCTGCTGTCACGGAGTTTGGGCACCTTGATGGTCTGGTGACAAATGCCGGAATTCTCCGAGATAAATCATTCCTCAAAATGTCTGATGATGATTTCGACGCCGTTATCGCGGTGCATTTACGCGGTACCTTTACCTGCGCCCGTGCTGCCTATGAGCACTTCAAGTCCAATGGTGTTGAAGGTCGAATTGTCTGTATTGGATCTCCCACTGGGCAGCGGGGAAACTTCGGACAAACCAATTATGCGGCTGCAAAAGCTGGCATTGTAGGTATGGTCAGGACATGGGCTTTGGAGATGAAGCGCGCAGGGGTTTGTGTTAATGCAGTAATTCCTGTGGCAGCTACAGCTATGACGCGAACGGTTCCCTTTTTCCAAAAAGCCATTGAGGCAATTGACAGCGGAGAAGAAATTCCGGAATTCTTTCGCCGTGAATTAGGCTTTGGAACAGCTGAAGATGTTGCCGGGATTGTTGCTTTTCTTTGTTCCCCGGACGCTGCTGGAATTAGTGGTCAGGTAATTGGTGTTGGTGGTGACCGTCTTCAAGTTTGGACGCACCCGGAACCGGTTGTCGAAGAATATCACTCAGGTGGCTGGGATTATGCGACTCTCCTAGGTGAGGGCAAGGATCTCATTGTGGGGAATCTTCAATCTGTTGGGGAAAAATTCCCTGAATTACCGACTGAATTGCAGCCCGAAAAATAGGAGCGGGAAATGCTGTATCACAGTGCAATTGATGTCGGCAAAATCGACGCTATAGACACCCATGTCCACCTTGAAGTAGATGAGTGTGGACATAAATCAATGCCCGAGGAATTCTTTACTGCGTCAGAGAAGTATTTTAAGGCAGAAGAAAGAACTCCCACCATTGATAGTATTGCTGAGCTATATCGGAGCATAAACACTGCTGCGGTTGTTTTCACTATCGACGCCCGTACTCAATTAGGTCACTATCCGAATTCGATTGATCATTTGGTGGAAGGCTGCGCCAAGCATAA
Source organism: Corynebacterium poyangense (assembly GCF_014522205.1). Classification (NCBI taxonomy): domain Bacteria; kingdom Bacillati; phylum Actinomycetota; class Actinomycetes; order Mycobacteriales; family Corynebacteriaceae; genus Corynebacterium; species Corynebacterium poyangense. The sequence goes on along the minus strand of NZ_CP046884.1, from coordinate 1,988,278 downwards.
TGACATTCTTATTCCCTTCGGTACAGTGGACCCGCGAACTGGGAAAGAAGCGATCAAAGAAGCCCAACGTCAGGCTCATGAGCTGGGTGTTCGAGGTTTTAAATTCCATCCCTCTGTCCAGGGTTTCGATCCTTCACAACCTGAGTTTTATCCGCTCTGGGAAGCGCTAGAAAGTATTGGGCTACCTATCGTTTCTCATACTGGTCAAAACGGAATGGGAGCTGGACTTCGAGGTGGCGCCGGGATAAAGCTTCGATACTCTAATCCACTGCTTTTGGACGATGTGGCGGCTGATTTTCCAGGTTTAGACATCATCATGGCTCATCCTTCGGTCCCCTGGCAGGAAGAGGCGAATTCCATCGCAGTTCACAAAAAGAACGTATTCATTGATCTGTCTGGGTGGTCTCCTCGGTATTTCCCGGAATCTTTGTTAAAGATGGCTAATAACCTGCTTAGCGATAAACTGCTTTTCGGTACGGATTTCCCGTTAATTACACCCGCTAAGTGGTTGAAGAACTTTGCTGAACTCCCCATTAAGGACGAGGTGAGGCCAAAGATTCTTAAAGATAATGCTGTCCGAGTGTTGGGGCTGTCATGATGTCGGAAAATTATGTTATTCCGAGTGATGTATTTGCGCTCGCAGAAGATTTGAGTCCGACGGAACAAGAATTGTTGTTAGAGCTCCGGCGAACGTTAGAGAAAGAAATTTCTCCGTATCTTAATGAGGCGTGGGAAAAAGCTACGCTACCGGACAATTTTATTAACGTTTTGGAAAGCCTCGATCTTATTGATCCCCCTTTGCTTCGAGCCCGTGGAGAAGACGTTCGGCCGCTGTATTGCGCTTTTCGTACATTTGAGCTGGCGCGATGCGATATTAATATCGCTACTCTCTATAACGCTCACGCTGGCCTATTTAGAACTGCATGTTTGGAAGGTGGGGATCAATCTCAAATCGAGCAGTGGAAAGAAAAAATTGACTCACACCAGATTCGTGGAGTTTTTGCGCTAACGGAACCTGATCATGGCTCTGATATAGCAGGCGGTTTAGCTACTACAGCTGAACAAAAATCAGATGGAAGCTGGGTGATTCAAGGTTCAAAGCGGTGGATAGGTGGAGCTCATACAGCAGATTATCTATGTACTTTTGCTAGAGACAAAGCTGATGGTCAAGTTAAGGCTTTTTTAGTGCCACGAGAATCCCCTGGTGTACATCTGGAATTAATACCGCATAAAGCCAGCCTTCGAATAATGCAGAATGCTGAAATTTCTTATCAGAATGTTGAAGTTTCTGATGCCCTGAGACTCAAAAATATCAATAGTTTTCGAGACGTGGCTCGTTGCTTAAGGCTTATGCGTTCAGATGTTGCGTGGATAGCTGCAGGGGCAACTGCTGGGGCATACGAAGCCGCGGTACGTTTTGTTCGTAGCAGGGAGCAATTTTCCCAACCACTGGGTAGTTTTCAACTCATTCAAGAGAAATTGAGCAGAATGCTCTCAAATGTGACTAGCAACCTGGCGCTGTGTACAGCAATAACTCGACGACAGGCTCAGGGGTGTTACCGAGATGAGGACTCGGCTCTAGTAAAAATGACAACCGCTCGTCGACTAAGAGAAACGGTGGCGTTGGCTCGGGAGGTCTGCGGTGGGAATGGAATTCTCTTGGACAATGATGTCGCACGTTTTCACGCTGATGCCGAAGCTGTCTATTCCTATGAAGGAACAGATGAAATCAATTCCCTTATTCTAGGCCGTTCCATCATCGGGATCAGTGCCTTTACCTAGTTGCTCTCTAAGTAATTTTTCGATTCAATAACTAATCTCTTTGAAAGGAAAGAACATGGATATTCAGCCCAAGAACATTATTAGTTTTCATGATGCGCAGAAATTAGAGGGGAAAGATCTGGGATATTCCTCTTGGGTAGAGATCACGCAAGACCGCATCAACACATTCGCCGATGCAACTGATGATCATCAGTGGATTCATACTGATCCTGAACAGGCTAAAGACGGACCGTTCGGTACAGCTATTGCCCACGGTTTTCTCACCCTTTCGTTGATTATTCCAATGTGGACTGAGCTGCTCGACATTACTGATGTATCAACAAAAGTTAATTATGGCTTAGATCGAGTGCGCTTTACAGCTCCTGTGCCAGTCGGATCAAGGGTTCGCCTAGGAGCTCGAATCACCGAAATAACAGAAGTGAAAGGAGATGGATTGCACATAGTTGCTGAGGGAAATATTGAGATTGAAGGCCAGGAAAGACCTGCAGTTGTCGCAACTTTTATCACGCGGGTTTACCCTTAGAACGTATGCTGATCCTGTGGCAAATTCCTCATCAGGCGAATCGGTGCTTGCCCGCGCAGCACGTGTCGTCCAGGCATTCAGTCCAAATTCTCCTCAGTTGAGCGCCTCTCAGATAGCAAGATCTGCAGACCTTAGCACCTCCACAGCACACCGTCTTTGCTTGCAAATGCTGGAGGTTGGATTGCTTGATCGGCTAGACAATGGAAATTTTGTGCTAGGCGGACGAGCTTGGGAATCGTTTTTGCAGACCAGCCCGATAGAACGGTTGCGAGCCCTTTCTCAGCCCATCCTGGGGCGTTTACACGCGAAATTGCGCTGTTATGTCGCTTTAGCGATACCTGATTTCCCGCAAAGGCAAACGCTTAATCTGGACTATCGCGATGAGTTTGGGGAGGCTGAAATCCTCGCATACCATGGAGGACGTGCTGATATCTTCATGACTTCTTCAGGGATTGCGTTATTGGCGTTCGGGCCCCAACAGTGGCTTAAAGAATTAAAGTCCGGCGGCCCTTTGTTGCGTCCAACGTTCTTTGGGGATCCTGTTGAAACCTCAGTGGTGATGGAGCAGGTGCAGCTATGTCAAGAAAGGGGATATTCCCATATCATTGGTGGGGTAGTTGCTGAGAATACGGCAATAGCTGCTCCGGTATGGGGGCCCCATTCTTCAGTAGTCGCCGCAGTTAGCTGCACAATTCTTACGGAGCAAGCCGATCCGGCGCACATCTCTGAGGCGGTTATGAATGCGGCTGATGAGCTAAGCATCAGAATCACCAGCATGAAAAGATTCGCATACTGAACGGGGGTGCGCATTTCGCACTCACCAGCGCAGTTTTTTACTACATACCCCCAAACCTTCCCGTTCAATGGGATATTTTCGGCCCAACCTAGCAGATCGAATTATGATCCACGTCATACTCTCGTCAATTCCAGGGGTGATTCACGACTCCCTAGTGATATGAGCAAGTCAGGAGATAGTCACGATGAGTACAGGCCATCCAGTGAAAACACCAAAGAAAGCGGCTTTAGCATCCTTTTTGGGTTCCACCTTGGAATACTATGACTTTGTCATTTACGGTTCGGCGTCGGCATTAATATTCAATCATCTCTTCTTCCCCAAAGGCGATGCTACTGTCGCAACCATTGCCTCCCTAGCGTCTTTCGGTGTGGCATATATCGCTCGTCCAATAGGTGGCCTGTTGATGAGTCACATAGGAGATAAAATTGGACGCAAGACCGCTTTGATGATCACGCTCGTGGTCATGGGATTGGCGTCCATTAGTATTGGCTTACTGCCTACTTATGATTCGGTTGGTATTCTTGCAACCATTTTGCTATTTGCCTGTCGCATAGCTCAAGGATTCTCGGCGGGTGCCGAATCTGCGGGGGCATCGACAATGACTATGGAGCATTCCCCGGAAGGGCGGCGTGCTTTCTTTACTTCTTCGGTAATGGTTGGCTGCTCGGCAGGAAATGTGCTGGCAGGTCTGGTGTTTATGCCTTTTCTTGCTCTTCCGGAAGAACATCTCATGAGTTGGGGGTGGCGAGTTCCTTTCTTGCTTTCAGCCCTGGTTCTTTTAGTTGCCTATTTTGTCCGGACTCATCTAGAGGAGACGCCAGTTTTTGAGAAAACTGAAGAAGCTGAGCCAGCTGAGTTTGTTCCAGCTGTAGAAGTTCTGAAAAATCAGTGGAGAGACGTACTGAGAATTGTCGGGGTAACTCTCTATTCTGTTGTCCAAACAACTTTCATGGTTTATACATTGACGTATGGTACCGACGTAGCTGGAATTCCCAGAGCAACAATGGTTCAGATCAACACATTGGCCATGGCGGTTTCTCTCGCTACAATTCCTGCTGCTGCAATTGTTTCGGACAAGATCGGGCGGCGTCCCGTACTGGTGTTTGGTGCAATAGGCTGCATTATCACGACGTATCTATATTTCACCGCTCTAAATGACCGTAACATTGGACTTCTATTTTTCCTTTGCGTCCTCAACCAAGGATTCTTCTATTCTTGCTGGAACGGGGTCTGGACAGTCTATTTCCCAGAGATGTTCTCAGCTTCGGTTCGCTATACCGGAATGGCTATGGGCAACCAAGTGGGTTTGGTGTTTGTAGGTTTTGCTCCAAGCATTGCAACCGTTCTTAGGGATTGGGCAGGCTGGTTAGCGGTAGTAGGTTTCGTTTCATTGAGCATTGCGTTCGCAGCTTTCCTTATATTGACGAGTAAAGAAACAGCATTTGTGCGTCTAGAAGACTTAGGGGCAGAACATGACCCCTTACGGAAACGTTCAAAAGAAAACTCAATGCTAGAAGCATAAAAACAAGGGGTCAATAGTTATGCGTGAAGTAGGTTTAGCTGCATTATCAGCACTTCATCTTTCTCCAGATGATTTCATAATTAAGGCTGCAAATGCTGGTTTTGACTTTGTGGGCTTAAGAGTTAAGGCGGCAACTCCAACAGAAACACATCATGACCTGTCTATTGGTGGCGCCCTGCATACTAGGGTGTTGAGTCTTCTTGAGAAAACCGGTTTAAGGGTCGTTGATACTGAGTTTCTTTGTCTCAGCCCGGAGGTAACTTCCGAAGATTGGGTTCGGGAGATTGATATAGCAGCCAGCTTGAAAGCTCGGAGTTTTACAGTGTCAGGCGGAGATCCGGAAGAAAACCGCCTGATTGACAACTTGGGGAATTTATCAGACTACGCCAAGAGGCAAGGAATAGCCGTTTCTTTGGAACCCATCAGCTATCAACCAGTACAGACATTGGAATCGGCAGTAAGAATTGCTCAAGCTGCCGGGGCTGGGGTGATGGCAGATACCTTGCATTTGGCTCGCATAGGAGTTGATGCTGCCGAATTAGCCAAATATGCAGAATTCATATCGATGCTTCAATTGTGTGATGCTCCAAAAGATTCTCCGGTCAGTCATCAGGAATTGATTACTGAGGCTCGCACTCACCGTTTGTCGCCGGGGCAAGGCGAGCTGCCATTAACGGAGTATTTAGCGGCTCTGCCAGAGGATCTCCCAATCAGTATTGAAGCTCCTAATCCAGCTGGATTCAAAGATTCTGGAACTTGGATAAAAGAGTTAGCTACATCTATGAAAGGTTTGTTATGACCAGCTCGCAGAAAGTTGACGTTATAGTAGTCGGGTCTGGTGCTGGGGGATTAGCCGCAGCAGTCAGCGCTGCTCATCAAGGCCTAAAAGTTATTGTGGTTGAAAAAGAGCCCGTTATTGGTGGCGCGACAGCCCGTTCCGGAGGATGGGCGTGGACACCAGGGACATTTTTTGCTCGTAAGGATGGAATCCAAGAACCTTCTGAACAATTTCAGACTTACTTGAAATCGGTCATAGGAGATAACTACCAGAAAGAGAATATTTCGAGTTTTCTTGATGCGGCACCAAGAATGGTCGATTTCTTCCACCATAAAACTAGACTACAGTTCGTTCCGGGTACTTCGATCAAGGACATATATGGAGATCTTCCGGGAGCTGGAAACGGGCACCGCTCGGTGGGGCCGAAGCCGGTCAACGCTAAGCAGTTGCCACCCGGGATCCAGAAGATATTAGCGCCCCAATACTACGAGACATCCTTCCTGGGAATGGGAATAATGGCTGGACCAGATCTTATGGGATTTCTCGCTGCCGCTAGACTTCGTCCTCGAGGGTTGTTCCATGCCGCGCGCAGGGTAACGCATCATGTGTGGGACCTGATACGGTATCGGCGCGGTTGCCAATTGGTTAATGGCACTGCTCTGGTGGGTCGTTTAGCTTGGTCTGCTTGGGAACAAGGGGTGGTATTTCGTACCCAAAGCGCTGTAACGAGATTAATATCGGAGGACAGCAGAGTGACCGGGGTTTGTCTCGGTACCGGGGAGATCATTAAGGCGAAATATGGGGTGGTTTTAGCTACAGGCGGGTTTCCGGCAGATAAGACACTAGTCGGAAAACATTTTCCGAAAGCCCTCTCGGGGCAAAAGCATTATACGCTAGCCCCAGATGCTGCGTGTGGTGATGGTTTACGCCTCGCTGAAAGTGTGGGTGGATATTTAAGAATCGATGATTATTCTTCTCCTGCAGCATGGTGTCCCGTTTCTCTAGTTCCTTATTTCAATGGAAAACAGGGTGTCTTTCCGCATATTATGGACCGAGCAAAACCGGGCAGCATAGGTGTCTTATCAAATGGAAAACGCTTCGTAAATGAAGCTAATGGATATCATGATTACGTATCAGCTTTGATTAATAAAACCCCTAAAGGTGAACCTGTACAATCGTGGCAAATCGCAGACTCCCAGTTTGTTCGACGTTATCCCTTAGGTATGGCGAAACCGTTCCCTATCCCTTTAACTCCCTATCTCCGGAGTGGATATTTAGTTAAAGGAAAAACCATCAAAGAGCTTGCTCGGAAATGTGGAATTAATCCGGAAGTTTTGGCAAATACCATCCGAGAATTTAATGAAAACGCGAAACGAGGTGTGGATCCGGAGTTTGGCCGTGGTAGCACGCCTTTTAACCGTTACGGAGGTGATCAAGAGAACCTCCCTAATCCTTCGCTGGGAGCGATTGAGAAAGCGCCATTCTATGCCGTTCGCGTGGTTCCGGGAAGTTTTGGAACTTTTGCAGGAATCGCGGCCAATGAACGGGGGCAAGTTATAAAACGTGACGGTGAACCAATTCCTGGTTTATTTAGTGCCGGAAATGATCGAGCTAGTATCATGTCAGGCTACTATCCTGCCGGGGGCACAAACCTGGGGCCTGCACTTACCTTTGGATTTCTGGTGGGGGAGTTTATTTCAGAGGGGAGGGATTAAAATAAGTAAAGAAACTATTGTATGCAATATATAATTCGATATATAATGTCTCCACACCAATGAACTTTGAATAGGTAAGGAATGAAATAACATGACTCTTCCGTTTTTTTCCCCGACAAATGGCATCTACGCCCCGATTCATTTTCCAGAATATCGGACAACTATTCGCCGGAACCCAAATAACGATTTATTGATTATTCCTGATCGCATGGGAGAATTGACTGGTCCCGTTTTTGGTGAAAGCGATCTAGGGGAAGTCGATAATGATATGACCCGGGCAAATGGTGGTGAAGCGATGGGGCAAAGAATTTTGGTCCATGGCCGGGTTCTCGGTTGGGATGGAAAGCCAGTGCCGGATACTCTCGTTGAAGCTTGGCAAGCTAACGCGGCTGGCCGTTATCGCCATAAGAATGATTCCTGGCCAGCACCGTTGGACCCGTATTTTAATGGCGTAGCCCGCACTATTACAGATAAGGATGGCTACTACCACTTTTATACTGTGCGTCCCGGAAATTATCCCTGGGGGAACCATCACAATGCCTGGCGGCCAGCCCATATTCACTTTTCGCTCTTTGGGCGACAATTCACCGAGAGGTTAGTGACCCAAATGTATTTTCCCAATGATCCTCTCTTTTTCCAGGACCCCATCTATAACTCGGTGCCTGAGGGATCGAGAGAACGAATGATTGCTGTATTCGATTATGACGAAACGCGACCTAACTGGGCATTGGGGTACAAATTCGACATCGTGCTGCGTGGTCGCAACGCTACACCTTTTGAAACAAAAACTCACTAGTGAAACGGGGAAATCAAATGATTGACAATATGAAAACAGGTGAATTTCGCTACCATCAGTCCGCTATAACAGATCAGGATGAGGCTGAGTGGGGGATCACACCGAGTCAAACTGTGGGTCCTTATGTTCACATTGGGCTGACTCGTGAGGGTTCTGAAATTATGGTGGATCCTACAGATCCTAATGCTATCGAGGTGACTATTTCGGTAACTGACGGCGCCGGAGAACCGATTGCTGACGCCATGATTGAGATTTGGCAAACTAACTGCGCAGGTATCTATAACTCACCCCTAGACCCGGACTGCGATCAGGCTAGCCCTGAAGGCTTTAGGGGCTTAGGTCGAGGCATGGTTAACGACGCTGGTGAGGTTACTTTTACGACATTGAAACCCGGATCTCGTGGTCAAGAAGCGGCTCATTTCAAAGTCGGAGTTTTCGCCAGGGGGATGCTTGAGCGGTTGTACACCAGAATGTACTTAGCGGATGAATCCGCTACTGACCCAGTATTAGAAATCGTCCCAGAAGAGCGTCGTCATCTTTTAATTGCACAAGAAGTACCGGGTGGTTACCGCTTTGATATTCAAGTGCAGCATGAAGACCCTACAAAAGAAACCCCATTTTTTGACACTCACTAAGGAGTAGAGCGCTGTGAGCAGATCCACCTATGCGGATTTAGCTGGCGGAGACACCAGAGTCCACCATTGTCTTAGTGACGAGGCATTTCTTGGTGGTTTGGTTGACTTTGAAAAAGCTGTCGCAAAAGCAGCATGTCAGGTTGGATTAATAGATTCCAGTGGCCTAGAACAAGCACTTCACGTCATCGAGGATTTTGACTTGAAGCTCGAAGATCTCTCTCGTTCCGCGATTAGTGGTGCTAATCCGGTTATTCCTCTGGTTAAAGAGCTCAAGGCAAAGAGTCCTCAGGGGATACATGTCGGAGCGACGAGTCAAGATGCCATAGATAGTTCATTGATGCTGGTAATGAGAAAAGCCATTAGGCAGCTTCTTGTGCTTGTAGATGAGAATTTGGAGCTACTGAAAACCTTAGCGCTTACTCACCGGAATTCTCCTGTTATTGGCCATACTTTAGGTCAACAAGCAACCCCAACAACCTTTGGTTTATGTGCCGCTTTATGGTGGCAGCAATTGCAAGAAGCCCGCCGGGACCTTGATGCTCTTGTTTTTCCGGTGCAATTTGCTGGCGCCACCGGCACTTTAGCTGCAGTGTATCCGCATGGGATGAAAATGCATGAAATCATTGCAGAAGAGCTTGGCTTAGTCTCTCGTCCCATGGTTTGGCACACCGATCGAACCCCCATGTTAAAGATAGCCAACAGTCTCTGCGAGACCGCTATTGCAGCAAACAAGATCGCAACAGATTTAATCGCTTTTTCTGCTACGGAAATTGCTGAGGTCCAAGAAGCTAATCCGGGTGGTTCGTCCGCAATGCCCCACAAAGCTAACCCCGCAGCTGCTATTGCAGCGCGAGGATATGCCCTACAAGCACCCGGATACTTGAACATGTTGACAACGTGTGCGGTCCATCTTCAACAACGAGCTATTGGGGAGTGGCACGCCGAATGGCGCAGCATAAGGGAACTAGCTGCGTGTGCTGGGTCGGCGCAAGCCCGAATAAATGCTGCTTTAAGTGGCCTCCAGGTCTACACCGAAACAATGTCAAGAAACCTAAAGCAGGCCGAAACGGGAAAGCAAAGTGTCGGCCATGCTGCTGAATTAGTTGACACCATTCTTCGAGGAGATTGTTATGACTGACCGCTATGAGCAAGGAATGAAAAATCGACGTGCTGTTCTTGGCGACGCTCATGTGGACCGAGCCTTAGCTAAACAAACACCAGTAACTGAGCCTTTTCAAAACTTTATTACTAGAACCGCATGGGGGGATATTTGGAACCGAGAAGGGTTAGACCATACTCAGCGTCGCTTATTAACAATTGCGATTCTCACTGCAGTTGGTAATGACGGAGAACTCGATATGCACCTTCGAGCAGCGCTACGGGCAGGTATTAGCGCTGACACTCTCGGAGAAGTTCTCTTGCATACCGCGATTTATGCCGGAGTTCCCAATTCCAATCATGGGTTTGCTCTACTTGATCAAGCTGTCAAGGAGGAATTATGAACCACAACCACACTCCGGTTCTTATTATCGGGGCTGGGCCTGCTGGCTTAACTTTATCCCATTTACTGCATTTAGACGGTGTTGAATCAATTGTTTTAGAAAAGCGTTCTAGGGAAGAAGTAGAAGGAACGATTCGAGCGGGAATCTTGGAACCTGCAACTCTAGACTTAATGAAGCGAACTGGAGTTGGAGATCGAGTTGCTCGTGAAGGAATTCCTGAAGAGGGAATTGAAATCAGTGTTGACGGTAACAGAACACGAATTGACTTATATGGATTAACGGGAAAAACCGCGGCAATCTATCCCCAGCATGAGTTTTTAAAGGATTTCATTTCCCGTCGTCTAAAAGATAAAGGAACGATTCTTTTTAACACCACCGTACGAGATATCGAAGGTGAAGTTGTCACTATCGAAACACCGGCGGGCGAGATCACTCACATACGTGCTGATCATGTGGTAGCTGCCGATGGTTCAGCCTCTCCATGGCGTCAAAAGGTTGCTGAAGTACGTGCACGTCACGAATATCCGTACGCCTGGTTTGGATTGCTGGTAGAAGCCCCCCCAACCCATTCAGAGTTAATTTATGCGACGCACCCAGCCGGTTTTGCTTTAATTTCCAAGCGTAATGAGAATGTGCAGCGATATTATCTGCAATGTGATCCCAATGATCAGCCTGAAGATTGGCCCGAAGAAAGAATATGGGAACAGCTTCATTTGCGGGCTGATTCGAATGAGATAACTGTTTCAGAAGGTAATATTACTGAAAAAGCAGTATTGCGATTCCGATCCGCAGTCACCGAACCTATGCAGCGTGGAAATCTATATTTGGCGGGAGATTCTGCCCATACTGTTCCGCCAACTGGGGCTAAAGGATTAAATTTAGCAGTAGCGGATGTTGAGGTTTTAGCTCCCGGGTTAATTCGGGCCGTTAAGACCGGTCATACTGATTTACTAGATAAGTACACTGAATTCGCTTTACCTCATGTATGGCGTGCCCAGCAGTTTAGTTGGTGGATGTCTTCTTTGCTTCATGCAACCAAGGGGGAAAACCATTTTTCCGCGCGACGTAGAATAGCGCAGCTTCGTTCCGTATTAGATTCCGAAGCCGGTCGTCGATTCTTAGCTGAACAATATGTAGGTACTCAAGCAAAGGAACTCACCTCATGAAGCGTTCAACTGGAATTATCCTGACTCTTTGTTGGTTGGCTGCTCTCCTAGATGGCTTCGATTTAGTTGTTCTTGGAACGGTATTACCGCACATGTTGGAAGACCCCAATTGGGAGCTGACTTCAGCCCAGGCGACGGAAGTAACTACTTCCGGCCTGGTTGGCATGACAATAGGGGCAGTAACTATCGGAACCATTACCGACAGATTCGGACGTCGAAAAGTCCTCATCTCTGCCGTGTTCCTTTTCTCGTTATTCACTCTCCCTTTGGCGCTTCACCCATCAGTGGGGTGGTTTATTGCATTGCGATTTCTAGCGGGCCTTGGTCTAGGCGGTGCTCTGCCAATTGCCATGGCATTGGTAACCGAATTCCGAGGCGGAGCAAAAGCGGGATCCGCATCAACCGCACTTATGACGGGATACCATGTGGGCGCGGTATTGACCGCGGTACTTGCTCTCTATCTCATCTCGCATTTCGGATGGCCATCAATGTTCCTCATCGGAGGAGCGGCCGGTATCGTGCTGGTTCCATTTTTGATTTGGTTACTCCCAGAATCTCCGCACTATTTGATCAATATTGGAAAGAAAAAAGAAGCCCACAGTATCGCGGAGCAGTGGGGATTGGACCTCCACGACGACTTTGACCGTCAAGAAAACGCCAACGTCGCCGAAAAAAGTTCCGTGCTTGCACTTTTTGCTCCCCGTTACCGGAGAAATACCATAGCGATCTGGGGTACATCGTTCATGGGGCTTCTCTTGGTTTATGGGTTGAATACCTGGCTACCTCAAATTATGCGCGCAGCAAACTACCCGATGGGAGATTCCTTAGGATTTCTTCTCATTCTCAACGTCGGAGCCGTAGTGGGTCTTCTCGTTGCGGGCCGGCTGTCAGATAACCTCACTCCCCGTACGACGGCTTTGATATGGTTCATCGCCTCGGCAATATTCTTGGCTTTACTTGCAGTCAGAATGCCGATGATTGCGCTATATGGTGTGGTCTTTATCACCGGAATCTTTGTTTTTAGCTCTCAAGTTTTAATCTACGGTTTCACCGCAGCCAATCATCCTTCATCCATACGCGCGACGGCAATGGGCTTTTCTGCGGGAGTTGGCAGAATCGGCGCGATTTGTGGTCCCATATTAGCCGGAACTCTAGCTGGAGCTGGTTACGCTTACCCTTGGGGATTCTTCGCATTTGCTGCCGTAGGCGCCTTGGGAGCTGTAATTTTTTCTGTCTCTACTTCTCTTCGAACTGCATCAATTATTAGTTCATCCACCGGAAGTTAAAACTTATGCGTACTTCTATTGCTACCGTTTGCCTGTCTGGAACCTTAGCGGAGAAACTTCGTTCCGCATCAGATGCTGGTTTCCAGGGCGTTGAGATCTTTGAGCAAGACTTAACAGTCTCTCCACACTCTCCGGAACAAATACGAGAGAGAGCGGAGCAACTTGGTTTAACCATTGAGCTCTTTCAACCTTTTCGAGATTTTGAGGGCGTGGAGCAAGAGCTTTTTCGGAAGAATCTGCGACGTTTAGAAGCTAAATTCCAATTGATGCAGCGGCTTGGGTGCAAGATGATCCTTCTGTGCTCTAACGTAGCTACCGCAACTATTAACGATGACGAAGTTGTAGCGCAACAACTTAATGAGGCAGGCAAATTAGCAGAGCGCTACGATATGTGGATCGCTTATGAAGCTTTAGCCTGGGGAAAATTTGTCAATACTTTTCGCCATTCCTATGACATAGTGATGAAAGCAGCGCATCGAAGAATTGGCGTATGTCTTGACAGCTTTCATATTTTATCTAGAAACGATGATCCTGCTGGAATAGCTGAGCTGGACGCTGACAAGATCTTCTTCGTTCAATTAGCTGATGCTCCCCGCAAGGATATGAATCTCCTGGATTGGTCAAGGCACTCTCGTGTTTTTCCTGGTGAAGGCGAGCTCAATCTGCCAAAATTCGTGTCATATCTAAAAAAGTATTCTGGGCCGCTATCTTTAGAAATCTTTAATGACTCATTTCGAGAGGCTGATGCTCTTCGAACCGCAATTGATGGGCAACGCTCCTTGAGATGGGTTGCCGATCAAGCCGGATTGTGTCGGCTGCCTGATGCCCCTCAGTCTTTGGCTTATAACTTCGTCGAATTAAAAACCGGAAATGTCGGAGAGGTGTCAAAGATCCTGCACCAATTGGGTTTTCGACTAGGTGGATACCACCGCCGTAAAACAGATTTTCAAGTATGGCGAGCAGGTGAAATAACAGTTGTAGTGCAAGACTTGGGCCCTAATGGTGCACCAGCAGAGCTGACAGCACTCGGGATTTCTGTGAACTCTTCGGAAGGTGCGATACAAAGAGCACGGCAGCTAGGGGTGCGCCAAGTAGAGCGCTCTGAAGAGGAAGGAGAAATTCGGCTTCCTGCTGTGTATGCTCCCGACGGGACAGAAATCTATTTTTGTGACAGCGGACATAAATGGCTGTCTGAATTTCATGCGGTACAGAAAGCAGAGCCTTCGATATTAACCGGAATTGATCACGTTACTTTGGCTCAACCGTGGCACCGGTTAGATGAGGCTCGGTTATTTTTTACCTCGTTGTTAGGCCTGGAAGCATCTCCTGTCGAACAGGTACCTACGCCTGCTGGTTTAGTAACCAGTCAATCTATGGAAGGCGGAATTCGTCTTGCACTAAACGTGGCACCTGAAGCTTCGGAGCAAGGAGATTTCCTTGTTGCATCTTATCCGGAGCATCTGACCTTTAATACTGACAATGCGATTGAGTGCGCGCGCCAGTGTCGATCTAGAGGATTGAATATTCTTGAAATTCCGGATAATTATTATGATGATTTAACTGCGCGCTATGATTTGCCGGAAAAATTTATAAACACATATCGTGATTTAAATCTCTTGTATGACAGAGATGATCAGGGCGAGTATCTGCATTTCTATACAGAAAACTTTGGTGATTCTGGAAATATTTACGTAGAAATTGCTCAACGAATTAATGGCTATCGTGGATACGGCTGGGCTAATTCCGCGGTGCGGCTGGCAGCGCAGTATAGAGTACTGAGGGACCACACTAGAGGGATACCGACTTAAACAATAATTATTTCCATGAAAGGATTTTCTATGAAAACTTATCTTTTAGGCCTTATAGGGCATGGGATTGGTTTATCCCGAACTCCAAAAATGCACGAAATCGAAGGTTTTCATCAAGGCTGTCCAATAGTATATAGAATTATTGATACGCTCTTGTTGAAAAGATCTATCAATGAGGTTCTGGAAAGTGCAATCGATTTCGGATTTCAGGGTTTAAATATAACTCACCCGCATAAGCAAGAAATTATTCCATTATTGGATGAGATTGATCCTGTTGCAGCATCTATCAATGCGGTAAATACCGTAGTTATCAAAGATGGTAAAACCATTGGGTATAATACCGACGTTACTGGGTATGGGCGTAGTCTTCCGGGTGAGATTTCCGGTGAAGTAGTGGTACAAATTGGTGCGGGGGGCGCCGGTAATGCCGTAGCCTATGCACTGGTAGCTGCAGGGGTGAAGAGGCTAATGATTGCCGATATGGATGAAAATCGATCTCGTCTGTTGGCAGATAATATAAATTCCGCTCTCGGAGTGGATAAAGTGGAGGGCATAGGATTAACTGCTCTAGAAGAAAGCATTGCGGCATCATTTGGGGTGGTAAATGCAACGCCTATGGGAATGCAAGCTCACCCTGGAACTAGTTTCGATACTTCTTGGCTTACTCCTCGCCATTGGGTAAGCGACGTCGTGTATATGCCGGTTGAAACGCAGCTTCTTCGTGAAGCCCGTGCCTTAGGGTGTAAAACCCTTGATGGAACGGGGATGGCAGTAGGTCAGGCGGTAGATGCTTTTCGGATATTCACGGGAAGAGAAGCGGACCCGGCCCGGATGCGGGAAGCTTTTCTTCAGCAGGGTCAGGAAAGAAAAGATTAATTGATCATGTCAACAGCTTTGTGTAAGACAGCTCCATAATTTGCGTGGCAACTTATTAAATTCTAGTAACTATAACTCTTCACATGTTCTTTCTTGGGGATCATGGGAGGGTTATACTTATTTTTAAGTGTAATCTAATTTCCTTAAGGTAGGTGCAGAATGCAGGTATCGTTTGGATTAAGCTGAAAAACAGTATACAGAATGTGGAATTTGATCCTTGATTGATGGTTAACCATGAACAATACTGAACCTAATCTGTAATTAGCTATCATGAAAAGGAGTGATTTCAATGTCACTTTTTGCTGTTCAGTACTTTTATGAGGGTAGTCCCCAAGAAATGGCAGAAATCCGCCCTGTCCACGTCGAATTTCTTCGAGGGTTGCATGAATCGGGGATATTGAAAGTTTCTGGTCCTGCTGATGGTGGAATTTCTGCTTTGCTCATCTTCGAAGCTGAATCGAAAGATTACTTAAAAGATATATTAAATCAAGATCCGTTCTGGAAATCTGGCTTCATTAAAGAACGTCCAATTCGAGAATGGAATCCCGCTTTCGGAAATATAGGATGAATAATTTATCATGAAAGGAGCAATAACTGTTGGGGAAAAGCTGATAGAGATCGTCGATCTTCCAGCGCCAAAATGTAAAGAAAATGAAGCTCTAGTCGATGTTCACACGGTAACACTCTGTGGGACAGATATTCACATTTGGGAGGGGCACTACGCATGTGAATTTCCGATTGTCCAGGGGCATGAAATCTCAGGGACAATTAAAGAAGTTGCGCCAGGTCAGGTCGATGCGGATGGCAGAACGCTGGAAGTGGGGGATTCGGTAGTAATACACCCTCTAATTCCCTGTGGTGTATGTCCTCCGTGCCTAAATGGAAGGGAAAATGCCTGTACTGATCTATCGGTTTTAGGGTGCTACACGAACGGTGGCCTTACCGAGACGATCGCAGTGCCAACCGAACGAATTGTAGCTATACCAAAGACATTAGATTTACGTACCGCAGCGCTTACTGAACCAGTCTCGATTGCCTATCATGCAGTGCGTCGAAGTAAAGCCTGTGCTGGGGAAAAGGCGGTGGTTTTTGGTTGTGGAGCCATCGGCCTCATCGCTATTAGAGCATTGAAAGATAAAGGTTGTGAAGTTTTAGCAATTGACACCGTTGCTGATCGGATTCGCTCTGCTCAAGTATGCGGCGCTGATAGGGTTGTGTTGGCGGGGGTTGAAAGTGTCGAAGAGGTCGTCGCGGCTTGGGCTGGACAGTTTGGGCCTGAGATAGTCATCGAGGCTACCGGAGTTCCGCAGTGCTTTGAGTCAGCTATTAACGTTGTGGGTTGCACCGGACGCGTCGTGGCTGTTGGCATCTCTGAGCATTCCGCACAGATTCCATTACGCAGTCTGCCCACTAAAGAAATTGAGATCCTCGGTTCCAGAAATTGTGAGGGAGGATTAACTGAACCTCTAAAGTTCTTGACTCTTCATCAAAAGCTATTTAGTAGCTTAATTACTCACCAGACAGGTTTATCGGGGGTGTCATTAGCATTGGAACAAATGGCTCGACGTGCTTCAGGGGTGGGCAAAATAGCGGTTCTCATGGATATGGCTACCAGTGAGCTGGAAACAATTAGTTAGGAAAACGATATGCTATTTTCAAGCCTTTCGGAACTCCCTAATAGAGAAAAACAGTTAGATGTTCTGGTTATTGGCTCCGGGGCAGCTGGCATGGTTTCTGCTCTTCGTGTGAGTCAAAATGGTAAGTCGGTATTGGTTGTGGAGAAATCATCATTTCTTGGCGGTACCACAGCTGCCGGTGGCGGTGTTTCGTGGATCCCTAACAATCACCTCATGGAGGAGGCGGGTTGGATAGATGATGTCGTGGCCGCTAAGGAGTACCTAGCTGCGGTCACTAACAACCTTATGTCAGAAACTCAGATTGACTGGTATGTCAATACTGGGAGGCGTTTTATCCACTGGTTAATTGCTAATAGCAGAGTCCGTCTGCAGCCCCTCTCCCGTCCTGATTATCATGGTTCGGCTCCGGGAGCTAAGACCGGACGAGGTTTAGATAACGCACCTTTTGACTTGAAGCCATGGCCTGAGGTTGCAGAGATTCTCCGCCCGCCAACGTACTTCCCTTTGATTTCAATGGCAGAACGAGATCAACTATCGGGAGCATTACCTGATCAGGAGCTTTTAGAATGGCGGGCGGCCAATAATATCCGGACGATGGGTGGAGCTTTAGCAGGGGCGCTTATAGTGTCTGCCTTGGAAAAGGGGGTAGACATTGTTCGAGGTACTTCCGTCAAATCACTCCACAGGATATCTGATTCGGAGTATGAGGTGACCTTAGCAGGAGACATTCAGACAACGATTGTAAGTAGAAATGTGATCATAGCTTCTGGGGGATTTGAGTGGAATTCGCATTTACGTGAGAATCTCTTACCCTATCCAATTACTCCCATTTCAGCCCCTTCAAACGAAGGTGATGGGCTTTACCTTGCACTAAAATTGGGTGCGGATATTGAAAATACTCAAGCTTTGTGGGGAGTGCCGGTAATCTGCCCTCCTGATTCCCAATATGACGGTGTTCAGGGAGGGCGAATGGGGAACGTTGAAATGACTCTTCCTGGTGCAATTTTGATTAATTCGAAAGGGAAAAGGTTTATTAACGAGGCTCTTAATTACCATGACCTAAATAGAATATTTATAAATACAGACCCAGCAACAGGAGATTGGGAAAATATTCCAGCCTGGTTGATAGTCGATGATCGGTATATTCAACGTTATTCTTTAAGCGGGTCAACACCCGGAAAACCATTGCCATGGTTTATTCAGCGAGGCTCGCTAAAGGAATTGGCTGGGGCTATTCAGGTAGATGGGCAAGGATTGGAAGATACAGTATCCAATTTTAATCGACATGCCGTCGACGGAAAGGATCCGGAATTCCATCGTGGCGAAACAGACGAAGACCGACACTTAGGTGATCCCCGACAGTCTCCAAATCCATGCTTGGCCCCGCTGAAGACCCCTCCTTTTTATGCGGTTCAGATATATCCTGGCACCTTGGGTACAGCTGGCGGTATTAAGGTAAGCCTAGACGGGCGTGTGTTGGATCCTGAAGGTAATCCGATTCCCGGGCTGTGGGCTGCAGGAAATTGCTCTAGCACCATATTCCAGGGAGCATATCCGGGGGGAGGAGCAACTCTTGGTGCAGCAATGGTGCGTGCTTTCGCTGTAGCGGAAAGCCTAACAAGAACCTAGTCCTATGACGGCCAAGTTTCCTTGGCACATTCGATCACCGCAGCCACTACCTGGGATTCATTACCACTCCGCCATGCTAAAGCAGAATGGAGTGGAGGAACATCTTCAATAGGTATGGCTACGGTTCTTTTGGGTTTTACTTGCTGAAGGCACTCGGGAACCATTGCCACACCCAAACCACGAGATACAAACGCCATGACTAACGCTGCATCTGCCACCTCATGTACCACTGTTGGCTCCCACCCTGCGTTTTGTGCAGTGTTGTCGAGTATTCGACGCAAAGTAGACCCCTGATCTGCAGGAGTGGTAATAAATTTTTCTTCTTTTAACTCCTCAAAGCGACAGCTCTTTCGATTAAGTTCCCTCAGGGGGTGGTTCTCGGGAATCAAGAGAAAATGTTGCTCTGCAGCTATTGGAAGAGTTGAAATTAACGGAGAAGTAACAGGTAAACCAATGAAAGCAATGTCCACTAGATCATTTTCCAGGGCTGATATCGCTTCGCCGGATAATAATCGGTGCGTACATTGCAACTCAATGTTGGGATAGCGGTTCCGGACCTGAACCACCAGTGACGGCAAAGTAGAATGGTTCATAAATCCTGAGAAAGATACGCGTATAGCTCCGTGTATCTCGCCACTTGCCAATTGGGCCCGTTCGACTCCTAATCGAAGGTCAAAAAGTAACGATTGTGCGTCAGAAAGAAAAGCATGGCCGGCGGGCGTCAATCTCACTTGTCTAGTAGAACGGTCGAATAGCGCGACCCCCAATTGCCTTTCTAAGCGTTTGATGATTTGACTGAGTGGGGATTGTCCTATGGATAGGCGCTGTGATGCTTTACCAAAATGTAGATCTTCAGCTACAGCTAGGAAGGCTTCAAGCCAAAAACTGTCAATACGGGGATAGGGTGCCATCTCCTTGACTAGTCTTTCCTAGGATCCTGTTCCGCAGAACCTATAGAAGAACGAGCGGCATGTTGGGCTGCTTGCCAGCCTGATACGAGAGCTGAACCAACTTGAACTCCAGCGCCGGGGTACTCTGCACCCATGATGCCGCGGGCGTCAGTTCCAACCGCGTATAGACCTGGGATGGGCTCGCCGTCTTTGTCTAAAGCTTGTGCGGAGGTATTTGTGATGATTCCGTAAGTTGTGGCCAATGGGGTTGGATAAACTGCGATGGCATAGAAAGGTGCTTTATCAATAGGTCCTAAATTCGGATTTATTGGCGACTCAGAATCACCTGCCGCTAAACCAAAAGCACTCTCACCTTTATGGAATAAGGGATCAACTCCTTTTTCGCAATTTTTATTCCATTGATTTAGGGTTTCGGCAAGGTTATTTTCGTTAACATTTATTTTTTGAGCTAAATCCTTAATTGTCTTTCCGCAGTGGAGATACCCTGAGCGTTTTGCATTGCGGAGGAAAATCTTCGGGAGATGAGGCATAGTAATTCTTCCCATGCCGTAGTGTTGCAATGTTCGCGAATCAAAAATTAACCAAGTGGGAATTGCTTGCGAGGTTTTGTTTTCTCCATACATTGCGCGAACAAACCGATGATATGAGCAGGACTCATCGACAAACCTTTTCCCTCGTGAATTAACTGCAATGAGGCCTGGCCGTCCACGATCCCAAATATGTGGGAAAACGGAGCGTGTTCCGTCTCGCCGACTTGCGATAGATGACGGAAACCATAGTGCATTATCAAAGCCTCCATCAAGAACCGCGCCAACCTCTTGGGCGAGGACATGAGTATCCCCAGTACACGATTCTGCGGCTCGGCTAAATTGAGGAGTTGGTTCGGGGAGTAATTGCTTTTTCAACTCAGGGGATTGGGGAAACCCGCCAGCCGCGAGTACGATGCCTCGATTCACCTTGACGTTGTGAGTATTTCCATCAAAGGAAATATCAAGGCTGGTAATAGCTTTGCCTTCTCGATAGATTCGTTTAGGCTCTGCGCTTACTGCGACTATGGCGCCGCGTTTGGTAGCGCTTTGGTATAGAGAAGCTATTAAAGCGTTGCCCATAACTAGGCGAGTACCTCGTGGCCACCCTCGTAGCCGGTCGATCACATATCGCAGGCCAAGACGAAACGCAGTACTCATGGCGGAAAGAGTTGATGCGGGTTTCTTACTAAACAGACCGAGGAGGATGTTGACTTCCGGCCTCCGAATCATGAGCTTGCCCCCAAACAAGGCGAACTCTGGTACGGGAGGTCGTATTGCAGCAAAAGCTTCTCGATGGAGACGGCGACCATCATAGGGCTCGGGTTCTAAAGCCCGGCCGGTACATCCAGCACCATCAATTTCGCTGTGATAATCAACTACTGCTGGGGAATGCAGAAAGTGTACGTCTAGCGATTCCAGTTCTGATATGACTTGTGGAACTGCATCAAGATATGCCTCTCGTAGTTCCCGAGGTGCTTTATCTCCTACCACCTGATCAAGGTATTCTGATGCTTGAATTCGGTCGGGGGATGTCTGGAATTTATTACCCGGCGCCCAACAGGTGCCTGCTGAATATGCGGTGGTTCCCCCGATGTACTCCGACTTCTCGACGATGAGCACACTGAGTCCGTAGTGGGTGGCGATTGTGGCAGTACTAAGCCCGCCCGCGCCACTGCCAACCACCACTAAGTCGACTTTTTGTGGCAACGACTTCGCATTACCTGGGCGGAGTGGAGCAATCTTCTTCTCATTCAATTTGCATCACTCATCCAAGAAATTCGATCAGGGCTCGGTTAATTTCTTCCGGTGACTCAATGGTGGGAACATGCCCACCACGCACTACGAGAGAGTTACTGCCTAATTGTGCTACGACATCCGGCGGCGTCGAAGCGTCCTGATCCCCCGCAATAGTGAGGGTGGGGACTGGAAGGGCGGGGGAGGTGCGCCGATCAAAGACGGCAAGCGCGGTGCAACATGCGGCATATCCAATCCCGGAGATGCCCGCTATCATTGTGCGGAACCGGTCTACGGTTGCAGGTTGCTGTTGAGCGAATTCTTTGCTGAACCACAATCCTGAAATGGCATCGACCATCGGAGCTATACCTTGTTCTCGGGTCAATTTTTCGCGCTCTCGCCAGGTGGATTCCTCACCGAATTTTGGAGCTGTGCACATTAATACTGCTCGTTCCACCCGGCCACTGTGCTCAGATAAGTGCTGCGCCACCGCGCCTCCCAGAGATAATCCCACTACGGAAAAGCGCTCGACGTCTAACTGGTCCAAGGTTTCTAGAACGTCCTCGGCCAGCTCGGCCACACTTGTCGGGGCATCAATAAGGGGTGATTCCCCGTGTCCTCGGTGGTCAAGGGCTATGACATCATAGCTATGACTGAGGGCGTTTAGTTGAGGTTCCCACATCTCCAACGTGGAAGCAACTGACCCTAAAAACACCACCGGTTGTCCGGCTCCATAGCGTTTGTGGTGCAGCACAGGCATTTTTTCTCCTTAGGTTTTAGGCGTTCGGGTTTTCGATAACCGCAGCAATACCCTGGCCCCCGCCAATGCACATAGTCACGAGCGCGAGCTTTTGGTTGTTCCGATTCAGTTGATGCGCAGCGCTAACTACCAGCCGAGCTCCCGTCGCCCCTACCGGGTGCCCTAGGGAAATTCCTGAACCTTGAGGGTTGAGTCGGGGATCATCGGGGGAGATACCCCACTCCTGGAGGACTGCTAGAGCTTGGGCGGCGAAGGCCTCATTGAGTTCGATGAGATCCATGTCCTCCAGGCTCAAGCCAAGCCTCTCTAGCACCTTGGCGGTAGCGGGAACTGGACCAATTCCCATGCGTTCTGGCTCTACCGCCGCTACCGCCCAGCCGCGCAGCACCGCTGCGATGGGTAGTCCTATTTCTTGAGCTTTCTTAGCGGTAGTCACAATCACCGCTGCGGCGCCATCATTTTGGCCTGAGGCGTTGCCAGCGGTGACGGTTGAGCCTTCCTTGTTCTTCATCACTGGCCGCAGGGTGGAGAGTTTCTCCAGCGTGGATCCCGGACGGGGGTGTTCATCTTTAGTGACGTCGCCGACGGCGACGATTTCTTCCGCCAAGCGCCCATCTTCCTGTGCGGCGACGGCGCGCTGATGTGATTCCACTGCCATTTGATCTTGTGGCTCGCGGGCAATATTGTATTCTTCCCGGAGGTTTTCGGCAGTCTCAATCATGCCGCCTAGAATGGGGTGGTTCTTGCCGCCAGCTGTTTCGCGCCCTTCCGCAAGGCGGTCTTTAAGCTTGAGGTTTCCGCCTTTAATTCCCCATCGAATGTCGGAGTCTACGGAGTATTCTGCGCGGGACATCGATTCTGCCCCGCCGGCAATGATGAGTTCGGCCGCACCAGCTTGGATATGTGCGGCGGCGGTGCCGATGGCTTGGAGTCCAGAGCCACATCGCCGGTCTAGTTGCATGCCTGGGACATGGTCAAGACCGCTGTCGAGGGCAACAACTCGACCCAAAGCGGGAGCGGCGCTGCCAGGAGTTGCTTGTCCTAAAATTAAATCGTCGATTTCGGGTTTAATGTTTTCGCCTGCCCGGGAAATAATTTCTTGGACCACGATGGTGGCGAGATCCTGTACCGGTACCGATCGCAGAGAGCCGCCATAGCGTCCCACCGGGGTGCGTAAGGGGTGGCAGAGAACAATGGCGTTATCGGCATGAGTTGACGTCATGGTAATCCTTTCCGGTAGCTGTCAAATCTTCACTAATGGCATGAGCTGTTTCTAAAAGTGCGGGTAGGAATTTCTCGTGGAGGGTGGCCAGATCGTGGACAGCGGTCTGGGTTGAGGTATTAATGGCTGCGACTACGCGCCCCTCAGCATTGCGCACCGGGGCCGCTAATGACCGCAATCCCGCTTCCAATTCCTGATCTACAATGCACCATCCTTGGTTTTTGACCTCACGGATCCGTTTCATAATGGTCTTGGAGTCAGTGAGGGTATTAGGTGCAATTTTGGTTATGTCAACCTGGTCAAGATGCTCTTTGAGTTCCTTATCGCTGAGGTCGGCAAGTAATACGCGCCCCATTGAGGTGGCGTAAGCGGGGAATCGGGAGCCAATGGTAATTCCGACCGTCATGATTCGACGCACGGCCACCCGATTGACATACACCACGTCAGTGTTATCAAGAACAGCCATAGAGACAGACTCATTAAGTTGTCGGGAGAGCTGTTCGAGCCGAGGCTGAGCCAGAGCGGGTAGCCCTAAGCCAGAGAGATAGGCGGTGCCGAGGCTGAGAATTCGGGGAGTAAGCCAGAATTCATGACCGTCGGTGGCAGCAAAGCCAAGCTGTACCAAGGTGTGTAAGAAACGTCGAGCAGTGGCTCGGGCAAGGCCGGTAGCTTCGGCAACTTGGGTCAGGGTTTGACGGGGGCGTTCCGCACCAAAGGTTTGGATTACGGCTAACCCCCGGATGAGAGATTGGACCGGAGTAATGGTTGAGGAATCTCTGGCGGATGTGTGCCTCACAAAGAACCTCCCAAATGTTCGTATATAGAACAATTGTGCAATATATGAACTAAGTGTACACTACCTTTCATGATTGACAAGACAGTGCCTTCGCCACAAGAAGCCGTGGCCGATATTCCTTCCGGCGCTTCCATCGCCGTAGGCGGATTCGGCCTGGTCGGAGTTCCCGTCCGCCTGATCGAGGCATTGCACAGTCAAGGGGCTACAGACCTCACCATTATCTCCAATAACTGTGGGGCAGACGGTCAGGGTTTAGGGATTTTGCTGGCTGACCATCGGATCTCTCGGACAATCGGATCCTATATCGGCTACAACAAGGAGTACGCACGTCAGTACTTTGCTGGCGAAATTGCTGTTGAATTTACCCCTCAGGGAACTTTGGCCGAAAGGATGCGCGCCGGGGGTGCTGGTATTCCCGCCTTTTACACGACTGCTGGAGTTAACACCCCCGTTGCTGACGGTGGTATCCCGGTGCGGCATAATCCCGACGGAAGCGTAGCCGAGTTATCAAAACCAAAAGAGACTCGTGAGTTCAACGGTGAACTTTTTGTGCTCGAAGAAGCAATCAACGCTGATTTCGCTTTGGTGCACGCCAAGAAAGCAGATCAGGCTGGAAACCTAGTTTTTTCCAAAACTGCGCGAAACTTTAATCCGGATGCTGCGCGATGCGCCAAGGTGACCATCGCGCAGGTCGAAGAGATTGTGCCAGCACTAGATCCAGATGAGATCCACGTTCCCGGCATTTATGTTCAACGGGTCGTAGAAGTTGGTCCGCAAGAAACCCCCATCGAGATTAAGAAGGTGCGCCAGTGACTTGGAGTAGAGAACAAATGGCTGTGCGAGTAGCCCAAGAATTAGAAGATGGACAGTACGTCAAC